>JBIKPX010000132.1:0-2507 GCA_044357195.1 Candidatus Planktophila sp. | reverse complement strand
ATAATGATGCCAGCTGTTGTTCCCCATCCAAGAATTTGAATCTGCGTATCAGTAATTGAATCAACGTTGACAGTTGGCCATTTAAGCAAAAACGCCGAGAAAACAACGATAACTACGAGGTTATTGGCAATCGGTGCCCACATAAGGGGTGCAAAAGAACCACGCGCGTTGGCAACTTGGCCAAGCATTGTAAATAAACCTAAGAAAAAGATCTGCGGCAAGCAGTAACGGGTGAAGGCAATTGCAATCTCACGTTCAGTTTCAAAACCTGGTGTTGAAAAACTTGGTGCATACAAATAAACAAGTTGTGGAGCAAAAATTACTCCGATGACAACAAGTGCTAAAAGAATTCCGCTAATTGTTGTTACTAAACGCGAGGCAAATAGATGACCACCATCGGCGTCATCAAATGCGCGCACTAGTTGCGGTACAAATATTGCAGTCAGGGCGCCGCCAACAAGTAAGTTATACAAAATATTGGGCATTGTGTTTGCAACGTTAAACGCATCAGCTAGTAGCGCTGTGCCCAGAGTTGCAATCATGATCACACCACCGATAAATCCGGTGATACGAGAAATTATTGTGCCAACTGCCATCACGCTAGAAGCGCGGAAGAGTTCGTGTTCTTTCACTTACGCGCCCTCCGTACTCGTCGCACACTCTGGGTAATCGCGGCTAGGAACAAAAGTACTGCCGCGCCCGTTGTAAACCAAGCAACACGAGAATCAATTACCGTCAGATTAAGAGATAACTCAACAGGATCAGTAATCGCACGTCCATCTGCATTAACAAATTGGGCTCTTATATATGTCTGACCAGGTGCAAAGACTTCAACAGGTATTGATATCTGCGTCTTAGATTTTGGTTCTAGGACAATATCTTTAACGCTATCAATGCTTATACGAGAAGAACCCGCATATAGGTTTAAATTCACCTTTACAACTGATTTAAAGCCATTTGCCAAAGTAATAGGTAACTTAGATTGCGCAGAGGTTAATTGGTACTTACCGCTATAAATTTTTAGACGTTCTTTATATTTATAGACTTCTTGTGTGGCATTAAATGAAAAATATGTTCGATCTGTTTTGGTAAGAGATGGTGACATTAAACGGCCCAACTGCGCTCGGATATCAGCTAATTCTGAAGGATCAACAACCGTTGAAAGCGCTGTTATTGCTTTGCGATTCTTTGTGTATTGCTCGCGTAGCTCCTTAGAAAAATAAGTTTGGCCTTTACTCCAACCAGCTAATGGTTCGCTACGAACCGGGCGAGCCAATGCTGTGGCCAATCTTGTTTGCGCGGTCTTGTAATAATAATTGAGTTCACTGGGCGCGAATTCGCGCACTAAGTCAGGATCTGGATTTCCATATGGCAGTGCAACGACTTGTGCGTTTTGTGTTACTTTTTTGAGTTGAGATAAAAAGGCAACGGCGTCAATTGAAGGATCAAATTTCTTTCCATCACGTAATTCATAGGGCGCAGTCATGGCGGTTATTTCTTCAATGAGTGCGGCATCAATAACCCAAATTCGAGGGGTGAGATCTGTAGAAAAAATGAGTTTCCACAATCGCCCGCCAATGGCAATGTCATTTGCTAATTCATCATTTCTAAATTTTCCATCGAAGTTACGGTGCACGGTGGCCGTGATTTGAACTTCGCGAGATTCAGCTTGTGCGGGGGCAGGAAGAATAAAGAGTGTGATGAGTGCGAAAAGAATTATCTTTTTCATACGAGTAACTCAGAGTGCTTTGCGATGAGCTTTTTCTCATCTGGGTATGCCAGCAATCCAACTATCTCGCTCAGTGGAAACCAGCCGACCTCATCGACTTCACTTTCTTGAGGAGTAAGTAATCCACCAGTTTCTTTAAACATAAAGTGGTGAACTGTTTTATGAATTCTTTTTCCGCCAGCCATAAACCAGAAATCAATTACACCGAGTGATTTCGTTATATCTGAATTAATGCCAGTCTCTTCAGCAACTTCGCGAATAGCTGCTTGCTCAGGTGTTTCACCTTCTTCTATATGTCCTTTTGGAAGTGACCATAAGATTTTTGCACCTGTTGGATCTTTTTGATCACGACGACCAATTAATAAACCTTGTGATCCACTCTTATCTATTACAAGTCCGCCAGCACTTACTTCATCCACGCGCTTGGCATATGGGCGCGCGGGTTTTTTACTAGGTGTGGGGGTCGTGCCTGTAGTTAAAGTTTGTGGGGCGCGATTGGCGGGGCGTCTGCGCTTCCGCTTTTTCTTCGTACCTTCGCTGCCCGCACCAGGTGCAGGGATCATGGAGTAAGGCTACTGCTCTAACCTTACTTATTGTGAGTACAGCACTAGGCGCCGCAGGAGAACTGGCTATTCGTTCACTCATTGAACGCGCACCACTAGCTAGTTCACTGGCTGCTGCCTTTAAGGCCGAAGGTTTTACATTGGCCTTAGTTGGCGGACCCGTGCGCGATGCAATTCTTGGTCGACTCGGAAATGATTTAGATTTCACAACGAAT
>JBIKPX010000131.1:0-2530 GCA_044357195.1 Candidatus Planktophila sp. | reverse complement strand
ACGATGTTTGCCGATCACAGCATTAATGGTTTTCACTTATTTTTCCCGGATCCATGGCCAAAGATGAAACATAATAAGCGGCGCATAGTCAACGCTGAATTTCTTGCTTTAATCCATCGCAAAGTTAAATCTGGTGGGTATATAAATATTGCAACAGATTGGGTTCCATACGCAGAGTCGATACAAGCAGTCTTTGCAGGATCCACACTATTTACAGGGGGAGAAGTTCCACGGCCACAGTGGCGTCCCTATACGAAATTTGAAGGTAAAGGATTAGACAAAGATCACCGAATCAGCGATTTTCATTACCAAGTAAAAGATTAAATAGAACCCTTAGTTTCGAAATTTGAAACTTGCCCAATGCGGCGCACATGACGCTCATCATTGCTAAAAGGTGTTGCTAAAAATACGTCAATAAGTTCTTTGCAGACATCAATGGAGTGCATGCGCCCACCAATTGCAATGACATTTGCATCATTGTGCTCGCGTGCTAATTTTGCAGTCTCAACACTCCAGACCAGAGCCGCGCGGATTCCCTTAACTTTATTAGCCGCCATTTGTTCGCCATTGCCCGAACCACCTAGAACAATTCCGAATGAGCCAGATTCATTGGCGACTGCTTGAGCTGCAGGAATGCAAAAAACTGGGTAATCATCGAGTGCGTCATATTCGTGTGGTCCATGATCAATGACATCGTGCCCAGAACTCTTTAAGTAATCAACTAGAGAATTCTTTAATTCAAGACCTGCATGATCGCTTCCGATGTGTACGCGCATGGCGAAATACTCTCACGCGCAGAGGCACAAAACGAAAGACCCGCCACTAATTTCTTAGTAGCGGGTCTTTCTTACCCGTAAGGAGGAGATACGAATATTTAGTTAGAAGGTGTTGCTAGAGGAGCAGGCGCTGTCATTGGTCCACCATGCTTGCCCTTGCCCTTTACTTCGCTGATTTCTTCGCTCACGTGTGCGAGAAGACCAGCTTTTAAGGTTGTGGCTTGTGCAGCAGTTAACTTTCCAGCAGCAACTTTTGCATCAATTTTCTTGGTGTGTTCAGCAACGAGAGCTGCAATTAATGCATCTTTCTTTGAGCCAGCGATTGCGGCAAGAGTTTCTCCTGCTTGCATACGTGACTTAATTGTTGCTGAGTCAATTCCAAGAATCGAAGAGATCAATGCATCCTTGGCTGCGCGCTCAGGACTCATCGCCTTTGCAGGGCGATTAGCTTTTGCACTTTCAGCTGCAGCAAGTACTGCGGCCTTAATTGCGTCTGCTTGAACCTGAGTGATTGTTCCCTTGGTGACTAAACCGGAAAGCAGGCCGTCTAGTGCAGCAATTGGCCCGCCTATCCCACGTGCATTAGCACTTGGTTGCGAAACTTTTGTAATTGATTTTGTTACAACAGTTCGCGTTGTTTTCGAAGCAGCGTTAGCAACTCCTAAACTTCCGGCTGTAAGTGCAACAGTTGTTAATACAACAGTTGCAATTTTTCTCTTTGACATTTACTGCCCCTTCGTCCCGTAAGAACTCTGTTAACGACCCCACGTCATTAACTACTCGTAATAAACCCTCCTAACTTAAAAAACAACAGCGAGAATCCTGTGGGGTCCATGTGAATTCTTTTGGGTAAGTGCCACCTCTCCCACATCGCCGGTATAGGGGTAGTCCTATTTCGGTGAAGTATTTAGGCGCACAGACTGGGAATCCCTAACAAAGGAAAGTCCTCATGAAAAGCCACAAGGCTCTCACCAGAGTATTTGCATCCATCTGCGTTCTTACACTTTTCGCTGTTCAGCCAGGTTTTGCAGCCACGAAATCCGTCATCAAAGTTAAGTCTGCAGGCAGAACAGCGAATTCAATTCCAAACACAATACTCAACGGCATATCAGCGCCAGTAAAAAGTATTGGCATCAATGGTGATTTCTATATTGATACCAAGAACTTAAACATCTATGGCCCGAAGAAAAACAATGTGTGGCCAGCAGCAATTTCACTGCGCGGAACAGCAGGGGCTGCCGGAACAGATGGAAAATCTGGAACCCCAGGTGTTGCAGGTTCTGATGGCAAAACAGTTACAAATACTTCAACAGTTTCTGGAACAGCAGGTGCTACTGGCGCAACGGGTGCAACAGGATTAGCTGGCGCAGCAGGATCAAATGGCGCAGCGGGTGAAACAGGTGCAGCGGGTGCATCAGGAAGTGCTGGTCCAGCGGGACCAACTGGACCAGCAGGAAGTACAGGTGCGACTGGGGCGACGGGACTGGATGGCGCCCCCGGAGCTGCAGGCGTAACTTCAATTTCTAGTAACCAATTTACATTCATAAATACTTTGACCGGTACGGCTGGATCTAGCGCAGTTTCATCAAACTTTGGAGCATTGCTAGCTCACAAGAAGTACTTAGTGCATCTTGTAATCTCTGCGGTGACATCATCTTCTGTCGATATTCCAACTACGTTAAATTTAGTTGTTACAACGACAGCGGGGGCCGTTCCAACGTCTTTATGGTTTTACACAGCCGCGGGGAAAAGGT
>JBIKPX010000039.1:0-7909 GCA_044357195.1 Candidatus Planktophila sp. | reverse complement strand
TT
Source organism: Candidatus Planktophila sp. (assembly GCA_044357195.1). Classification (GTDB taxonomy): domain Bacteria; phylum Actinomycetota; class Actinomycetes; order Nanopelagicales; family Nanopelagicaceae; genus Planktophila. Next base: position 7,907 of record JBIKPX010000039.1, on the reverse strand, counting down.
CGATGATGCGCACATTGCTTAAATTATGCTCTTCAATTAGCGAGAGTAATTTTCCAATTCCTGGTGGATGTACTTCGATGGCGATATATCCATTGTCGGGGTGTGCTTTGGCTATTTCAGCCGTAGCATCCCCCATGCCAAATCCAATTTCGACGATTACTTCTTTGGCTGAAGCAAACAATTGATCGGTATCAATTGATGTGCCGGCAATAATTCCAAATTGATCCCATGAACGCTCCAGTGCCGCATTTTGTGCTCGAGTCATCCGTTTTCCGCGTAAGCGAAAGCTCTTGATCCCTTGACGTTCCACTGGGTAACTCTTACATGCTTAGATATCAACCTGAAATCACACACGATAAAGATTATGAGGAGTTCTTGTGCCAGGAGTAAATCTGACCCGCGATGAAGCATCTACACGCTCTACCCTGGTTAAAACCCATAGTTATCGAATTGATCTTGATCTAACAACGAGTGCTGAAACTTTCATTGCTAAAACCACAGTGAAATTCGCTGGATTAAAGCCTGGCCAATCCACTTTTATTGATGCAGTGGGAAAGCGAGTAGTTACAGCAACTCTTAATGGCGCAGCCTTTGATGTCAAAGATTACGACGGGCAAACGATTCACCTTCCAGCACTTGCTGCAGAAAATGAACTCTTCCTTGAAATCGAAGCGAATTACTCAAACACTGGCGAAGGCCTGCACCGATTCGTAGACCCTGCAGATAACGAGGTCTATCTATACACCCAATTTGAAACAGGCGATGCCAGGCAGATGTATGCCTGTTTCGATCAGCCAGATCAAAAAGCTACTTTCACAATCAGTGCCATCACACCAAAGCACTGGGAAGTAATTTCAAATTACGACATCGATTCAGTCACTGATGTGGGCTCTGACTCCAAACTCACTCAATTCAAAGAGTCACAAATCATTTCAACATATGTCACCGCGATTGTGGCCGGTGCCTACCAATATGTTAAAGATGAATACGTGGGTGAGAAAACAATCCCGCTAGGAATCTATGCCCGTAAATCTTTCTTTAAATACGTAGATGCTGACAATATTTTTAAGGTAACAAAGCAAGGCTTTGCCTACTTTGAAAAGACTTTTGGTCTGGCATATCCATTTGGTAAATATGATCAACTAGCCGTGGCCGAATACAACTGGGGCGCCATGGAAAACGTTGGTTGCGTTACTTTCCATGAAGATGTTTTGATTTTTAGAAGCAAGGTCACCGAGAGCAAGCATCTGGGTCGTGCCAGCACAATTTTGCACGAAATGGCGCACATGTGGTTTGGCGATCTTGTCACCATGGCGTGGTGGGAAGATTTGTGGCTTAACGAGTCATTTGCTGAGTGGGCTTCTTACATGGCAACTAGTGAAGCAACGCAATACACAAATGCGTGGACTGAATTCAACGCATTACGCAAGAACTGGGCTTATCGCCAAGATCAACTTTCAACTACTCACCCGATTGCCACAGAGATGAAAGATCTAGAAGATGTGAAGACAAACTTCGATGGAATTTCATATGCAAAGGGTGCATCTGTGCTTCAGCAATTAGTTGAGCACGTTGGCCGCGAAAACTTCATTAAAGGTCTGCGTATTTATTTCACAAAGCACGCCTTTAAAAATACAACTCTTAATGACCTGATGGTCGAACTAGAAGCCACCAGTGGCCGCGACCTCAAGCCATGGGCAGCAACGTGGTTACAGACAGCCGGTGTTAACACGCTGCGTCCTGAAATCCAGATTGAAGCGGGAACATATAAAAAGTTAGCAATTAAGCAAGAAGCACCAACGATGCCTGTTGGATCAAAAGAGTTGCGTCCACACCGTTTGCGTGTTGCACTCTTTGATATCGCCGGAGATTCACTTGTTAAGAGAAAAAGTGTTGCACTAGATATTGCAGGCGCCTTAACCGATGTCTCAGAGCTACATGGCGAGAAAGAAGCAGATTTGGTTTTGATCAATGATGGCGATTTGTCCTATGCAAAGCTTCGCTTTGATGATCGCTCCATTGCCACACTTAAATCACATCTTGGTGGATTAAAGGAGCCTCTTGCCCGTTCTCTGATTTGGGCATCGCTATGGGATTCAGTGCGAGATGGCGAACTCAGTGCATCTGATTACATTGCAATTGCGCTCAACGCACTGGGCACAGAAAGTGATATCTCTATCGTCACAGCAACGAACACAAACATTGAGACAGCCATTTGGTTATATGCAGCGCCTTCCCACCGCGCTGCACTGCGCATAACAGTTTCTGATGCTCTTAATAGATTCCTTAAGGCAGCACCTGCGGCAAGTGATCACCAACTCTCATTCGCACGTGCTTTTGCTGAATCAGCAGCAACTGATGCACAAGGCAAGGAAATACTAGAAATTCTAAATGGCAGCGTTAAGGGTTTAACAGTTGATGCTGAGATCCGTTGGCACCTTGTGATCTGCGCCGTAAAGCGCGGACTACTTGGGCCAGCAGATATTGATGCAGAAGTTGGCAAAGACAACACAGCTCATGGAAAGCAGTACGGAGCACTTGCTCACGCTGCTATTGCAACTGCTGCTGCAAAAGAGAAAGCATTCAAGGCTGTAACGTCAGAAAAACTTAGCAACACCATCCATGCATACACCTGCCGTGGATTTAACGTTGCAATGCAATCTGAATTACTGACTCCATATGTCGATCAATACTTTGCAATTTTGATCGATCTTTGGACTACTGCGGGTTATGAAATCGCAGAAACTACTGCCACGATGCTATTTCCAAGCTTTGTAGTCAGCCAAGAAACACTGGCCAAGGCTCAAAAGTGGATTGATGTCACTGGTAAAGATGCACCTAGTGCGCTTCGCCGTGTGATTATTGAAGGTCGAGATGGTCTTGCACGATCATTGCGTGCACAATCAAAGGATGCTTAATTACTCGATGTGAGTAATAACTGACTTTGTACTCTTCTTGCGTTCAGCCGTTGCTGCATAAGAAATTAGTGAAATAACCAGAAAGAGTACGGTGGGAACAATCACGAAAGTGATTACAGTTTCAAGGGCGCTTAAAGCTGGACCCGGAATCGTTCCATCTTCTTGATTGATCATGGCCAAGCCTGAAACGAAGTTGTTTAACATATGGATAAGTCTAAGTTATTTAGGCAGTTGCTGCTGCCACGCCAAATGGTTCCAGATATGGCAACCAGGTCTTATCTGTGCGACCCGTTCCAAGAATTCTCCATGCCGCACCAACAGGTTCGCGTGGAAGTGTGCGCAAGCGCCATCCCAAGTCTTTTAAGGGCTTATCAGCCTTGGTGTGATTACAACGATGACATGCAGAAACTACGTTTTCCCAATTGTGAGCACCACCACGGCTTCGTGGAATCACGTGATCAATAGATGTTGCAGGAGCCGCGCAATAAACGCAACGTCCACCATCTCGGGCAAATATTGCCCGACGTGAAAGTGGCACTGAATGGCGATATGGAATTCGAACAAATTTATTTAATCTAATAACTGATGGGAGTGCGATTTCTCCGGATGAATAGCGCAAAACCGTCCCGGAATCCTCAACCATTGTTGCTCTGGAGTTGAGGCAGAGAATCAGCGCGCGACGATCTGAAATAACACCCAGTGGTTCGTAGGTGGCATTTAAGACCAAGGTCCGCAACATCTGCACTCCGATTCTCAGCGCGTGGCCCGCACCGATTGGTTTATCTTGCCTTAAAAGGTCTCGATAAGGGGGTATTTCTGAGTAAATTTCTTATGTCAATTTCGTTAGAGTGTGATTTATGAGCGAGAGATTTCAAGAAATATGGCAGTGGTTTAGCGGCTCCCCCTTGAGAATTTTGCTGGTCATAGCAGGTGCGCTATTTACTCAATATTTTGGCGGCCGCGCCATAGATCGAGCAATGACTCGATTGGCAACAGCTGATTTAGTACCAGGACCCACAAATACTGTTTCACGTCAAAAAGAGAGAGCGCGAACAACTGGAACAGTTTTATCAAGCACTCTTAATGCAATTATTTGGGTTCTAGCATTTGCAATGATTTTAGGTGAATTCGGATTTAATTTAGGCCCAATTATTGCCTCCGCCGGTGTGATTGGTGTTGCCCTCGGACTCGGTGCACAAACTTTAGTGCGAGATATTCTCTCTGGAATCTTTATGCTCATTGAAGATCAATACGGAGTCGGTGACTCAGTTGATGTTCTAGAGGTTAAAGGAACCGTTGAAAAGGTTGGTTTAAGAATTACAACCATTCGCGATTCACAAGGAACGCTCTGGTATTTACGAAATGGCGAGATTTTAAAGGTTGGAAATCTTTCTCAATCTGGTTGATTGACCATGGCATTTGCTGCCATTTCAAGATATTGCCATAACTGCGTTTTGAGTTCTTCGCGTATTTTTAAATCAGCAACCGCTTCTCTCATGCATGAGAGCCACTCATCACGAGCTTTCGTATCGATGTGAAACTCTGCGTGACGCATACGAAGACGCGGGTGCCCACGCTCTTCTGTATAGGTCGTTGGTCCACCCCAATATTGCTCCAGAAACATCTTTAAGCGAAGGGCTGCGCCATGTAAATCATCTTTTGGATACATCGGTGCAATGACAGGATTAATTGAAACCAGCGCATAAAAATGTGAGACTAGCTGCTCAAAAGCTTCACTGCCGATTTCGTCATAGATGGTGCTCATGTAGTAATTGCCTCGCGAGATTGACCTTTCGCAATTTGAAGAACGAAGTAGGAAGTTACCAAACACATGATCGCGCTGATATAGAACGCAATTGCGTAGTCACCAAATTGAACACGTAATACAGCCGCTCCAAAGGCTGCCAGAGCACCGCCAATTTGATGAGCAACGAATACCCATCCATAGACAACCGTTGCGCGTTCTGGGCCAAGAATTGTGCGACAGAGCATGATCGTTGGTGGAACTGTTGCAATCCAATCAAGACCATAGAAGATTACAAAAACTAACGTTGAGGGATGAATGGATGCAAAAAGAATCGATGGCAGAAGAAGAAGTGATAATCCTCTAAATCCATAGTAGAAGAAGAGCAACTTACGTGGGTCATATTTATCTGTGAGCCAACCTGAAGCAATAGTTCCCACAAGGTCAAAAACTCCAACGAGAGCCAAAAGACTTGCTGCTGTGGTCGTTCCCATTCCGTGATCATGGGCTGCTGGAATGAAGTGAGTTCCAATTAATCCATTAGTTGATAGACCACAAACAAAGAAGGAACCAAATAAATACCAGAAATCTTTTTTCTTACTTGCTTGCTTGAGAGTATCTATGGCTAATACTCCAGCACTCATTGAGCTCTTGGCCGGTGGCTGCCAGTTATCTGGGGCACCATAAGGAAGAACTCCAACATCTTGTGGGCGCTCTTTAAGAAATAGCCACACAAGAGGTAGCAAAGCCAGTGCAACAAAAGTAATAGTTAGCGAAACACTCTTCCAGCCATTTACTTCAGCAATGTGTGAAAGCCCTGGTAAGAAAATAAGTTGTCCAGTTGCAGAGCTAGCCGTTAATACACCGATGACGATTCCGCGTCTTTCAACGAACCAACGATTGGCAACGGTTGCTGCAAAGACAAGAGCGAGCGAGCCAGTGCTTGCGCCAACTACAAAGCCCCACAGAAGCATCAGTTGCCATGGTGCATTCATGAAAATAGTAAGTCCGGCTCCAACGCTGACAGATAACAGGGCTGACATAACAACTCTGCGTATTCCAAAGCGTTCCATGAGGGCTGCGGCAAATGGTGCTACCAAGCCATAGATAAGTACGTTAATTGCAACTGCTAAAGAGACTTGTTCGCGCCCCCAACCAAATGCCTCTTCAAGCGGAATGATGAGTACAGATGAAGCACTTCTAAAGCCTGCAGTAATTGCCAGCGTTACGAATGTAACGCCCATAGCAATCCATGCTGGATGCAGGATTCTTTTCTTAATCAATTACTTGGCTTCCTCAAGATATTCACTCAAAAATTCACGTTCTTCATCACTTAGCGGACGAGATTTCTTTGTTTCAATTGAGACTGCCACCTGTGTGGTTTTAACACGTGCTCGGATCACGCCCTTATGAATAAGTTCGTACTCCATCTCAAAAGATGCGTTGCCTATTCGAGTAATCCAAATCTGGCAATCAATATCCATGCCGCCGTCATAAATTGGTTCGATGTAATCGATTTCAGCGCGAGCAACAACCATGTCAGCAAGTAATGGTTGTTTGCCAGCTTTTTCTCGGGTGAACCATGTGAAATCTGCGCGCGCTTCTTGCACAAATACTAAATATGCGGCGTTATTGATATGGCCAAATGCATCAAGGTCATCCCAGCGCACATGAACCTTTGCTGTGTGGCGCATTAGCGTGTGAGTTTTCTGTATGTCACGCGATGCGGACGAGCAGCATCGACACCAAGGCGTTCGATCTTGTTCTTTTCATATGATTCAAAGTTTCCTTCAAACCAGAACCACTTTGAATCACCTTCGTAAGCCAAAATGTGAGTTGTGATGCGGTCTAAAAACCAACGATCGTGGGATATGACGACTGCGCATCCTGGAAACTCCAGCAGCGCGTTTTCAAGAGAGCCAAGTGTTTCAACATCTAAATCATTCGTTGGTTCATCAAGGAGTAATAAGTTGCCACCTAGTTTGAGAGTCAGTGCAAGATTTAATCGGTTTCTTTCACCACCAGATAAAACTCCAGCAGCCTTTTGTTGATCTGGGCCTTTAAATCCAAAAGCTGAAACATATGCGCGAGATGGCATTTCAACTTGTCCGACTTTGATGAAATCAAGACCGTCGGAAACAACTTCCCAGAGAGATTTCTTTGGATCAATTCCACCACGTGACTGATCGACGTAAGCAATCTTTACTGTTTCACCAACTTTTACCGAACCACTATCTGGCGTTTCCATACCCAAAATCGTTTTAAAGAGAGTTGTTTTTCCCGCACCGTTAGGTCCGATGACACCAACAATTCCGTTACGTGGCAATGTAAAGGAGAGGTCATCGATGAGTAAGCGATCGCCAAATCCTTTTGATAGATGTTCAACTTCTACAACAACATTTCCAAGGCGCGGTCCAGGTGGAATCTGAATCTCTTCAAAGTCGAGTTTGCGCATCTTGTCAGCTTCAGCTGCCATCTCTTCATAGCGTGCAAGACGTGCTTTGGACTTTGTCTGACGTCCCTTTGCATTTTGTCGAACCCAATCAAGTTCTTCAGCCAAACGCTTCGCGCGCTTTGCATCCTTCTGACCTTCAACTTTAAGACGAGCAGACTTTGTTTCAAGATAAGTCGTGTAATTACCTTCGTATGGATATGCGCGGCCTCGATCGAGTTCGAGAATCCATTGTGCAACGTTGTCTAAGAAGTATCTATCGTGCGTAATTGCGACAACGGCGCCTGGGTACTTGTTTAGGTGTTGTTCGAGCCACAAAACAGATTCGGCGTCTAAGTGGTTAGTTGGTTCATCCAGCAACAACAAATCTGGTGCTTGCAAGAGCAACTTACATAATGCAACGCGTCGCTTTTCTCCACCAGATAAAACCTTTACATCAGCATCAGGTGCTGGACAGCGAAGTGCATCCATTGCTTGCTCTAGTTGTGAATCTAAATCCCAAGCATTGCGGTGATCGAGTTGTTCTTGCAGCGTTCCCATTTCAGCTAATAACTTGTCGTAGTCAGCATCAGGGCTTGCCATCTCATCTGAGACAGCGTTAAAGCGATTGAGTAAACCAATTGTTTCGGCAACACCTTCTTGCACGTTTTCAAGAACAGTTTTTGTTTCATCCAGAACTGGCTCTTGTAACAAAATACCTACTGAGTATCCGGGAGTTAAAAACGCTTCACCATTTGATGGTTGTTGTAATCCAGCCATGATCTGCAAGACAGTTGATTTACCGGCGCCGTTT
>JBIKPX010000130.1:0-2571 GCA_044357195.1 Candidatus Planktophila sp. | reverse complement strand
TGGTCACTGCGATGAAATAAATGTAACTCTGATGGCAGATGGCAGCGTTCAAGTCGTCGATAACGGCCGCGGTATCCCAGTAGACATGCACCCTGTTGAGAAAAAACCAGCTCTTGAAGTTGTTCTCACCGTTTTACACGCCGGTGGAAAATTCGGCGACAGTGGTTACTCAGTTTCAGGTGGATTACATGGTGTTGGTATCTCAGTTGTTAATGCGCTCAGCTCTGATCTTTCAGTATTTGTACAACGCGATGGCTTCCACTGGTCACAAAGTTACAAACTAGGCGTTCCAACCGCGCCGCTTAAAAAAGGTGAAGCATCCAAATCATCTGGTACAACAGTTCAATTCTGGCCGTCGCAGGAAATCTTTGAAACAACAGATTTTTCATTTGAAATTTTATCCGCACGTTTTCGCGAAATGGCATTTCTAAACAAAAGCCTGACAATTTCACTTACTGATGCCCGCCCCGGACACGTTGATGAAAAAGGCGAGCAACTACATGCGCGCTATAAGTACGACGGCGGTATTGCAGACTTCGTAAAACACTTGAACTCAACTCGCGGTGAAACACATAAATCAATTATTTACTTTGAAGCAAGTGAGAACAAAAACCGCATGTCACTAGAAGTTGCCATGCAGTGGAATGAGGGATTTTCAGAGTCCGTTTATACATTCGCAAATACCATCAATACTCACGAGGGCGGAACACACGAAGAGGGTTTTCGTACGGCACTTACATCAATTGTTAATAAGTTTGGTGAAGAACAAGGATTCATTCGAAAGAAAGAAGATCGCCTCACCGGAGATGATGTCCGCGAAGGTTTAACCGCCATTGTTTCTCTCAAACTTGGCGAACCACAATTTGAAGGTCAAACAAAAACAAAACTTGGAAACACAGAAGCAAAGTCTTTTACACAAAAGGCTGTTAATGAATCCTTGTCAGCATGGTTTGAACAAAATCCTGCAGAAGGAAAAGAAATTGTTCGAAAGAGTATTGATGCAGCAGCAGCTCGTGTTGCGGCGCGCAAAGCACGCGACTTATCTCGCAACCGCAAAGGCTTACTTGAAGGACGCGGAATGCCAGGAAAGCTTGCAGATTGCCAGTGGACTGATCCCGCAAAGTGCGAGCTTTATATCGTCGAAGGTGACTCTGCAGGCGGTTCAACAAAGGGTGGACGCGATTCGCGCAACCAAGCAGTACTACCTATCCGTGGAAAGATTTTAAATGTAGAAAAAGCGCGCATTGATCGTGTTCTACAAAACAATGAAGTGCAAGCACTAATTACAGCACTTGGTACTGGCGTGCACGATGATTTTGATATTGCAAAACTTCGTTATCACAAAATTATTTTGATGGCAGATGCCGATGTTGACGGACAGCACATTCGCACGTTGCTCTTAACACTTCTCTTTAGATTTATGCGCCCACTTATCGAACAAGGTTTTGTTTATTTAGCGCAACCACCTCTATACAAACTTAAATGGGGCGGTAAAGAACCAGTGCAATACGCATTCTCTGATCGCGAACGAGATGGTTTTATTAAATTAGGTATTGAAGCAGGAAAACGTCTACCAAAAGAAGATGGCATCCAACGCTTCAAAGGTTTAGGTGAAATGCCAGCAAAAGAATTATGGGACACCACGATGGACCCAGAACATCGCGTGCTGATTCAAGTAACTCTTGAAGATGCAGCAGCGGCAGATGATCTCTTCTCTGTATTAATGGGTGAAAATGTTGAACAACGTCGTGCATTTATTCAACGCAACGCTAAAGACGTTAGGTTCTTAGATATCTAATGGATGACCTAACTAACAAACCAGATTTTGATCGCATTGAAAAAGTCGATCTACAAGTTGAGATGGCGCGCTCATATCTTGACTATGCAATGTCAGTTATTGTCGGTCGCGCACTTCCAGATGTTCGAGATGGATTAAAACCAGTACATCGTCGTGTTTTATATGCAATGTATGACGCTGGCTATCGACCAGATAAAGGTTATTACAAATCTTCTCGCATTGTTGGTGACGTTATGGGTAATTACCACCCACACGGTGACACAGCGATCTATGACTCAGTAGTTCGCTTAGCCCAACCATGGTCACTTCGTTATCCACTCGTAGATGGAAACGGAAACTTCGGTTCTCCCGGCAATGATCCAGCTGCTGCAATGCGTTATACAGAAGCGCGTTTAGCTCCACTTGCAATGGAGATGATGCGAGATATCGATGAAGACACAGTTAATTTTTCACCAAACTATGACGGCCGCTCACAAGAGCCAGATGTTCTACCTTCTCGCCTACCAAACTTATTAGTAAATGGTTCTGCCGGTATCGCAGTTGGAATGGCCACAAATATTCCACCGCACAATCTTCGCGAAATCTGTGAAGGCGTTATCTACGCACTTGAAAACCCAGAGCTTGCATCAGATCAATTACTTAAGCATTTACTAACAGTTGTTAAAGGTCCAGATTTTCCAACAAAAGCACTCATCGTTGGACGCACAGGAATAGAAGAGGCTTATCGCACAGGTCGCGGCTCAATCATGATGCGCGCAGTTGTGCAGGTTGAA
>JBIKPX010000038.1:0-8070 GCA_044357195.1 Candidatus Planktophila sp. | reverse complement strand
AACTCATCAATCGATAATCTCTTCACACCTGGATTAGTTGCGGCTCAACAACCGCAATGGCCAGGTGGAAATGATGGCGCAGCAATAAAGTCAGCGGTGCAAGAGCTTAAATCTTTTCCACCACTTGTTTTCGCTGGTGAATGTGATGATCTCAAAGCTCGTATTGCACTAGCTGCCGAAGGAAAAGCATTTTGGTTACAGGGTGGAGATTGCGCAGAAACTTTTGCTGCAGCAACAGCTGATTCCATTCGAAACCGAATAAAGACTATTTTGCAAATGGCTGCCGTGCTTCAGTACTACTCATCTCTTCCAGTTGTAAAAGTTGGACGCATGGCAGGGCAATTTGCTAAGCCGCGTTCGAATGATCTAGAAACTCGTGGCGATGTAACGCTGCCGGCATACCGAGGAGATGCGGTAAATGACCTTGAATTTACAGAGAGCGCGCGTACTCCAGATCCACAACGTTTAGTTCGCGTCTACAACACATCTGCTGCCACACTCAATCTTGTCCGTGCATTTACTCAAGGTGGTTTTGCAGATCTACGTCGTGTACACGAGTGGAATAAAGGATTTATTCGTGACTCATCCGTTGGTGATCGCTACGAAGAGATGGCAAATGAAATTGGTCGTGCCTTAGATTTCATGAAATCAGCAGGCGTGGATCCAGAAGCCTTTAAGTCAGTTGATTTCTTCTCAAGTCATGAAGCCCTCATTCTTGAATACGAAAAGGCTTTGACTCGTATCGATTCACGTACAGGTGATCCATATGATGTTTCAGCCCACTTTGTGTGGATTGGTGAACGTACTCGCCAACTAGATGGTGCACATGTTGATTTCGCATCGAAGATTAAAAATCCAATCGGAATCAAGCTTGGACCTAAATCAACTGTTGAAGATGCACTTGCCCTCATCAACCGCCTAGATCCAGATCGCGAACCAGGTCGCATTACATTTATTACTCGCATGGGCGCATCAAAGATTCGTGAAGCGCTGCCGGCACTTGTAGATGGCGTCACCAAATCTGGTGCAAAAGTTTTGTGGGTCTGCGATCCAATGCATGGCAATACTTACGAAGCGCCATCAGGCTATAAGACACGTAAATTCGATGATGTTATGGATGAAGTGAAAGGCTTCTTCGAAGTGCATAAAGCACTGGGCACTCATCCAGGCGGCATTCACATTGAATTAACCGGAGATGACGTTACCGAATGTGTTGGCGGAGGAGAACAGATTTTAGAATCAGATCTTGCATCACGTTATGAGAGCGCTTGCGATCCGCGCTTGAATCACTCTCAATCACTTGAATTAGCATTTTTAGTTGCCGAGATGTTGCGCGACCGCTAATTTGGAGCAGTGCCTCTCTTTTTAACATCACACAAAACTCCGATCGGCACCCTTAATCTGATCGCCCATGAAGATGTTTTACTCGGGGCCAACCTTTCAACGCTAAGCGCACTTAAAGCATCTCTAGATGAGCAAGATAGAACACGAGAAATAAAGGAAATAAAATCTATTCCGGTGATTTCTGATCTGATCTCAGATTATTTTGATGGAGATTTAAGCGCTCTTGATGCAATAAAAGTTAGACAACCAGGTGCTCACTTTTCACAAGCAGCCTGGAAAGCTATGCGAAAGGTCAAGGCTGGCAAAACTCTTTCTTATGCAGACCTTGCCGAACGTGCGGGATCTGCCGCTGCTGTGCGGGCAGCGGGAAGTGCGTGTGCAAAGAATGCAATTGTTTTAGTAGTTCCGTGTCATCGCATTGTTAAAACTGGCGGATCACTCGGAAATTATGCGTACGGACTAACTAAAAAGGAGTGGTTACTACGCTTTGAGGCAGCGCTTTAGAATTTCAATTGATTCATCGGTTTGCGCATCATCAAAATCTAAGTGAGTAACTAATCTGGCATATTTTGGTCCAAGAGCGCTGATCCACAAACCATTTTCTTTGCACTTGGCAGCAAAATCTGCAGCGCTAAATGCAAATTTTGCTAGATCTAAGCCAACAATATTTGTTTCAACTGTTGCAGGATCGATCAAAGATGAATCGATAGCAGCAAGTGCAACTGCGATTTTCTTGGCCCGCACATGGTCTTGTGCTAGCCGTTCGATGTTGTGATCTAGGGCGTAGTGACCTGCTGCTGCAAGAAGTCCTATCTGCCTCATTCCACCGCCATAGCGTTTGCGCCATACACGTGAGGAAGCGATCATCTCTTTGCTTCCTAGAACGAGTGAACCAACTGGCGCACCAAGGCCTTTTGATAAACAGACGCTTATTGTGTTGAAGTATTTTCCATACTCCGCAAAGGAAACACCACTTGCTACGTGAGCATTCCAAAGGCGTGCACCATCTAAATGCAGTGCCACACCAATTTCATCAGCGCCTTTTTTCAGTGCAGCAATTTCAGATATTGGCTGAACAGTTCCGCCACCAAAGTTATGTGTGTTCTCAACTGCGATTGCAGTTGTGGAGACCAAGTAGGGTCCTGAGTTTGGGCGCGCAATTTCTAAAGCATCGCTAGCTTTTAGTAATCCATTTTTAGCAGGCCATGTTCGAGTTGTGATTCCAGAGAAAACAGCAGCGGCGCCAAGTTCAGCGCGAACAATATGTGAATTTGTTTCAGCGATTAACTCTTCGCCAGCTCCTACAAGGGATCGAATTGCTAATTGATTAGCAAGAGAACCTGTGGGGCAAAAAAGCGCTGCTTCTTTGCCAAACATTGCAGCGACTCGTTCTTCAAGAGAATTAACCGTTGGATCATCACCATAAACATCATCGCCAACGGGTGCTGATGCAATCACATCTCGCATCGCCTGAGTTGGTTGCGTGACAGTATCTGATCGTAGGTCGATTGCCATGGTTTAGTTTCTCATGAATCTTTGATGACAATGACATACATAGCGATGACAACAAGGGTTCCACCGAGGGCAGTTTGCAAGGTTAATCGCTCACCACCAAAGATGATGGCAAAAATTGCAGCAAAGACAACTTCCATCGTAAGGATGACGGCAACCTTTGTTGTAGTCATATGCGCTTGGGCCCATGTTTGAACCACAAATGCCATAGCTGTACAAACAACTGCAGTGAAAATAACTGTTGCCCAAACACCCCAATCAGGAGGTGCGGAGTATCCACCTTCTGCAACGGATGCAAGCCCACTTAATAGAGTGCACATTGCTAGTTGGATAACAGTCATTGCATAGGCATCTCGGCCGTTACTCCATTTACCAAGTGAAATTATGTGAGCACCGAAACAAAATGCGCTACCAAGGACAAGTAATTCACCAAAACCAATAGACCAGCCACGAAGTGAAAGCAGCGCCAGACCAATAGTTGCTAGCACTACGCAGGCCCAGGTAAGACGTGTGATTCGAACTTTAAGTATCACTGCAGCAATTACTGGCGTGAAAACAACGTATAGCCCTGTAATAAAACCTGTAATTGCAGCACCTGTTCGTTCAAGGCCCAGAGTTTGCAAGATATAGCCGGAGCCAAGAAAAAAACCTGCGAAGGCAGAAGGTAAAACTAAATCTTTCTTAAATAACTTGAATACTTGTGGTCGCAGCAGCAGCATGACAAGCACTGCTAGTGCGAAGCGGCTAAAGAGAAAGTTATTAACACTCTGGCGGGCGATGGAATCTTTCATGATCACAAATGCCAGACCCCAGGATGCTGCAACAAGAAGCAGCGCCCAAGGAGCTAATTTAAGACGGGTGGCGTGCTGTGTGCTCATCCACGCATTTCTTTCAAGAGTGCAACCTCTGGGCCATGCTTTTCTTCTAGCCCTGGAGTTTCCAAAATAAGAGGTGCATTTGCAACGGCTGGGTGAGCAAGTAATTCTTTAAATGGATCTAAACCAATATGTCCATCCCCAAGATTCTGGTGACGATCTTTGAGCGCTCCACAGATATCCATTGAGTCATTTGCGTGAACCAATTGAAAACGTTCGATTCCAGCGATTTGAACAAGTAAATCAATCGTGGCAGTCATTCCACCTTTGATGGAGATGTCATGACCTGCAGCAAAAGCATGGCATGTATCTAAACAAATTCCAACACGTGGGTGGTATTCAAGTGCCTTTAAGTAATTCTCTAAATCTTCAAGTTTTTTAACAAGTGATTGGCCTTGTCCAGCAGTTGGTTCAAGGAGCAAATAAGGGGAGTCATCGCTGAGTTTGTTCAAAATTGGCATCATGCCTTCGTGGATCTGCTTCCATGCCTGCTTGACGTTATCTTCTTTAACCGCAGATCCTGTGTGAATTACGGCGCCGAGTGCTCCAATATCTTTTGCTCGTTTAATTGCATAGGCAGTTGCAGCCAGGGAATTTTTATATGTTTCTTCAGTAGGTGAACCTAAATTAATGAGAAAGGGTGCGTGCACGTAGGTTTCTATATCAAGTGCAGCAGCTTTTTCTTTAAATTCATTATCTGCGGCAACATTGGCATCTGGCATCGACCATTGACGTGGATTAGATGCAAAAACTTGAATTGCTTCAGCTCCAATAGTGCGTGCGTATTCAATAGAGCGTTTAGCCATTCCACCTGTTGTTGGTGTGTGGGCGCCGATACGCGGTTTCTTCACTGTGGCTGGCATCGGGCTAGCCTACTGTGATGGTTACTACGGTGCCACGAAGTACCTTCGCGCCTACCTTCGGAGATACATTTGTTACTTTTTTATCGGTCTTTGTGCCAGTGCAACGAAGCTTGACTTTAAGTCCAAGGACTTTGTATTTGAGCCCAAGATCTTTGAGAGTAACGGCTGCTCTACATGTTTCAATCGAATAAACATTTGGAATAAATACAAACTTCGAACCTTTAGAAACCACCAGTGTGATTGTGGAACCTTTTGGCGCACTCACTAGGCCAGCCGGTGTCTGCGAAATGACAGCACCTGCAGCAACACTTTCGCTATAGGCAAATGTGCTTTCCACATTAAATCCGGCATCAGTTAATTCAACCTGGGCTTGATCTCCACTTTGTTGCACATATGTAGTGAGCGCAACTTCTTCAATGCCTTTACTGACAAGAATAGTAACGGGGGTGTCGCGTTTTACGCTTTGGCCATTAGATGGGTTAGTTGAAATAACTAAGCCCTTTGGAATAGTTGAGTTGAACTCTTCTGTGATTCCGGCAGATTTTAATGGTTGCTTTGTCAGAGTTTTTATTGCAACTTCAGCTGTTAACCCTGTCAGGACCGGAATAACGTAGCGTTCTTGACCTTTAGAAATTACTAATTTAACTTCTCCGCCAGCATCAACTTTTCCACCACCGCTGGGATCTGATTCCAAGATCTTTCCTGCGGCAATATCTTCATCAAAGCGTTTCTCGGTAACTAACGAAGTTAAGCCAAGTGGAGATAACGCTGCATTTGCTTCATCAAGGCTGGCTCCGACTACTGATGGAACAACGATGCGTGAGCCCGGACCGATAATCACATACCAACCACCAATACCAAGGGCCACAGCTAGTGCCACAGCAATCATGCGATTTCTGCGAACTCGTTTGCTTATGCGTCGTTTAGTTCCAGCCGTTAGTTCGCGCACAGGTTTTTCCTGAGTAATTTCTTTGACAGGCTCTGCTTTAGTTTTCTTCTTCAGCTTTGAGCGCGATGGCTTTTCAGAAATTTTCTGCATAGGAATATCTAATTCAAGACTGAGTTGATTTCGCTTGGGATCAATTGAGCGAGCAATATCTTGAATTGCGGCCAAAAATATTCCAGCATCTCGTGGACGCTCATCGGGATCAGAGCTAGTTGCCGAGAAGATCAATTCATCTAGTTCCTTTGGAACATCTGATCTGCTTTGGCTAACACGCGGAACACGATTATTAACGTGCATATAAGCAATTTGGATGGGGCTATCACCGGAGAATGGTTTTTCTCCTACTAGTAATTCATAGGCAAGAATTCCCGTTGAATACACATCACTTCTTGAATCAGAAATTCCACGTTGGACTTGTTCAGGGGAGAGGTAGGAAACACTGCCGAGAACAACACTTGATTCAGCAGTTAAGGTACTTCCGATCAGTGCTCCGTGTGCCAAGCCGAAATCTGCAATCTTTATTCGCCCATCGTGAGATATCAAAATGTTTTCAGGCTTGATATCCCTATGGATAATTCCTAATTTGTGCGCAGCAGCGAGGGCTCCCAATATTGCAGTGAGGTATTGCAACGTTTGCGCTATTCCAAATTTTCCAGATTCTTCTAAATATTCACGAAGAGTATTTCCTTCGACCATTTCCATGACAATAAAAACTGCTGGAACACCATTTGTATTCCATCCTTGATCTTGAACGGATACTGCATTGGGATGCGTAAGGGCAGCCGCAGCTTTTGCTTCGCGAATAAATCTATTCACAAATGCTTCATCTTGAGCAAGGTGTGGGTGCATGATTTTTACTGCAACTTTTCGATCTAAGCGAGTATCAAGGGCAGAGTAAATACTCGCCATTCCGCCTTGAGCTATCTGGGAGATGAGTTGATAGCGACCATCAATGAGTTCACCAGATAAATCAGACACGTGGAAATCTTATGTAAAAGCCCATAGATACACCTCTATGGCGCGCCCAATTTATGCTGTGGTGATAATAAAGTCAGCGTTATCTCTCGCACCAGATTGTGCGAAATGTTGGCCCTGTAACTCCTGCCACGCTTTCATTTCCTGGGCAATGTGATGGCCATCTCGGTTTAAAACTCGCTGCATACCAACTAGTGGATCTATATCCATCCAAATAGTGATTGCTTTGTGCTGGCGCATGACTTCTTGCGCACTTCCTACGCCTTCAATGATGAGTATTTCCTTAGATTTAATTTCTCTTTCATCGAGATACTGTGATTTTGCCCAATCATAAATACTAATTGTGATGCTTTCACCCAATACATGGGCACCAGCGATTGCTCCTAAATCAGTGGTTAATTTTTTGCCAAGAGCATTTGTCCAACCATCGTAGATGTCATCTAATCCAAGAAGATTGGCTTCGCGCGAGGTGCTGAAAAAAAGATATAGATCTTTAGCCATTGTGCTCTTTCCACTACCTGCTGGCCCATCTACGGCAATGAGATGGGGACCAGGGGTGGAAAGTAAATCAGTGAGCGCTTCGGTGAGATTCATACCAACGCTTCCATCCGATTAACGCGATAAGGGTAAATGCTGCATACAAAACTGCAGTAAACCAATATCCTAAAATTGCGTATTGAACTGTAGCCAAAAGATCAATGGCGAACCAGAGTGGCCATGCTTCGTATTTTTCATAAACCATAATTGTTTGAGCGAAAAAACTTCCAAGAAAAATCAGTGCATCAGACCAGGTTGCAGCAGCTCCCATGCTTTGAAGCAATGGAGTCAGTGCAATAAATGAAAGTACTAAGCCTGCTGCCCATAAAGCACGGTGCTTAGTTGATAGCGCCGATGGCATCGCACCCTTTGGTCCCCATCCAAACCATCCCCAGATTGCTGCAGCAATAAAAACAATTTGAAGTGCTGCGCTTGCAAATAGATCTGCTTGGTAGAAAAAGATTGCATAGAGTGCGCTGCTCAGTGCCCACCATGGCCAGGTAATTCTCTTGGCAGTAACGCCGAGTCCAACTCCAATAAATGATGTGAGTGCTGCAGTAAATTCAAGAATTGATACTTGATAGCCCCAGGCTGTAAATAAAATTGTAGACATCGAATTGTTCCTTCCACGTCCGCATTACCGGACTGGTCAAGCGGTCGATCTGAATTTCAGATCCTCTCAGCCACCGTGGCTCCCGCATCACTAACTATAGGGATTAAAAACCTATCGCGCAGATATGGCGCGAATAAATGCGGGAAGCGCAACTCGCAATCTGCGCGCAGTTGAAGTTTTGGCACGTTTATTAAATACGTCATATCCAATCTTTTCGACTTCATCGACAATGCCGCAATACAAAGTGCTAGCCGCAGAAATACAAGGACGACTAGATGCTTCCAAAAGCGCTATTCCAGGTTCAGCTTCTCGCTGCAGTTGACGCACTCTTTCAATCTGAAACTTAAGAGCAGCAACTATTTGCGGAGTAAGTTTTCTTTCATTGAGCATTTCTTTGCTGACTCC
>JBIKPX010000129.1:0-2610 GCA_044357195.1 Candidatus Planktophila sp. | reverse complement strand
ATTAATTTATGTAAATCCTGAAGGCCCAAATGGCAATCCAGATATCTTGGGATCAGCTCGCGATATCCGCGAAACATTTGCTCGAATGGCAATGAATGATGAAGAAACAGTTGCGCTCATCGCCGGTGGTCACACATTTGGTAAAGCACACGGAGCCGCAGACCCTGGTAAATATGTTGGCGCAGAACCAGAAGGTGCTCCAA
This sequence comes from Candidatus Planktophila sp., assembly GCA_044357195.1. Classification (GTDB taxonomy): domain Bacteria; phylum Actinomycetota; class Actinomycetes; order Nanopelagicales; family Nanopelagicaceae; genus Planktophila. Next base: position 2,407 of record JBIKPX010000129.1, on the reverse strand, counting down.
TAGAGCAGATGGGCCTTGGCTGGAAGAACACATTTGGTAAAGGAAGTGGCGCAGAAACTATTTCTAGCGGTCTAGAAGGTGCGTGGACTCCAACTCCTACTAAGTGGGATAACACATATTTTAAAACACTCTTTAAGTACGAATGGGTACAAACAAAGAGCCCAGCGGGTGCCACACAGTGGATTCCAACTGATGAATCAGCACAGAAGGCTGTGCCAGATGCACACATCGCTGGCAAGACTCATGCACCAGTTATGTTCACAACAGATCTTGCACTTCGCACAGATCCTGCCTATGAAAAGGTTTCACGTCGCTTCTTAGCAAATCCAGATGAGTTTGCAGATGCATTTGCACGTGCGTGGTTTAAATTAACCCACCGCGATATGGGTCCTATTGCTCGCTATCAAGGTGCACTTGTTCCAAAAGAGGCGCTCATTTGGCAAGATCCACTACCAAAGGCAAAGGGCAAAATTAGTGCAAAGCAGATTGCTCAACTGAAGAAACTAATCCTTGCTTCGGGATTGAGCACATCTCAACTAGTTTCAACTGCGTGGGCTTCTGCTTCAACATTTAGAGGCACTGATAAGCGAGGAGGCGCAAATGGCGCTCGCATTCGCTTGAAGCCACAACGTGATTGGGCTGTTAACTCTCCAAAAGAGCTAGATGGCGTATTGAAAAAGTTTGAAAAGATTCAAAAAACTTTCAATGAAAAGAACAAGAAATCTCCTGTATCAATGGCTGATCTAATTGTTCTTGGCGGCTGCGCAGCAGTTGAAGAGGCTGCAAAGAAGGGTGGCCACAAAGTATCCGTGCCATTTAAGCCAGGTCGCACAGATGCCACAGAGGCACAGACAGATGCGAAATCATTTGCTGTTCTAGAACCACTTTCTGATGGTTTCCGTAACTTTGAAGGTGCGGGCAATACGCAACCTCTTGAGTACTTACTCGTAGATCGCGCGGCGCTTCTGACCCTTACAGCACCAGAGATGACTGTTCTAGTTGGTGGACTTCGCGTCTTGGGCGCAAACACTGATGGCTCTGCACATGGAGTATTGACTAAGAAAAAATCGGCACTGACAAATGATTTCTTTGTTAATTTGCTCGATTCAAATATCTCTTGGACACCTGATGCAGGTTCAATAACCTTTAAGGGCCTAGATAACAAGAGTGGAAAAGCTCTGTGGAGTGCCACTCGCACAGATCTTATATTTGGATCTAACTCAGTACTGCGTGCACTCTCAGAGGTTTATGCCAGCCGTGATGCAGACAAGAAGTTTGTAAATGACTTCGTTTCAGCATGGCACAAAGTGATGGAGCTAGATCGCTTCTAGTGTGAGCTTTGAATCTGTTCGAGTACCTTGGCAACAGATACAGAAGTTTCCAGCGGAAGTACCCAGCTATCTTGCGCCTGAATTTTTTTGCCAAAGTTTTCTATCATGAGCCTATATGGGTCCACCGCATCGAATGCTTCAATCTGCTCACCTATTCGCAGAGTGCTTGATTCGTGCCATGAAGTAAATGCTTGTGTGCCTATTAGTTCAACTGATCCTTTTTCACCATGCACAATCAAACTTTGATTTTCAGGCATTTCAAATGATGCCAAGCCATTGGCAGTAATTGAGCCATTGATGCGCATCTGCCACTTAGTCGTTAGATCAACTCCTGTTGGCCCAACACTTACATCACACTTTTCAATTACTACTTCTGCATCATCTCCAACGAGTGCTGCAATAGCGTGCAGAGGATAAACACCCACATCAAAGAGTGCTCCGCCACCCATAGCTGGCACTGCGCGATAATTTCCATCAATTGACCCAGGAAAAGTAAATGATGAATCAATAGAAACTATCTCACCAATGTTTCCGGCTTTTACATAATCAACCATCCGAATCATCCGTGGATGCCAACGTGACCAGACCGCTTCAACCAATAGGCGATCGTTCTTTCGCGCTGCTTCAACCATTAATTCAATTTCGCCCACATTCATTGCAAATGGTTTTTCACACAAAACATGCTTGCCAGCATTAAGGGCGGCAACGGTCCACTGGCAGTGCAAGTGATTAGGAAGGCTTATATAAACGGCATCAACTAACGGATCATTAATGAGCGCTTCATAACTCTGATGAACTGTTATGGGATTTAGTGCTTGTGCACGTTCTGTATCTCGACTTGCAACGGCTTGAACAATTGTGTCATCGGCTGCATGCATGGCTGGTGCAATTGTTCTAGTTGCAATCCAACCTGCACCGATCAGGCCCCAACGAGTGCTTTTCACGAAAGTAGCGCCGGTTCTACTGAGCGGCCATTTGCTCTGGCAGATTCCTCTGCTGCTTGCATAATCGCAACAACATCACGGGATTGTTCAGTTGTTACAGACATCGGGGTTTTATTGTTAATGAAATCAGCC
>JBIKPX010000037.1:0-8186 GCA_044357195.1 Candidatus Planktophila sp. | reverse complement strand
TAGATAAGTGTAAGGCTGAATAAAAAAAGATACAAAACGAGGTAAAAATTAAGCGTATTAACTAGGTTAAGAATCTTTTCCAGAGCGACGTCTGGAAACTTCGCGCTCTATTTCGCGACCTGCTTGACGTTCCATAAGTGCAGCGCGTTTATCGTGAACTTTCTTACCCTTGGCAACTGCTAACTCAATCTTTGCTTTGCCATCTTTAAAATAGAGCGAGAGTGGAACAAGAGTGAGCCCACCTTCTTTCATGCGTGCAGATAGTTTGCGAATCTCTGCTGAGTGAACAAGAAGCTTGCGATCGCGCCGTGGCGTGTGATTAGTCCAGGTACCTTGCGTGTATTCAGGAATATGAACACCGCTTAACCAGAGTTCACCCTTATCAACCATTGCAAAACCATCAATAAGTGAAGCACGACCCATACGAAGTGATTTAACTTCAGTACCAGTTAAAACAATTCCGCATTCAAAAACATCTTCGATTGAATAATCATGACGGGCTTTCTTATTTTGTGCGATGACTTTGCGACCTACTTCTTTTACCATCGCACATCACCCCCTGATAAGACAACCAATGCGGTTGTTAAGAGATAATTAAACCTTGAGATAGCGGCGAAGAGTTATCAATGAAGCCAGAACTGAAACAGTAAGTCCTGTCAGCAAGAGCCAACCTGATGCAACCCATACTTCACCCCAGCCAAAGAACTTCGTAAAGGTCAAAAGTGGTGCAACTTTGGAGTCAATTACGGATTTTAGAAGAGCAAGCAAACCTGTTGCCAAGCCCCAACCGATGAATGCAGAAATAACGCCTTCAAGTAAGAACGGAAGTTGAATTGACCACGATGATGCACCAACTAGTTTCATCACGCCAGTTTCGCGACGTCTATTAAAGGCGGCGATGCGAAGTGTGTTGCTGATTAAGAGTGCTGCAGTCAGAACCGATGCAAGACCAACGAGTAGTGCACCATTTCTTAAAACGGCAAGTAAGCGGAAGAATTTCTCAAGAATGGTTCTCTGATCTTGTACTAAATCAATTCCTGGACGCCCTGAGAATGCACTGACAATTACTGGAAATTGTTGTGGATCTTTTAGCTTCACACGAAAAGATTCTGGCAATTGATCTGCTGTCACATTCTGTGCAATTGCAGAGTCCTTAAAGCGTTCCTGAAAACGGGAGTAAGCCTGTGATTGCGATTCGTAATAGACGGTATCCACAACTGGCATGTTCTGCAATTCATTTTGAATTTGTAAGCGCTGAGCAGAAGAAATGATTCCTGCCGAACATGATGGTGATTCCGACAGAGAACCGCAGAGGAATACTGAAACTTCGATTTTGTCATACCAATAATCTTTCATCGCATTTACTTGAGAATTTGAGAGCAAACCAATTCCGAGCAATGAGAGTGAGATGGCAACAGTGACAATGACTGCAAAGGTCATCGTGAAGTTTCGCTTAAGTCCGATACCAACTTCACCTAATAGAAAGCGTGCGCGCATTTGCTAACCCTAACCCGTGTAACCGTAAACGCCGCGAACTTGGTCACGAATGACGTGTCCGCCATCTAATTCGATAACTCTCTTGCGCATTTGATCCACGATTCCGGCATCGTGTGTTGCCATCAGCACAGTGGTGCCTTCGCGGTTAATGCGGTCGAGTAATTTCATAATTCCAACCGATGTTGAAGGGTCTAAGTTTCCAGTTGGCTCATCGGCAATAAGAATTGGCGGGCGACTTACATAAGCACGTGCGATTGCCACACGCTGTTGTTCTCCACCAGAAATTTCATTTGGAAGACGATCTGCTTTGTCTTCTAGACCAACTAACTCAAGTACTTCAGGAATTTCACGATTTATTTCTTTTTGTGAATAGCCCAAGACGTGCAATGTAAATGCAACGTTCTCAGCAATCGTTTTATTTGGAAGCAAGCGGAAATCTTGGAAAACAGTTCCAACTTGGCGGCGAAGTTCAGGCACCTTGTGAGTTGCAAGTGTACCTAAATCTTTTCCAGCAACATGGATGGTTCCTGAAGTTGGGCGCTCTTCACGCAGAATTAAACGAAGAAATGTTGACTTACCTGATCCGGATAAACCAACAAGGAATACGAATTCACCTTTTACAATTTCAAGGGAGACGTTTTCAAGAGCTGCCCGTTCTTGCCCCGGATAAAGCTTCGTTACATTTTCAAAACGAATCACGCGCACTCCAATTAATTCGGCCTAAGCGCCACGATTTTCGAATCTCACGTGGAGATAAGAAAATTTTGCACTTTCCTTACTGTCCATAGTTTATGGAATACACACACATTTATCGGGAATTAGGTACTAGGTAAGCCTGTGATTTTTCTCTGAGTGTGGCAAATCACGCGTGATTTATGAACTACGTCGCCAACGAATTCCGGCTTCGATGAAGTCATCAATTTCTCCATCTAGAACCGCGCCGGTATTTCCAGTTTCATGATCTGTGCGCAAATCTTTAACCATTTGATACGGAGCAAGAACGTATGAGCGCATTTGATTTCCCCATGATCCGGAGTTATCACCCTTGAGTGCATTAATTTTTGCCTGCTCTTCCTGGCGACGACGTTCTAACAACTTTGATTGCAAAACAGCCATTGCAGTTGCACGGTTTTGAATTTGCGAACGTTCGTTCTGACAAGAAACAACAATTCCTGTTGCAATATGAGTGATACGAACCGCAGAATCTGTTGTATTCACACCCTGTCCACCAGGACCTGAAGAACGATAAACATCTACGCGAATCTCTTTTTCATCCACTTCAATATGATCACTTTGATCCACGACCGGGACTACTTCAACACCAGCAAAGGAAGTGTGACGGCGACTCTGGCTATCAAATGGTGAAATACGAACAAGTCGATGAGTTCCTTGTTCCACAGACAAGGTGCCATATGCATATGGTGCGCTGACTTTAAAAGTCGTTGATTTAATTCCCGCTTCTTCGGCATAAGAAGTTTCTAAAATATCTACCTTTAACACATGGCGTTCGCAGTAACGTAAATACATACGCATCAACATCTGCGCCCAATCCGCCGCTTCCACTCCACCAGCTTCTGAGCGAATTGTGATGAGTGCATCGCGATCGTCGTATTCGCCATTGAGAAGAGTTTGAACTTCTAACTCGCTTATGGCTTTCTTTGTCGAATCTAACTCTGCTTCAGCATCTGTCATTGCAGAGGCAGTATCGCTTTCACTCTGTGCTAACTCAATAAGAATTGGTAAATCACTAACGCGCTGACGCAAGCTCTCTAATTTAGAAATTACAGATTGTGTGCGAGATAAACGACTCGTAATCTTCTGAGCAGTATCCGGGTCATCCCATAAATTAGGAACGCCTGCTTGCTCTTCTAGTTCTGCTGCCAATTTGCGAAGCTTCGGAAGATCTAAGACCTTCTCAATAGAAACAAGGGTCGCGTCAATCGCACCGATCTCTATCCCGTATTCACGCGCAGCCATAAGCCAAGGATAGCGAGATTACTTACTTAAAAGAATTTTGGGTATGTATCCAACTAAGAGATGCGAATTCCAAAGAGGTAAAGGCCTTTGGAACGAGTGTTTGTGGCACCGACGGAAGTGTGTAGTTCAATATTTTTCAGGTTTACGAAAGGAAGTTGAAGTGGAAAAACCGCAAAAGCCGATGTACTAATTCCCACCGAAACACCATCACAATTAATTTCACTCATCCAAATGTCGCGAATTTCTCTTCTCAGAAGTGAATTATTTGACGAGTTCCAATGCCTTAACTCATCGTTAATTGCAGAACTTGCTGCATTGCATTCGATTGGAATTGCAGTTTCATTGTTGTTTAAAACTCCGCTTAGCATTCCACCTTTTCCAACATAGTAAGCATTGAGATCTAAGTTCTGAACGCCTCGCTGCACCGCAGCTTCGCTTGCTTGCACTAAAGATCTTTGCGCAATTGCCATTGCAGCAATATTTGTTATGACCAACAATGTTGCAAGTGTGAGAACAAAGAGTCCAATGATTAGTAGAGATATCGAACCATCTTCTTCTTTAGAGGCGCGAAAAACTCTACGTATAGAAACGTTCAAATTACACCCAAGGCGAAAGAAGTTCTTCTGTCGTCGCCCTTATCTCTCTTCTGCTCTGACTCGAGTAGAAAGTAAGAGTTAACGAGATTCTGTTACGAGGAGTTATACATGGCCATGAAGCACACTGCACATGAATTCTCATAGAGGATATTTCCTTGCTTGATAAACCTAGAGCCAATGCACCTTGTGTAGCTATTTGATTCGCAGATGAATAGGCAGAAATATCACCATGAGAAAGCACAAAACCGCGAATACTTTCACGCGCAAGAGTTCTTGCAATCGCCTCTTTGTCACTGACATCTGAAAATGATGCCATAAACAAAATTATTGGTAGAAAGAGGGGAATAGCCAGAACAACAAATTCAACAATAGCGCTGCCATCATCAGAACGAATCCTCAGGATTAAATTTTTCAAGAAAGATTCTCTATCACTGCTATTCCCGTGACATCTGTATGGTGCGCTCGGTCAAATAAATTTCCAAAATATGGGATGAAGGTAGGGATATTGGATTCTTTTTTGCTCAGCAGCAATCCAAAAGTATTGAATAACCCAAGGGGATTAATTTCAATCAATTGATCTGTAGCGAGGTATCGACCAGAAATAGCTCTCTCCGAGGCTTCGCTTTGAGCGAAAGCTCTATCAAGATTTCTAAAATTAATGGCTACGCCAATTTGCATAGTTATTAGAAATAGAATCAGTAAAGGGATTAAAACCAAAGCACTTTCGACGGAGCCGCTCTCATTTTGTGCACCCTTTACTGCTCTATTTATATTCGCGCGTGTTAACCAATTTAAATGGCATCTTTTACGAATATTTAGATTGAACATTCTTTAACGTATTCCATTCATGGAATCTAGAGAGTTCTTTAGGATTGCACTTAGGCGTGGGGATGCAATGGTCCATATCGCTGTCACCAGTCCAGTTGTCATTAATACAACCAGGACCCATCCAGGGACATCGCCACGTTCATTGTTAAGTTCTTTAACTAGTTTTGATTCATCAATTCTTCTTTTTAAAAGTGATTGTGCTCTGAAAATATTTAAAGCAACTTTTATAGAGACACTTTCGACGGATGTGCTGGTTAATTTCATTCTTCTCCTAAGTGATTAATGTGAGTGGATTACGAGCGATTTTCTAATCAAACTTGAAGGCAGCTAGATCAAAAAACAAAAGATGTGGATAAGGATTTGCTGTGAATCACGATAATTCTTTAGGCCAGGAATAGGTTGAGATTGGATAAAGAAGGCCAGAGCGCAAAGAGGATTGAAATAGGAAGGATTAAGAAAACAACAGGAATCATCATAGAAACTTCGGATTTCCCAGCTGCACTCAAAACTCGGTTGCGTTCTGCCTCTCGCGCATTGCGAGCATGACTTTGAAGAACGTCAACCAGTGGCGCTCCTCTGAGCATGGCCGTTATGAGAGCATCAACGAATCTTCGTATATGTGTAGATTTAATTCGTCTACCCATTTCGTCAAGGGCGAACTGAAATGGAATTCCTGACGTTACTGCCCGAATAACTATTGCAAATTCGGCACTTAATAAACCAGAAGATCTTTGAGCAACTCGCGACATCGCGCCCAATGGCGTTTCACCAGCTGCCATGCATAACGTCAACATCTCTACTATTGCCGGGAACTCACTTTCTAGAAGTATGCGGTTTCTGTTCATCTTCTTTGTTAAAGTGCGATCGGCAATAAAATATCCCGAAAGACCAGCAATAAAGGCAAATGAAAAAGTGACAAGAATTGGTTTTCCAATAATGGTCAGAAGAAAACTGGAGAAAATACTTAAGACAAGCATCATTGCAATTTGTTCAAACCTAAAACGATTTAAATCTTTTTCTTCAGGCTTTCCGATTTCATTTAACCTTTGAAGTACAGATTCATGATCACGAAATTTTGGAAAGACGGCAGAGGTTTGTTTGCTTTTTTGAGTAACAAATCTAGAAGAAGCTTGTATGTCTTCATCTTGAAGTAGAAGATAGGCACTACAGATCGAGAGCATTAATGGGATAGTTATAGATAAATTCATAGCTGACTGAAAACTCTAGGTATGCGTGGAAGTCGTCCAAGATAGTTCATCCAGATATATGCCAGTGCAGTCATTCCTACACCTGCAGCGAGTATGAGTGCTCCCGTTGGATTCGAATATGAACTTACAGTTCCTGGTTGGGTTGATAAAAGCAGAAGCAATAACCAAGGAGCAGCTGCAGATAAATGTGCTGAGTTTTTTACCCATCCATGTTTGATTTCAATCTCCTTACGAAGAGCAACATCTTGTCGAATGAAATCACCCACGGTGCGCAAGATTGACATCAATTCGTTACCTCCAAGTGATTTCGATAAAAGTATGGCTTCAAATATCTGGTCGCTGTTTTGATCTGAAAAATACGCTTTCAACTTCTGAATTCCACTGGAAAAATCACCATCATTTTGAAGTTGGAAATGAAACTCACGAAATGCTGGCCTAACGATTTCAGGGCCGCGATGAGCTAATCCGCTGAGAGATTCTGCAAGAGATAAGCCAGAGGAAATTCCTGAAATTAAATGGTCGATAACTTCTGGCCAAGCGTTACTTAGCTGTGAGGCAAACTTATTCTTCTTACCCCGCGAAATCGCAAAATGAGATCCTGAAGTCAGCAAAGCAAATGGTGAGCTAAGGATGAATGAGTGCGTGAGCAAGAAAACAATTAATCCAGCAAACAAACCAATGAAGAGGGTTCGATAGTGCGAGTGCTTGAAGAGCTCTTTCCACGAGTTGTTCATTTATTCCACCAACTTTCTAATGGAAAGCCAATTGCCGCAAACTTTTCGGGTTTAGGTAATGTCCCAAGCCCACGGACGTAGTGGTCAATATTCCATTTCCACAGTGATTCGATTTCTGGTCGATCATTTTCATAACGTCCAGTTAAAGCCGCAATTTCAGAAATTCGGCGCTTGCCAGTTTGATCCATTTGCACATGAATGATTAAGTCAATTGCAGCAGCAACTGTTGGCGCAATGAACTTGTGAGAGATGTTTTCACCCGCCAACAGAGGCAGTGTTTGTAATTTGATAATTGCATCCTTTGGGGAGTTAGCATGCAAAGTTCCCATTCCTGGCAGCCCAGAATTTAAGGCAATTAACAAATCCAGAGCTTCGGCTTCTCTTACTTCACCAACGATAATTCGTGATGGTCGCATTCGAAGCGACTCTTTAATAAGGCGTCTTAAAGGAATTTCACCGGAACCTTGAAGATTTGCAGACCTGGTTTGCATTTGAACAACATCTGGCAAATTAGGCTTTAGTTCAAATACTTCTTCAATCGTAATTACTCTCTCAGAAACGGGAATAGTCGATGCCAAGGCATTGAGCATTGTTGTTTTTCCTGATTGAGTAGCGCCGCTGACCAAGATGTTTAATCCGGCATGTACCGAGTATTTGAGAAGTTGAGCAATTTTTTCATTTAGAACTCCACGCGATACAAGGTCAGAAAGATTTAAGTGACGAAGCAAATGTTTTCGGATATTAACTGCCCAATGTTCTGCAGTAATTTCTGGAATTGTTACGTGAAGTCGGCTTCCATCAGGCATCCGAGCATCAACAAAAGGATGGGAAAGATCTAATCTGCGACCACTCCACATCAGAGCTCTTTCCACAATATTGTGAACTTCTGCAGTCGTTAGCAACAGATTGGTCAGTTCACTTTTTCCTGCTCGCGCTATAAAGATTCGTTCAGGTGAATTTATCCATATTTCTTCTACAGTTTCATCCCTCATGAATTGCGCGAGGGGACCGAATGTAACTTCAATGTCCATGGTTTCTTTAATGGAATTCATTACGGGAGAGTAAAAGGGGCTAAGAGTTATTCTAAAATTGCATGCGCTGGCGTGGATAAGATTCTTATCTGGTGACTGACTAAATGTTACTCATCCATTTTGTTGAGCAGATCCAATGTGCTTATGCCCTTTATAGGTTCTCCTATTTTGAAAGTTAAAGGAATTTTGTTACTGACTGTGACATTCCAATTCTCTTCAATTCTCTGAGAGAGCGACTCGTAGTGAGAGCCATTTATTAGAAGCCCAAATTCGAATACCCCTAATCTTGCTGCTAGATCTTCACCACGCAAAAGT
>JBIKPX010000036.1:0-8310 GCA_044357195.1 Candidatus Planktophila sp. | reverse complement strand
TAAGGTTTTCAACTCGTACTTCATCTTGTGGATCAGTACTTGAAGACAGCTCTGCAAGTAATCCTGATTGTTCAAGAATTGCTTCGATGATTACAGAAGGTCGGGTCTTTGCCTCAACTAATGTGCGAAGTGCAATCATCATCGACACAAACTCTTTTACAGATTGTGCCGCGCGATTTGGCATACCTGGTGCTTGATCGCATTGAGACAAAGCACTCCAGAATGAAAGATTATTTGTCTGCGCATAGAGATCCACGCACTCAATCGCACGATCGCCAATTCCACGCTTTGGAACATTAATAACTCTTCGAAGTGATATCTCATCTTCTAGATTTGCTAAGACGCGTAAGTAAGCCAAGAGATCTTTAATTTCTTTTCGCTCGTAGAAGCGAAGCCCGCCAACGACTTTGTAGGGCAGCGCAGAACGCATGAAAACTTCTTCAAATACACGCGATTGTGCGTTGGTGCGATAAAAAATAGCAGTGTCCCCTGGCTCAGATTGACCACTTCGTTGCAGTTCGCGAATTTCATCTTTTACAAATTCTGCTTCATCGTGTTCAGACTCTGCAACGTATCCAACTAGTGGAGCACCAGCTCCTTCCTCAGACCACAAATTCTTCTCTTTGCGACTTTCGTTCTTTGTAATTACCGCATTGGCGGCTGAAAGAATATTTTGTGTGGAACGATAATTTTGCTCAAGCAGCACAGTTGTGGCATTTGGATAATCCAATTCGAATTGCAAGATATTTCGAATCGTTGCGCCGCGGAAACCATAAATTGATTGGTCAGCATCGCCGACAACGCACAACTCAGCTGGGGGTAACCCTTCCTGAGCATTTCCTACCAACTCTTTGACCAATATGTATTGAGCGTGATTTGTATCTTGATACTCATCGACTAGGACGTGCTTAAATCGTGAACGCAAACGAGCCTTGGCTTCTGGATACTTTTGCAAAACTTCGACTGTTTTTAGAATCAGATCATCAAAGTCCATGGCATTAGCCTGTTGCAATCTACGTTGATAGATGGCGTAAACATCTGCAACGACTTCTTCAAATTGATTCTTGGTTGCATTGACGTAGTCATGTGGACCCATTAATTCATTCTTTGCATTAGAAATAACGGATTGAAATTGTCGAGCAGGATAACGTTTGGGATCTAAGTTGAGCTCTTTTGCAACAATGGTGATTAGCCGCAAACTATCCGCTGAGTCATAAATGCTAAATGAATTTCCGTAACCCAATCGCACTGCCTCTTGCCTCAATAACCGAACACAAGCAGAGTGAAATGTTGAGACCCACATAGATTTGGCAACAGGGCCAACTAGAGCGCCAACGCGATCTTTCATTTCACCGGCTGCTTTATTTGTAAAAGTAATTGCCAAAATTTCATATGGAGCGACTCCACGTCGGGCCATGAGATAAGCAATTCTGCGAGTAAGTACGCGAGTTTTTCCAGAACCAGCACCTGCAACTACAAGAAGTGGTCCGCCACTATGAATAACAGCTGCTTGCTGTTGCGGATTAAGCCCTTCTAGTAAGGGGTCGGTACTTTCCATGGCGGTGAGTCTATTAGGCTTGCGATATGGAACCGATCGCCGATAGCGAGATCAAGCGCGTACTTGTTATTAACGCCCACCCTGATGATTCAGATTTTGGAGCTTCGGGAACAATTGCACAGTGGGTTAAAAAGGGAATACAAGTTTCATACGTGCTCTGCACAAATGGTGATCAAGGTGGAGAAGAATCCGGTATCGCTAAAGAAGATATGCCAGAAGTTCGCCAACGCGAACAACGTGAAGCAGGGGCCGTAATCGGAGTTACAGATATTACTTTTTTAAATTATGTGGATGGCCACCTTGAATCAACGATTGCACTTCGAAAAGATATTGTGCGCCAAATTCGCCGCGTGCAACCAGATCGAATGCTGTGTCAGAGCCCAGAACGCAATTGGGAAAGAATTGGAGCCAGTCATCCAGATCACTTAGCCGCTGGTGAAGCAGCAATTCAAGCGGTCTATCCAGATGCACGAAATCCTTTTGCATTTACGGATTTGTTAGAAAAAGAAAACCTAAAGCCGTGGAAAGTACGTGAAGTATGGATGATGGGCTTTGCTCATCCTGATCACTTTGTCGATGTCACAGATACTTTTGAATTAAAAATGAAAGCGCTGCACGCCCATGCGTCTCAAACATCTCACAATCCAGATTTAGACAAAATGGTTCGCGAATGGGGCGGACGAAATGCAGCTGCAGCAGGATTTGCTGAAGGAAGACTTGCTGAAGCTTTTAAAATAGTAAATACAAATTAATTTACTAAGACCTTTTCGATTGCAATTGTTCTAGCCGGCTTACCATCGGCTGCGCCACCTTCTGCGCCAGCCTTAGCAATGGCTTTAACAATATCTAGACCTGATGTGATGGTTCCCCACATTGTGTAACTAGGTGCAAGAGTTGTGTCGGCATAAACTAAGAAGAATTGACTTCCATTTGTATTTGGACCTGAGTTAGCCATTGCAACACTGCCTTCTGGATAATTATTGTCAGTATTTCCTGGCAAATTTTCATCAGGGTATGTGAATTGTGGCCCGCCACTTCCTGTTGCTGTTGGGTCTCCACACTGCAAAACAAATAATCCTTGTGTTGTTAAGCGATGGCAGAGTGAATCATCGTAATAACCACCCTTTGCAAGAGCTGCAATTGATGTCATCGTAAATGGTGCCTTTGATCCCACAGTACTAATCACAATATCGCCACAGTTGGTTACTAGTGTGAAGGTCTTTGGAAATTTAGTAAGTACTTCAGCCGGAGTCGCAATCTCTTTTGGATCATGGCCAACTGCCTTTGTTTCGGTGCAAGTAATTCCATCTGCTGAGGATGGAGCAGATTGCGATTCTTCCTCTTTGATTACGCCAGCGCTATCTGCGCTATCAGTGCTGCTGTTGCCACCGCATCCTGTTAAAGATATTGCAACCATCGCTAACAGAATTAGCGAAACCTTATTAAAGCGTGACATTTTTACTCCCACTCGATCGTTGCTGGCGGCTTACTGGTTATATCTAACACGACTCGATTTACTTCGCGCACCTCATTAGTAATTCGTGTCGAAATCTTCTCAAGAACTTCATAGGGAACTCGTGACCAATCCGCAGTCATGGCATCTTCACTAGATACTGGTCGCAAAACGATTGGGTGGCCATATGTCCGTCCATCTCCTTGCACTCCCACACTTCGCACATCTGCTAACAAAATAACTGGGCACTGCCAAATATCTCTATCTAACCCTGCTGCCTTTAATTCTTCACGAGCGATTAAATCAGCAGCGCGCAAAATTTCCAAACGATCTCTAGTTACTTCTCCGATAATTCGGATGCCTAGGCCAGGACCAGGAAATGGTTGGCGCCACACAATCTCTTCAGGTAAACCTAATTCGATTCCAACGTTTCGAACTTCATCTTTAAAGAGTGCGCGCAGTGGCTCGACTAAACTAAATTTAAGGTCATCAGGTAATCCACCAACGTTGTGATGCGATTTGATATTAGCTGTTCCTGTGCCGCCACCGGATTCAACAACATCTGGATAAAGGGTTCCCTGCACCAAGAATTCGACTTCGCCACCACTTGCAATATCGCGGGCTGCTTTTTCAAAAGATCTTATAAATTCGCGTCCAATAATTTTCCGCTTTGTTTCAGGATCAGTGACACCTTTAAGGGCATCCAAGAATTGATCTACTGCATCTACTACAACGAGGTTAACTCCTGTGGATGCAACAAAATCTCTTTGAACTTGTTCTGATTCTCCGCTTCGAAGCAATCCGTGATCAACAAAAACACATGTAAGTTGATTTCCAACAGCCTTTTGAATTATTGCTGCAGCAACTGCTGAATCGACGCCACCTGAAAGTCCGCAGATAACTCTTTTGTCACCAATTTGTTTACGGGCCTTTTCAATTTCCGTTTGCGCAATATTTGCAGTTGTCCACGTTGGGGAACACTTGGCAATATTGACGAGCCAATTGGTAAGAATTGCTTGACCGTGTTCGGAATGCAGAACTTCAGGATGAAATTGAACGCCAGATAAAAGTCCATTCGAACTTTCAAATGCTGCAATAGATGTATCACTCGTACTCGCTGTCACACTAAATCCACACGGCGCTTCAGTGACGGCATCACCGTGTGACATCCATACTCGCTGCTCTGTTGGCAATGAAGCAAAAACTTTTGATCCTGCATTAACTTTTAATTGCGTGCGTCCAAACTCAGATTTACCTGTCTGGCTTACAACCCCGCCAAGGGCCGCAGCCATTGCTTGGAAGCCGTAACAAATACCGAATATTGGAATGTTTAGAGCAAAGATTGCGGGGTCTACAAATGGTGCATTTTCTGCATACACACTCGATGGTCCACCGGAGAGAATGATTGCTTCAGGGCTTTTTGCACTCACTTGTGCGGCAGTAATCGATGATGGAACTATCTCTGAATAAATATCTGCTTCACGGACTCGGCGTGCGATGAGTTGGGCGTATTGTGCTCCAAAATCAACGACCAGAACTCCGTGAGGATTAGGCACGATGTATAAGTACTTCTACTCGCTGGAAAGATTTAACATCTGAATAACCAGTAGTTGCCATCGCACGACGTAGCGCGCCAAATAAATTCATTGATCCATCGGCTGCATGTGAAGGCCCAAGCAAAATCTCTTGCAACGTTCCAGATGTTCCAACAGCAACTCTTTCACCACGTGGAAGTTCTGGATGGTGCGCCTCTGATCCCCAGTGCCAACCAAGTCCTGGTGCCTCTGTCGCTTTTGCAAGAGGAGAACCCATCATTACCGCGTCCGCGCCACATGCAATTGCTTTAGCAATATCGCCACTTCGTCCAACAGAACCATCTGCAATAACGTGAACGTATCGTCCGCCTGATTCATCTAAATATTCACGACGTGCTGATGCAACTTCTGCAACTGCAGATGCCATAGGAACTTCAATACCTAATACTTTTCGTGTTGTGTGAGCAGAACCGCCACCAAAACCAACGAGGACTCCTGCAGCTCCTGCACGCATTAAGTGCAGCGCACCCGTTGCAGTTGCAACGCCACCAACAATGACAGGAACATCTAGTTCGTAAATAAACTTCTTTAAATTAAGCGCTTCACTCTCATCAGCCACATGCTCAGCGCTGACAGTCGTTCCACGAATGACGAAAATATCCACACCAGCATCAATTACTGCCTTATGTAATTCAGCTGTGCGCGCTGGTGAAAGTGATGCAGCAACTGTCACGCCAGCATCTCTAATGGTTTTAATTCGCTCTTTAATTAACTCTGGCTTGATTGGTTCTAGATAAATTTCTTGCATGCGTTTGGTTGCATGCTTATCAGGCATGGATGCAATTTCGCCCAGTGGAATTCTCGGATCTTCATAGCGAGTCCACAAACCTTCAAGGTTTAGAACTCCGAGTCCACCAAGATTTCCAATTGCAATTGCAGTATCGGGTGAAACAACTGAATCCATAGGAGCTGCCATCATTGGTAAATCAAATTTATAGGCATCTATTTGCCAAGACGTAGAGACTTCCAGTGGATCGCGTGTGCGCCGACTTGGAACGATTGCAATATCGTCAAAAGAATAAGCCAGACGGGCTCTTTTCCCGGGAGCTATTTCAATATCGCTCATGATGATCCTTTCGCTGCCTTAGTTCTTCTGTGAATAATTAGGGGCATCTGCAACGTGGAAAACATCGTGTGGATGGCTCTCTTGTAATCCTGCTGCAGTAATTTGAATGAGTCGACCTTCACGTCGAAGTGTTTCAATATCTGCAGCTCCCGCATATCCCATACCAGAGCGCAATCCACCAACTAATTGGTGCACAACATCTGCAGCCGATCCGCTGTATGAAACTTTTCCTTCTATGCCTTCTGGAACTAATTTATCTTCTGAAAGAACATCATCTTGCATGTAACGATCTTTTGAATAAGATTTTTTATCTCCGCGAGATTGCATTGCACCGAGAGATCCCATTCCGCGATATGACTTGTATTTGCGTCCATCAATTTCAATGAGTTCTCCTGGAGATTCATCGCATCCTGCAAGTAATGAGCCAAGCATTACTGAGTGCGCACCAGCGACTATTGCTTTGACGATATCTCCTGAATATTGCAAGCCACCATCTGCAATAAGTGGGATGCCAGCTTTGGCACACGCCTTGCTTGCTTCCATGATTGCTGTAATTTGTGGAACACCAACTCCTGCAACAACTCGCGTGGTGCAAATCGAACCTGGTCCAACTCCAACTTTGACAGCATCGGCGCCAGCATTAATAAGTGCTTGTGCACCTGCACGCGTTGCAACGTTTCCGCCAATAACTTGGGTGGTAGGTGAGAATTTCTTAATGCGAGTGATCGCATCTAATACTGCGCGATGATGACCATGTGCGGTGTCAACGACTACAACATCGACGCCGGCTTCAATTAAAGCTTGTGCGCGATTAAAACCATCATCTCCAACACCGACTGCAGCGCCAGCAAGACCAACATTTTTTACTAATTTAACGTGAGCAACTTGTTCTTCGATTGGTAAATTTCTATGGATGATGCCGATTCCACCAGCTTTTGCCATTGCAATTGCCATTGCAGATTCAGTAACAGTATCCATTGCAGATGAAACCAAAGGAACAGAGAGTGAAATAGTTCGTGTGAGCCATGTGCCCGTATTTACTTCGCTGGGAACAACTTCTGAGGCATCTGGCAAAAGTAAAACATCGTCATAAGTTAGGCCGAGCATTGCGATTTTCTCAGTATCGCTACTCATCGCTGCCCTCCTTCACTTAAAGCCACTGTGTAAGAAGGTCAGAGTCTATCGGTGCTTTAAGCCCCCACTGCCCGCGTGATTTCCTCGCATGCGTAGTTCAAATCAGGGGTTTTAGTCATATTCGCGCAATCACTTTCACGCCATCCGGGGCCACCCAAGAGAACTCGCGGTGCTGGGCGAATGGTGGGTAGATCTTTGAAATAACTTGGATCAGCATTTTCAACTAATTGTGCCCACAAGAAAATTGCTGGCGGTGCAAATTTTTCCACCATCGCTTCAAGGGCTGCAAATGGTGTTCTAGCTCCTAGGAAATGGCACTCAATATTTCTTTCGGCAAGAGCTGCAGCTAATGCGTGGATCGCAAGTGAGTGCGTCTCTTCTCCAACGGCTGCAACCAATACTGGACGCGGATTAATAGGTTTTTTAATCGCGAAGGCTTGTTCGCGCAACACCCTTTTGAGGATTTCAGAGAGGAAGTGTTCGATTTCAATTCCTTCACCTGTCTCTTCCCATGTCTTACCAATTAAACTGAGTACAGGAACAATCACTTCTTGCCATGAATGAATAACGCCATTTTTTTCAATGTCATTGCGAAGTGTGCTTTCGATAAATTTCTTATCCATCGCTATCGCTGCATTATGCAAGACAGTAATCATTTCTTGCCGATCAGAAAAACCTTCAATAATTTTTTCAACCTTGGGAGCCTTCGGCCCCGTGAGCGCTTTTTCGGCTGCTTGCGCAGGTGTCATTCCAGCGATTATCAAACGGCGCATCGTTGTTACCGTGGCCAAGTCATCAGCGCTGTATCTTCGATGCGAACCACTCTCGTGTTCCGATGGTCCAATCCCATAGCGGCGAGCCCACGTGCGAAGGGTTGCTGGGGCAACTCCGAGACGTCTGGCCACTGCTGCAACGGTTAGGAGCTCTTCCATGGGCTAATCGTGGCGTGATGAGAGGCAACTCACCACTTGGAACGCCTCTTTTCGGGCGAAATTAAGGGCAGATACTTGAACAACCTATGAAACGGTTGTACCTTGCTCGCATGGCTGAAATCTCACGTTTACCCCAACCGATCGCAGATCATTGGGAGTGGCAATACGAGGGTTCATGCCGCACCCTGCCTTCTGAAATGTTTTTCCATCCAGATGGAGAACGTGGCCCACGTCGTCGCAACCGTGAAAATGCAGCAAAAGCAATCTGTGCCAGCTGTCCAGTTCTTATGCAATGCCGCTCACACGCGCTGGCAGTTCAAGAGCCATATGGAATTTGGGGCGGACTTTCAGAAGATGATCGCTTAACGATTATTGGAAAAGAAGTTACTCCAGAAGTTTTTCACGCTTCATAAATAATTAGAAATAAAAAAACCCCTTCGCGTAATGCGAAGGGGTTTTTTAATTAATGTGAGTGTCCACCTGGGCCATGTGAATGACCTTGACCGCCAGCATCTGGTGCTTGATCTGCTGGACGTTCATAGACAATCGCTTCTGTTGTAATAAACATTGCA
>JBIKPX010000128.1:0-2687 GCA_044357195.1 Candidatus Planktophila sp. | reverse complement strand
GATTTCACGGGAGGTGCCAAGAAATGACGATGCTGATTGAGCCCGACTTTGGTACTCCGGCAAGTAAAAAAAGTGAAAACGTTACAGTCGAAATTGATGGAAAATCAGTCACTGTTCCTGCTGATACTTCAATTATGCGAGCCGCAGCAATGCTGGGCAATAACATTCCAAAGCTCTGTGCAACAGATCGCCTGAAAGCATTTGGTTCATGTCGCCTCTGTGTTGTTGAAATCGATGGACGCAACGGAACTCCATCATCGTGTACAACGCCAGTTGCAGATGGAATGAAAGTTTCAACCAAGACAGATCGCGTGGAAAAGATTCGCCGCGGTGTCATGGAGCTATACATGTCAGATCACCCAGCCAATTGCGAAACAGGCGATGAGTGCAAGATGCATGCAATGGCTAAAGAAGTTGGACTCACAGAAGTTCGCTACGAAGGAAAAACCCACTTAGGACTTGTAAAAGATGAGACAAATCCATACTTCACATTTGATTCAACTGAATGCATTGTTTGTAATCGATGTGTTCGTGCGTGTGATGAAGTTCAGGGCACATTTGCACTGACCATTGAAAATCGTGGCTTTGAAGCACGCGTTTCTTCTTCCGGCACATCTTTCATCGATAGCGAGTGCGTCTCTTGTGGCGCATGTGTTCAAGCATGCCCAACGGGTGCACTTACTGAAAAAACACTGCTTACTATCGGCGCACCAACTCGATCTGTTATTACAACATGCGCATATTGCGGTGTTGGTTGTTCCTTTAAAGCAGAGATGCGTGGGGACGAACTAGTTCGCATGGTTCCACTCAAAGATGGTGGCGCCAATGCAGGTCACTCATGCGTTAAGGGTCGCTTTGCCTGGGGATATGCCACTCACGATGATCGCATTACAAAACCTTTGATTCGCGAAAAGATAACGGATCAATGGCGCGAAGTTTCCTATGAAGAAGCGATTGCATTTGCCGCAGCTGGACTTAAGAAGATTCAGGCAGAAAGTGGTGTTGATTCCATCGGTGGCATCACATCATCTCGTTGTACAAATGAAGAAGTTTTTGTCGTTCAAAAGATGGTGCGCGCAGCATTTGGTAACAACAATGTAGATACATGTGCCCGCGTATGTCACTCACCAACTGGTTATGGGCTCAACCAAACTTTTGGCACATCGGCTGGCACACAAGACTTTGAATCTGTGGAATTCTCAGATGTCATTATGGTTATTGGCGCTAATCCAGCTGCTGCCCACCCAGTATTTAACTCTCGGATGAAGCAGGCGATTCGCCGCGGTGCCAAGTTAATTGTTGTTGATCCACGTGTGACTGAGACAGTTAAATCTGCTCATACCGAAGCCGAATACCACTTGCAATTGTTGCCGGGCACAAACGTTGCCGTAATTAACGCACTGGCTCACGTAGTTGCTACAGAAGGATTGATTAATCGCGAATTCGTTAATGCACGTTGTGATCTAGAAGCATTTGCGGCGTGGGAAAAGTTTATTTGCCTTCAAGAGAACAGCCCAGAGTTTTTAGAAGCAGCATCTGGTGTTCCAGCTGAAAAGATTCGCCAAGCAGCTCGTTTGTTTGCATCAGTTCCTAATGGCTCAATTTATTACGGCCTTGGCGTCACAGAACACAGCCAAGGTTCGACAATGGTGATGGGAATTGCAAACCTTGCTATGGCAACCGGAAACATTGGCCGCAAAGGAGTTGGAGTCAATCCATTGCGCGGACAGAATAACGTTCAGGGATCTTGTGACATGGGTTCATTCCCACATGAATTACCGGGCTATCGTCATATTTCTCGCGATGATGTTCGCGAAATTTTTAACAAAAAATGGGGCGTAACTCTTCGTCCAGAACCTGGATTACGTATTCCAAATATGTTTGATTCGGCCCTTGGAAATAAGTTCCGTGGTCTTTATGTGCAGGGCGAAGACATTGCTCAATCAGATCCAAATACAACACACGTTCACGCCGCACTTCGCTCGATGGATATGGTCATTGTGCAGGATTTATTCCTTAATGAAACTTCTAAGTTTGCGCACGTTTTCTTGCCAGGCACATCATTTTTGGAAAAAGATGGAACATTTACAAATGCCGAACGCCGTATTAATCGTGTTCGCCCGGTTATGGCCTCAAAGACTGGCAAGAGTGAATATGAAGTCACGTGCGATCTTTCTCGAGCCATGGGATATGACATGTCATATGCACAAGCATCAGAGATCATGGATGAAATTGCTGCAACAACTCCGACCTTTGCAGGTGTTTCATTTGAACACTTAGATCGCGTTGGATCACTGCAGTGGCCTGTAAATGAAAAAGCACCTGAAGGCACACCAACTATGCACATTAACGAATTCGTTCGAGGCGAAGGAAAGTTCATGCCAACGCCATATGTTGCAACAGAAGAAAAATCCACACGCAAATTCCCATTACTACTTACAACTGGTCGCATCTTGAGTCAGTACAACGTCGGCGCCCAGACTCGTAGAACCGCAAATAACATCTGGCACAGCGAAGATATTTTAGATATTCACGAATCAGATGCCGAGATGCGCGGAATTAAAGATGGTTCATGGGTCAAGCTCGCATCTCGCGTAGGAGAAACAATCATGCATGCACGCATTACCGATTCTGTGCCTGCAGGCGTTGTCTATACGACGTTTCACTTCCCAGAATCTGGTGCAAAC
>JBIKPX010000127.1:0-2689 GCA_044357195.1 Candidatus Planktophila sp. | reverse complement strand
AATGGCGCTCCCGGAATATTTTCTGCCAGGTATGCAGGAGTCCATGGTGATGACACAGCAAATAATGCAAAGTTGTTAAAGGAATTAGAAAGCATCCCTGAAGAAAAACGGGGTGCACACTTCACTTGCGCTGCTGCTTTAGTTTTACCTGACGGCAGAGAACATGTGGCTGAAGAAATATTTGAAGGTTCGATTCTGTATGCCCCGGTTGGTGATCACGGCTTTGGCTATGACCCCCTATTTAGACCACAGGGTTTTTCAATCTCAAGCGCGCAAATGAGCGCAGATGAGAAGGATTTGATAAGCCATCGTGGTAAATCACTCCGTGCAATAGCACCTCACGTAATCAGTTTGCTGACCTCACTGGGGTAAACTTCTTCTATCCGAGTGCGTGAAGTAAGTACGTACCGCTACCCAAGGAGTGCATGTGGCTGTCAAGAAAACCGCTAAGAAGTCAGCAAAGAAGAGCGCCAAAAAATCTGTTGCTCGCAAATCAACTTCAAAGAGAGTTGTAAAGAAAGTTGCGAAGAAGAGCACCGCTCGTAAATCTGCAGTAAAGAAGAGCGCAAAAAAGTCTGCAGCTCGTAAGACAACAAAGAAATCTTCTCGTCGCGCAACATCAGTTGATCGCCTAGTAGTACCAGCTGTTCCAGTTGGTGGCTCACGTGGTCGCGTTGATGTATCGACTGCACCAGCACCACGCAATGCGGCTAAGTCTGTTTCATTTGATAACAAACCAAAGCAAGGTGCATCAAATCGCGTTGTGACAATCGTTGTCGTCGGAATCGTTCTTCTTGCAATTCTCGTATGGTCAAGATCTGGAACTACTGCAGATGATGCGGCGACACCAACAACACCATCAGCTACAGCAACAGTGACTGATGAACCAACTATGACGGAAGAGCCAACAACTCCTGCAGAACCAGTTGGAACAGTTGAAGCACCAACATCATTCGTTGCACTTCGTTCAGCAGATGGAATGAATCTTCGCTGGAAAGCTCCAATGGCAACAGATGGACTTACAGGATTTAATGTTGAACTTAAGCCAGCAGGGGGAGAATGGGCAGTAGTTGCAACAACAGGTCCAACTGAATTAACTCACGCTGTCATGCTTTCAAGTTCAGATAGCTGGACTCAATTCCGAGTATCTAGTGTCTACGCAGACGGCCAAACAGCTTCTGCAAAGATCTTCGGACTTGCAGGTCAATACGAGTAAATCTTTAAATTAAAAAAGCCCTCGCATTTCGCGGGGGCTTTTTTATTTGAAACTATTCCAGCTCAGACAAAATCGCATCCACATAAACACTTATGCCAGTTGGCACTAAATGCACACCATCTGGGGCGAAGTATTCTGGATGCCCCTGTGAAATTGCATTCCAATCAACAATTTTCACATTTTGATACCCAGAAGCGACTTGCTGAATTAAGGAATTATTCTCATCTTTCCAACCTCGCGGCACTGCAGTATTAATAACAATAATCTGTGGCTGATCTTTTATTGCTTCAAATATTGAAACAACTTCACTTTCACCCAACCGATTGTTATTTCCCATGTTGACAATAATTGGCGCACCCTGCATTCGAGCTTTATCTTTGTTTAGAACCTCAATTAATTCTGGTGCTTGACGACCCACATGGGCATTTATTAATCCAACTTGGCGTCGATTCGATAATTCATTTCGAATGCCAAGGATGACTGAATCTCCTGCCACCCAAAGACCTTCAGATGGATTAGTAATTTGCGTTTGAACTTGCGCTTCAGAAGTTATCTCTAACTTCAATTTAGCAAGATTTCGATCACTTATTGCGATTGCATTTGCACTCACGAGAGAAGTCGCAACCAGTACGGAAATAATTGATAGTGCCAATGTTGTTTGTTGGCGCACACGCACCTTCTTTGTGCGATATTTCATTCCCCTAAACCATGACTCGATATAACCATTTCTAAAGGGCAATTCAACCCAGCGAAGTGAGATATCTGCCAATGCGAAAACAATAAGAACTCGAAGCGCATACAGAGCCCAACTTGCCCCCGCAAGATCAACGCTTGGACGTGTTACCTGAAAGATAATCCAATGCCATAAATAGATGGCGTATGAGCGCTCACCAATCCATAGAATCGCTTTTCCTTGCAAGAGGGGTGCAAAGCGTGAAGCAGGATGAACAACAGACATGATGATTGCGCATCCAAATATTCCGGCTAATGGAAATGCAATTTTGTAGAGAGTTGGGTTTCCCTGATCAATGAATAAGAAACAAGCGAGAATTCCGAGGAATCCAAATACTCCTATGCCATCGATAACATCCTGTGCTCTCTTGGCAATATCAATCTTGAGATTTTGCGGAATCCAGTTAACAGCCAACGCCGCACCCAGAAATAAACCGATACTGTGAGTATCTGTTCCGAAGTAAACGTGACTTATGCTCTGTGAAGAGTTTGAGTCAACGCTTAATGAAACCAAGAACAGAGCAACGCCTGAACCAATTGCAATAATTAGTGCAGCAGCGGGAATGACTTTTCTTCCCAATTGACGAAGAACTAGAAGCAAAATAAGTGGCCAGACTAAATAAAATTGTGCTTCAACACCGAGTGACCATGTGTGCTGCAAAAGCGGTGGTCGTCCAATTGCCTCGAAGTAATCTGCCTGTCTAAATACAAGCCACCAATTCATGACTCCCAACAGAGAAA
>JBIKPX010000126.1:0-2764 GCA_044357195.1 Candidatus Planktophila sp. | reverse complement strand
CGCGAAAATTGCCGACTTCAGCCATAGAAGTTAGAACTTAACGTTTGGCACTTGTCGTGATTGTGGATCTTCTACTTCATAGAATTCGCGTTCGGCCACTTTTGCAAAGCCTGCAAAGAAGTTAGTTGGCACTGTTTTCACAGCAGTGTTGAGTTCGCGCACGGTGTCGTTATAGAACTGGCGAGCAAATGAAACCTTGTTCTCAGTTGTAGAGAGCTCATCTTGTAATGATAAGAAGTTTGCAGACGCCTTTAAGTCTGGATACGCCTCAGCAACTGCGAGTAATCCACGAAGTGCTTGTGTCAGCATTCCATCTGCGGCTGCAACATCTGTTAGGGAAGTTGCAGACGTTGCTTTTGCGCGAGCTGTAACAACTGCATCAAATGTGCTCTTCTCATGCTCGGCATAACCCTTAACGCTTTCCACCAAATTAGGAATCAAATCTGCGCGGCGCTTGAGCTGTACTTCAATTTGGGCAAAGGATTCATCTACTGCGACGTTTAGACGAATGAGTCGGTTGTATTGAACAACCAAAAAGGTGATGACTAGAGCGATGACGCCTAAAGCAATAATGATTTCCATGGTGATAAAACCTCCTGGAGCCTTGAGTTATTCCCGGCTACTTAATTTTAGAGCGGTGAAAGTTCTTAAAGGAACGACTCGCTGTTGGCCCACGCTGTCCTTGATAACGAGATCCATACTTCTCAGATCCGTATGGGTGTTCTGCAGGTGAAGAGAGTTTGATTAAGCAGAGTTGGCCGATTTTCATTCCTGGAAATAACTTCACTGGCAGATTTGCAACATTTGAAAGTTCGAGAGTGATGTGACCAGAAAATCCTGGATCAATAAATCCTGCAGTTGAGTGAGTAAGCAGGCCGAGTCGACCGAGGGATGACTTGCCTTCAAGGCGACCCGCAATGTCATCTGGCAGAGTGATTACTTCATATGTGCTTGCAAGTACGAATTCACCTGGGTGCAAAATAAATGGTTCATCGCCTTCGGCGATAACTTCGCGGGTCAGCTCTGCTTGCTCAGTTGAAGGATCAATAACTGAGTACTTATGGTTTTCAAAGACACGAAAGAACTTGTCCAAGCGAACGTCGACAGATGATGGCTGAATCATCGCTTCATCGAATGGCTCAACGCCGACTCGGTTGGCAGCTATTTCTGCGCGGATATCGCGATCACTTAAAAGCACGTGCGGACTCTACCAATTGGGGCCCTGAATGAGTTGCAGAAGTTACTGGTCAGTAGCACAATTTGCCCCATGAGCCATTACATAGCCAATCTGCGCGATATCCAATTCTGCCTCTTTGACCTCTTGGGCGCCGAAAAGATTCTTGGAACTTCAGTTTTCTCTGAGCTCGATCGCGAAACAACGATGGGCATGTTAGATGAGATGAAGCGCTTAACTGAAAATGATCTTGCAGCATCTTTCGTTGAAGGCGATCGCATCGGAACAGATTTTAATAAATCAACAGGAGATGTGAAACTTCCTGAAAGTTTTAAGAAATCTTATAAGTCATACATTGATGGTGAATGGTGGCGCATTGATACTCCTGTGCCGCTGGGCGGAACAAAGATTCCAGCATCAGTTCGTTGGGCAATTGCCGAAATGGTTTTGGGTTCTAATCCTTCTATTCACATCTATGCATCTGGCTATGCCTTCGCACACGTTGCTTTTATGTTGGGCACAGAAGAACAAAAGCACTTTGCAAAATTAATGGTTGATCGCCACTGGGGCGCAACAATGCAATTAACAGAACCAGATGCTGGTTCAGATGTTGGTGCTGGTCGCAGCAAGGCTGTGCAACAAAGCGACGGTACTTGGCACATCACTGGCACCAAGCGTTACATCACATCGGGTGATGCCGACATATTTGAAAACATCATGCACTTCACTCTTGCTCGCCGCGAAGGTGGCGGACCAGGAACAAAAGGTCTATCACTCTTTTTAATTCCTAAATTCATGTTTGATCACAAAACAGGTGATCTTGGAAAACGCAATGGTGTTTATGTGACCGGCGTTGAACACAAAATGGGTCTAAATGTTTCAGCCACCTGTGAAGTAAACCTAGGAGAAAAAGAACCAGCAGTTGGTTATCTCTTGGGTGATGTGCACGAAGGTATTGCACAGATGTTTAAAGTCATTGAATTTGCTCGCATGATGGTTGGAACAAAAGCTATTGCAACTCTTTCTGCTGGATACCAACAAGCACTCTCATATGCCAAGACTCGCGTGCAGGGCGGGGATATGAAGGTCATGAACGATAAAGCCAGCCCACGTGTAACAATTATTAAGCACCCAGATGTACGTCGCTCATTGATGGTCCAAAAGTCTTATTCAGAAGGCATGAGGGCCCTTGTTCTATACACCGCATCTATTCAAGATGAAATTGAATTAGCGCGCGAAGCGGGCAACGCAGATCGTCTTGCAGATATGGAAGCACTTAATGATCTTCTGCTGCCTGTTGTTAAAGGCTTTGGTTCTGAAAAGTCATGGACATTACTTGGCACAGAATCCCTTCAAACATTTGGTGGCGCTGGATTCACACAAGATTGGCCACTAGAGCAATATGTGCGCGATGCAAAGATCGACACCTTGTATGAAGGCACAACTGCTATTCAAGGTCTTGACTTCTTCTTCCGTAAAGTTGTTAAAGATGGTGGACGAGCACTTGGTCTACTCGGTAAAGAAATCGCAGATTACGCACAAGCCGGCGGCACAAACCCAGAAGAAAAAGCAGCGCTGCTAAAAGCTGTC
>JBIKPX010000035.1:0-8576 GCA_044357195.1 Candidatus Planktophila sp. | reverse complement strand
TTAAAGATGGCAAAGCAAAGATTGAGTTAGCAGTTGCCAAGGGTAAGAAAGTTCACGATAAACGCGCTGCACTTATGGAACGTCAAGCAGGTCGCGAAGTTGAGCGCGAAGTTTCTCGTCGTCGCTCTGGAAAAGATTCTTAAAACCATTTAATACGCTTAATTTTTACCCCGTTTTGTATCTTTTTTTATTCAGCCTTACACTTATCTACTCATTACTCAAAGCACGCAATGTTTTAGTAATGAAAACAAAAACTAAATAGTGGAAATAGCTTTCCACACCCATGGGGGTGAACGGTCTCGACTTTGGAAGTTGATTCAGGGGAAGCGGGCCGAGGAAGCCAGGATGATCTCGTTAACCAAAAACCTGTGCAAAAAATAAGTGCAAGTACAACTCGCACTGATTACGCCCTAGCTGCATAAGCTAGCCCCGTAATCCGTCAGCTCAGATTCCGTCTTCGGTCTGAAACCTGGCGTCGCTAGAAGACTTTTTCTGCAGTGGCGTTGCGAACACTGTGGAAGAACCTTTTCGCAAATGAGTTCGTCGAATACTTGTGTGGATGAGATTCGGAACTGAGAAAACGTTAATCACACTACGCCCGTAGAAGCCCTGTTTTAATCCCGAAGGACCCGGGTTCGATTCCCGGCACCTCCACCATTTCTATAAATTACTTTCTTATAAACTCACGCTTAAGTGCAAATGCACTTGCGGCAATTGCAAAGAGCGCCATTAACTTGGCGCCAATTGCAATGCCTTGAAGTAAAAGCATGACTCCTAAACCAATGCCAATTGCACTAAATTGGCAGATAAATACTCTTCTAAGAGTGTTCGTCGATCGTTTGGTCGTCTTTATAAAAGTTAATCCGATTGCCAAGGGTCCTGAAAGAATCAAAACCAGTAATAAAATCCCAACAAATAACGCAAGTGATTCCATTACGGCAGTCCTTTCCAGTTTGATTGCAGCACTGCGTATACGTCCATATCGATTATTGAACCATCAGCGCGGACAACTCTTTGGCGCAGCAAACCTTCGTGCTCATAGCCTGCTCGTGCTACGACCATTTTCGATGCTTCATTGTCGTGATCAATCATTGCTTCAATTCGATTCCAGCCCATCGTTTCAAAACCGAAGTTCGTAAGAACTTTGACCGCAGTTGTGCCAATAGATTTTCCACGAAATTCCTTTGTAATCCAGTAACCAATTTCGGCAACTTTATTGTTAAAACTGGGAGAATGAAAAGAGATCACACCTGCTAATTCAGGTGTTGTGCCATAGTTACTTTCAACAATAAATCTAATCTCGCGTTTACTTTGTAATCCCTCAGGATCGAGTTGGCGGACAAAAGCCTGCGCATGTTCGAGTGTGTAATCTGCGGGAACAGTAGTGAAGTGCGAAATTAATGGATCTTGGCAGGCTTTAAAAATACTTTCGATATCACTCTCACGTGATGGACGCAGAGTGATGTTGCCATATGTAAGAGTTGGAACTTCACTAGGCCACCAAATCATGGCGTAAGAATGCCACATACGAATCTAGTAGCGGGGGCAGGATTTGAACCTACGACCTCTGGGTTATGAGCCCAGCGAGCTACCGAGCTGCTCCACCCCGCGTCGGAAGGCTTATCGTAAGTGAGCAAGCAGTAATAACCAAATCCGTCATTGTGCAGCGGGATTTAGAAGAGAAATTACTTTTTGCTTTGCGCAGAAATTGCTGCAGCAATCGCTGACTTTAAGCGATCTTGCGCTTTTCCATACGCCGTGAAATCTCCCTTAGCAAGTGCTGCTTGTCCATCTGCAAGTGCTTGTTTTGCACTTGCAAGTGCGTTCGCTAAATCATTTGAACCAGTTGTTGGTTTTCCTGAACCAGTTGATTCACCGGATTCTGAAGTTCCAGAGTTACCAGCAAAAACTTGATCAAGTGCACCCTTAAGAGTGTCGCTATAACCAATCTGATCACCGAATGAAACCAATACTTTTTGAAGTAATGGATACGCTGCAGCATTTGCTGTTGCTCGCACGTAAACAGGTTGTACGTATAACAAGCCGCCACCAACAGGAAGTGTTAACAAGTTACCGAGCACAACATCTGATCCACCCTGACGTAGCAATGAAAGTGAGTTTGCAACTTCTGGCTTAGCTTCAAAGTTGGATGCAACTTGTGAAGGACCAGCAACGTTTGTGCTTCGTGGCAATTGCAGAACAGTTATTTTTCCGTAATCAGGGCCAGCTTGTGAATTAACAACTGCAAATGCTGCCAAGTTTTCACGTCCACCGCGAGGCACGAATGGTGTAGTCAATGAGAACGCTGCCTTGTCTGATCCAGGCAACTGCATAGTCATGTAATAAGGAGGTTGGTTTCCAGCGTTAGCTCCAAATGTTGATGGATCGCGTGGTACGCGCCAGAAGTCTTGGCCACCGTAAAACGCTGCTGCGCTTTTCACATGGTAAGCACTCAAAATATCTCGCTGAATTCTAAACATATCTTCTGGGTAACGGATGTGCTCCATTAACTGTTCAGACATTTCTGACTTTGATTTAATGCTATTAGGAAAGGCTTTTGACCATGTCTTTAGAACAGGATCATTCTCATCCCATCCGTACAAGTTAACTGTTCCATCGTAGGCATCAACTGTGGCTTTTACAGAGTTACGGATGTAGTTAACCGTTTGATTTCCCTGTGCAGTAATTGATGTCGAATTCGCAGTGAGTGCATCAGTTGTTGCACCTGAAAGAGTTGTCTTACGAGAATATGGATAGCCCGCACTTGTTGTGTATCCATCGATGATCCAAAGAACGCGTCCATCAACGAGTGCTGGGTACGGATCTCCATCAAGAGTTAACCAAGGTGCAACTTTTGCAACACGTTCACGTGGATTTCTTTCAAACAAAATCTTTGAATCCTTGTTGATCAAGTTCGATAGCAAGATACGTTGTTCTTGATACTTCAACGCAAAGACTAATTTATTAAAGAGTGATCCAACTGGAACTCCACCTTTGCCTGAATACGTAACGTTCTTTTGACCATTTGCAGATGCGTCATCTGGATAATCGAATTCGACTGGTTCTCCGGTAGTTGTTCCACCAATAATTGAATAATCCGGCACGTTCT
Source organism: Candidatus Planktophila sp. (assembly GCA_044357195.1). GTDB lineage: Bacteria > Actinomycetota > Actinomycetes > Nanopelagicales > Nanopelagicaceae > Planktophila. The sequence goes on along the minus strand of JBIKPX010000035.1, from coordinate 5,467 downwards.
CACCGAAATAAATACGAGGCTCGAATTCACCGAGTCCCTTAGTTGGAGGAAGATCGCCAACTACAAAGGATGGCTTTCCATCTGCGTCACGAACATTTCCGTATGCCGCAACGAAACCGAAACCGTGAGTGTAAACAAGGTGGTCGTTAATCCAGTTTCGACTTGGGTTTCCATCAATATTTAATTCACGAACTGCAACGATTGTGTCGTATGAGACTCCATCAACCTTGTAACGATCCACATCGAGTGTTGCACCAAATGTGTAATACGGCTTAATTTGCTGAAGCTGTCTAAAGGTAGCTGAAAGTACATTCGGATCCATTAAGCGAATATTGGAAATGGTTACTGCGTCTTTAGATAACTGCCCAGCAGCTGCATTAAGTGTTGCTTGAAAATCTTTTACTTCAACAGCAGATAAACCGAAGGCATCTCGTGTTGCATCAATATTGCGCTGAATAAATGGCGCTTCCTTTGAGGACTCACTTGGCTTTACTTGGAATTGTTGAATAGCTGCAGGATAAACACCTGCAATTAATACAGATGAAACAACAAGAAGCGCTGTTCCGGCTGCTGGAAGTAACCATGATTTACGAACTATGTTTGCAAAGAATAGAAGTGAACAGATCGCAGCGATACCTGCCAAAATAGCTTTGGCTGGTAAAAGTGCGTTCACGTCTGTGTATGTCAAACCTGTAATTAATTTATTGTCTTTGAGAGCAAGTGCGAAGCGGTCTAACCAATATGCACCAGCTTTCAGAAGAACGACCAAGCCAATTAACACAGAAAGCTGAACACGAGCAGCAACGGTTGTGCGCTCTTGTGCAACTTGTGGACGAATACCGCCATATAAATAATGCACGATTGTGGAGCCAATAATTGCAAAGACAAGTGTAGAAATTGCCCATGCAATAAGTGCTTGATACATCGGCAACTTAAATGCGAAGAATGAAATATCTAAACCAAATTGTGGATCTACTACCCCAAATGAAGTTGAATTCTTAAATAGCAACCAAGTGTCCCAGAGTTGAGATGCAGATGAGCCACCGAAATAAAAGAGAACGAGTGAAAGTCCGACAAGTACGAGTTTGCGAATAGGCTCGATTTGAGAACGGTAACGCTCGAGGTTATCGGCTTCAACACTTAGTGGAACATACAAAGGTCGCTTACGAAAAGCTAGATAAACATTTAACGTAATAATCAAAGACGTTGCAAAGCCAGCCACCACAAAGACTGTTGCCTTTGTCAGAAGAATTGTTGACCAGACTTCAGTGAAGTCCACTGATTTAAACCAGAGCCAATCTGCATAGAAGCCACTCAGGCTTACAAGTGCAACGGAGGCAACCACCAAGATTGCAATAACAATCGGCAGTGGTCCACGGCGACGGCGATTAAAGTTTAAATTCGGGAAGCTATTAGTCATGAGTTAAAGATACTGAACTCGATGCCACTTCTGCCACTTGGGCAAAATCAGGCTCTTTGAGCGCAGGACATACCTATTTCTTCTGGCGAACCATTAGCAGAAAGGGCTTTTACCGCATCATCGATCGTGCTAATTGCAAAGACGGTTATACCTTCCGGAATCGATCTGATTTCTGAGCAATTAGAACGGGGTGCAAGGAAAACTGTCACACCGACTCTTTGGGCCGCAATTAATTTTTCATCAATGCCGCCAATTGGGCCAACTTTTCCAGAAAGATCAATTGTTCCGGTGCCCGCAACTTTTCTTCCTCGTAACAAATCCTGCGGAGTTAACTCTTCAATAACGCCAAGGGTAAAAACCATTCCTCCACTTGGGCCACCAGTATCTTTCACATCCAAAGTAATTAAATCAGGATCAACGCTGGCAAGTTCTGGATAATTCTTCTTCACATATGCACGTGCAACTATTTTTGCTTTATCTTGAGATGAAGTCATATCTACTTTTGCTTCTTTATCCAAAACCTTTGAGCTCACGTTATCCGGATACACCGCAGAGCGAGGATAAATTCGAGAATTTCCATTTACCCAGCCATAAACAATCTCACCTGAAAACATAGATGCTCCTGGGCTTGTTACGCGAATGGCCAGCAAATAAAGAGACCCACTTGGTTTATAGGCATTTTCAGATTTAATTGAAATAACTTTGTCTAATACATCAGTTGCACCGCCGGGCATCACAACCACAAATGGCAGTGGAGCAAAAAGAGCAAAACCAAAAAAGATAACGATGATTGCTTTAACCGCAATGGGTAGCGATGAATAGCGCATTGCTATAGCGGCGTGCGATCTTGGTTCGGAGGTGGAGATTGAAATGGTTTTTGGGGCGGCAATTCATTTGCTGTTGGATCATTGCGATTTACTGGAATCTGATTATTGGGATCTCTGAAGGTGCTTTGGAACTGAGTAAATTTGCCAATTGAACGAGAGGTTTCAGATTCAAACCGATCCTTAAACTTTGTAACCCAGACTACGTAACCTAAAGCGCCAATCAAACCCGCAGCAGGAATTACCCACCAAATAAGGGCTAAAAAAGATGTGGACATGGTCATAGTCTAGAGGTCGAAAGTGCCTATAAGTTAACTGGAATTATTTTCTTTCACCGCGCGTTATAGGTAGTACCACCCGTACGATATGAAGAGCAGATAATTAGTTAAAAGGACTAAGGGGAAAGGAAGTCATGTCAGCATTTGGTTTCACCCCAGATGATGGTTCAGAACAGAACCCGAATGAGATGACCCCTGAACAACTGGCAGAAATGCTCGCGCAAATGCAGGAACAAGTCACAGAACAATTTCAAAAACTAGGAATTAATCCTGCAGGATTTATCAATCCTTTCGCCGCCGGAACTGAATCTCTTCCAAAGAGCATTGTGCGAGATACCGCAAAGAAAATTGTTTCAAGTGCTGGCTCTCTTCCAGTTGGCAACACGGATGTAACCGTTGTCGCACAAGCCAGCTCTATTGCTCAACTCTGGCTAAATGAAGCCACAGACTTTGCACCGATTACAGCGGCTACTCAAACCCTGAGCCGCGCAGATTGGGTGGATTCAACCCTTGCAGGTTGGCAAACAACCGTAGAACCACTTGCATCTGGTTTAGCCGCCGCCGTTTCTGAACTAATGCAGCAAGCAATTAACGAAGGCCAAGCAGAGCAAGCTCCAATGCCTATCGAAACAATTGCTACGTTGCTGCGCTCATTTATCAGCGCATTAATAGCAACTCAATTAGGTCACTCAGTTGGAGCGCTGGCATCTTCTGTTACCGGAATTCACGATGTTGGTCTGCCGCTAGTTGATCCTGCAATACCTGCGCTAGTGCCTGAAAACATTGCACTGTGGTCGCAAGATCTTGAGATTCCTAAGAGTGAAATAACACTCTTTCACGCAATCCGTGAAGAAGCAGTAGCGCGTTTATTTGATAGCAATCCATGGCTGGTTTCCTATATTCGAACTGCAATTTCTGAATACGGAAAAGGCATTCACATAGATATCGATGCAATCCAACGCCAAGCACAAGAGGCCATGGAATCTGGAAATATCGATCCAAATAATCCAGAGAGTTTCACACTTGCAATTGGTGAAGGCATGTTCACACCTGAAGAGTCACCAGCACAGCGCGCTGCACTGACAAAGTTAGAAACTGTCTTTGCATTAATTGAAGGCTGGACCGATGAAGTCACAACACTTGCTGTTAGTGATCGACTTCCATCAATTGAGGCGCTGCGCGAAACATTTCGCAGACGACGTGCAACGTCTGCGCCCACTCAACAATTATTTAAATCACTCTTTGGCCTAGAAGTCTCCCCTCGTATGTCACGTGAAGCTGCACACTTCTGGAAAGTTATCCGTGAAAAAGAGGGTGTGAGCACTCGAGATAAAATTTGGTCATCACTTTTGCCATCACCGGATGATTTATTAGATCCTGAGAACTTCTTAAAGAGCACCGAAGTTCCAGATGACTTATCTAGTCTTTAAATAAAAAGCGAAGTCCCCGGGCGCACATTCTGTATCTGCCTTCCCCTTGCAGATATAGAACGGTTATCCGAGGACTTCGTAGTCGCAAAGTACGACAGAAAAGAGTCAGAATCAAATAACCCCCGCATTGACAACAGGACTTTTTTTGTTGTAATGCAATTATTTTTCGGCGTTTTATTGCGTTAAATAAGTTCTGAAATACCTTCAACAGGTAGCGTTTGGCTATGACCCTCAACCACTCCATTACACATTCACTTGGAGATGGAGAAGATGGTGCTGAAGTAACCCTTCCAGGAATCTCAGAGGGTGAAATAGTTGTATTGCGATCCAAACGCCGTAAGAAAAGTATTTCGGCATATCGCCAAGGTGGGCGAATAATCATTTCCATCCCCGCACGCATGAGTAAGGCTGATGAGCGAAGCGTTATCCCCGAGATGATTGCCAAAATACGTGCTCAAGAGGCTGATGAATCACCATCTGAAACGATTTTGCTTGATCGAGTCCATGAATTGCTAGATCTTTATGCTCCTGAAATATCACAACGTCCTAAATCGATTAATTGGCGAGTGATGCGCGAGCGCTGGGGTTCCTGCACATCTGTTGATGCAACGATTCGAATCTCAGATCGCCTCAAGGGTGCTCCAGCCTTTGCCCTTGATTACGTCCTCTTCCATGAAGCGATCCATCTGCATCACTTTGATCACGGGCCAGAATTTAAGGCTGTGCTGGCCAGATTCCCTGATGAAGGGCGTGCTGAGGCCTATCTAGAGGGTTTTGAGGCTGCTGAACGGCGTTACATGCCGCCAGCGGTGCTGCCAGGAGCAGAGGTCCTGTAAAAAAAACTTCCCACAATCACGCTTGATATGAGCGCAATTGAGCGTGAGCGGGGGTATCGTCATGCTTGCACGCCTGCCCCTTATTGGGAAACAACCCATAGGCAAGCATGCGTCGATTGGAGAAAAAAAATGGCAGAGACATACAAAGGTGACGCTTATTGCGTTAAGTGCAAAGAAAAGCGTGAATTCGAGGGAACCGTAAAGGTCTCAGAGTCCGGTCGTCGCATGGCACAGGGCATCTGCCCAGTATGTGGCACCAAGGTGAACCGCATCCTCGGTAAGGCTTAATTCTTAGCACTTTTAAAATAACTCTTAGTAGTACGAAAACCCCCATCAGGCAGAACACGCTTGGTGGGGGTTTTCTTATCTCTGTCAGCTGAGGTTACGCAGTGCAATTAAAACGCATCTTCGTACACAGAATTCGAAGAACGTAAATTCTCGCATCGCCATAAGCGCAATTGTGCGCAGATGAAAATACACACAGCAGATACGCGCACCCTTGATTTATCACTTATTCGCCCGCGCCTAAAAAGAGGCGCAATTGTTCTCTCGCTATCGGATTCACTAATCGAAGGAAATCGCGTCTTTGTTGGCTGTAATGGTTCGGGTATTGAATGTGAAGCACTCGGCATTAAATCAATTATCGCAGCATTTGATGGCAAGCAGAGCGCACAGGAAA
>JBIKPX010000034.1:0-8633 GCA_044357195.1 Candidatus Planktophila sp. | reverse complement strand
TCCTGCAATAGTGATTAGTAATCACCTTTCATATGCAGATGTACTTTTCTTTGCGCAATTTTTATTTAAAAATGGACGTGCTCCGCGATTTATTGGTAAACGTTCAGTTTTTAAAGTTCCAGTAATTGGTCGAATTTTACTTGCCGCAGGTCAAATTCCAGTTGATAGAGAATCAACTCATGCAGGCAAAGCACTTGATCATGCTGTTGCAGCCCTTCGGGCCGGACATCTGATTGGAATTTATCCTGAAGGCACATTAACTAGAGATGAAAATCTCTGGCCAATGGTTGCAAAAACGGGAGCCGCTCGACTTGCCATCATCACCCAATTACCAATTATTCCAGTTGCAGCCTGGGGCAACGCAGATGTCTTGCCTCCGTATAACAAAATTCCGCGCATCTGGCGACGATCAAAAATAATTCTTCGCGCAGGAGCGCCGATAGACATGTCACCTTGGTATGGAAAGCAAGATGATCCAGTAGCTCTTGCCCAAGCAACAGCGCACATCATGGGAGAATTAACCACGATGCTAGAAGATATCCGCGGTGAAAAAAGACCCGCACATATATTTGATCCTCACACATCGGATTTGCCGCGCACGGGCAACTTTAAGAAAAAGCGCAGATGAAAAAAGTAATCGCAATCATTTTCGGTGGTCGCTCTAGCGAACATGAGATTTCCTGTGTTTCCGCTGGTGGAGTTTTAGCAGCCCTTGATAGAAGTAAATATGAACCCGTACTTATCGGAATAACTCGAAGTGGTAAGTGGGTTCATGTTCCAGATGATTTCGCATTAGAAATTCGTGGGGGAGTATTACCTGAAGTTCCAGCAGATGCCCCCGAAGTTGTTGCTGACATACATGGACTCAGTGTGAATAAAAGGGCATTAAATGTTGATGTTATTTTTCCACTCTTACATGGTCCCTATGGAGAAGATGGAACTATCCAGGGATTTTGCGAAATGGCAAATATTGCCTATGTCGGAAGCGGGGTCCTTGCAAGCGCCGTTGCTATGGATAAATCATTTGCTAAACCAATTTTTGCCTCTCACGGCATGAGTGTTGTTCCAGGTTTTGTTGTTAAAAAAAGTGAGTGGAAATCAATGCGTGCTCAATTTGAAAAGAGCGCAGCAGCATTGCAATTCCCACTCTTTGTAAAACCGGCTCGGGGCGGTTCAAGCCGCGGAACAACAAAAGTTAAATCAGCACAAGATTTTGCCTCTGCCATTGAACTAGCTCACACATTTGATTCCAAGGCCTTGGTTGAAAAGGCAATACATGGCGTTGAAGTCGAATGCGCCGTTCTTGAAATTAATGGATCACCGGAAGCCTCAATAGTGGGCTCTATTTCAATAGATCCAAAGTTTGAGTTCTATGATTTTGAAGCAAAATATTTAGATGGAGCTACAAAAATTGAGTTACCGGCGCTTATTCCAAGTGATGTTGCCGAAGAGATTAGAGCCAAAGCGATTCAAGCATTTAAAGCCTTGGGGTGTTCAGGTTTAGCACGCGTAGATTTCTTTTATTCAACTGCTGGGGAAGTATTTATCAACGAACTCAATACGATGCCTGGCTTTACGCAAACATCAGTATTTCCAAAGATGTGGGCGGCAACCGGAAAGAACTACGAAAGTATTATTGAAGAGCTTATAAAAACAGCACTTGCTAGATCAAATGGTGTCTTAGAAAATTAGTATGTAACCGGGCACGTCAATGTTCGTGTAATGCCAGGAACTGTTTGAACTTTAGACAAAATAACTCGACCAAAATCTTCCATGCTTGGCGCTTCGGCTCGCATAATTACATCGTATGGACCTGTAACACCTTCGGCCAAAGTCACACCAGGAATTGCCAAGACGGCAGCTGCAATACTGGAGGCTTTTCCAACTTCAGTTTGAATCAAAATGTATGCCTGAACTGACATGTGTGACTCCTTTTGCTCTTAAGGGGACAACTTATCCCATCTGAACCTGATGCTGCAATGAGTATTCTTTAGCCATGAATTTCAATGAGGAGCAGGTTATTTTGGAGATCTCCTCAATCTTTTCGCGTTCAAATAAAAGTAACCCACAAGTAATAGTGGGAATCGGCGATGATGCAGCCGTTGTCCAAACCGATCAGCATTCAGTTATTACAACGGATATGGCTATTGAGGGCGTTCACTTCAAACGCCAATGGTCGAGTGCATACGAAATAGGTTCAAAAATTACCGTTGCCAATTTGGCAGATGTATATGCAATGGGAGCAGATCCCCGATATCTCGTTGTGGCATTAACGTTAACTGGCACGGAAGAACTTTCCTGGATTAAGGAACTAGCACAAGGTATTGCAGATACCGCAGCCAAATCTGATTCAGTAGTTGTTGGTGGGGATTTATCCCGAGCCGAGCAGATCATGATTTCGATGACAGCGGTGGGATCTTCTCGTTTACACATCACTCGAAGTGGGGCCCGAGCGGGAGATTTAATTTATGTTTCGGCGCTCCCTGGTTTCTCTCGCGCAGGTTTTGAAATACTTACAAAAAATCTTCCACATTCACCTGCCATTGCGCGAGCCCTATCTCAATTTAAATCTCCGGAACTCGACCCCGCTGTGATGCGAAGTTTCAAAAGTGCTCACTCACTCTGCGATGTCAGTGATTCATTGCTCGTGCAGGCAGAACAGATCAGCAAAGCATCATCGGTTGCATTTGAAATTGATACCAAAAAAATTGAGAGCTGCGATGAATTTGCAGACCTTGTAGCCATTGCGCAAACAATCGGGTGTGACATCTGGGATTTCGTTTTAGGCGGCGGAGAAGATCATGTTCTCTTGGCAACGGGGGTAAATCTTCCGGGAATATGCATCGGAAGAGTAATTGAAGGAAGCGGTGTAAAAGTTTTGGAAATGAAAAAAGCGCCAGAATCCTGGCGCCATTTCAATTAAAAATATTAGCGAGTAACTTTTCCAGCCTTGAGGCATGAAGTACACACGTTTTGACGCTTAGGTGTTCCACCAACAAGAGTACGAACTCGTTGAATATTTGGATTCCAGCGACGACGAGTCTTCACTTGTGAGTGAGAAACATTATTGCCAAAGCTTGGACCCTTTTTACAGACGTCACATGTTGCAGCCATTGCCGAACTCCTTCGTACCGATTTTCTTACCGATTTACAGAGCGCAAGATTAGCGTGCGCCCATACCTAGACGCCAATCCACGCAAGAAGTAGTGCTAGCCCTTGGATGTTTGAGCGTAAATCAATGAGCGTGAGGGCTGCCACACGATTTTTCGATATGCGGTGATGAGCATGCGCGCAGAATTAGAAATGAGTTAGTAGAGCAACTCAGAAACGGAGAACGCGATCAAATGAATTCATTAGATCTCGCCCGATGGCAATTCGCCATCACAACTATTTACCACTTTATCTTTGTTCCGATAACAATAGGACTCGGATTTTTGGTGGCAGGCCTTCAAACCGCTTGGTACAGAAATGGAAATCTCAAGTACCTGCGGGCAACTAAATTTTTTGGAAAATTATTCTTAATTAACTTTGCAATCGGAGTGGTAACGGGAATTGTGCAGGAATTCCAATTTGGCATGAACTGGTCTTCCTACTCACGATTCGTCGGCGACATTTTCGGAGCCCCACTTGCGATGGAAGGTTTGCTCGCATTCTTCCTAGAGAGCACATTCCTGGGATTATGGATTTTCGGTTGGGATAGATTGCCAAAGAAACTTCACTTAGCTTCTATCTGGCTAGCATCCTTTGGAACATTACTGTCGGCATACTTTATTTTGGCCGCCAACGCTTGGATGCAACACCCAGTCGGGTATATCTTAAACGAAGCCAAGGGTCGCGCAGAACTAACCGATATCGTAAAAGTTCTTACCCAAAACACAGCGCTAGCAACATTTACCCACACAATCGCATTTGCTGCTTTTACTTCAGCAGCATTTATGGCTGGAATTTCAGCCCTATTGATTGTGCGCAGAAAAGATATTGAGATGTCGCGCGTGACTCTTAAATTGGGCTTGATTGTCACAATCATTTCATTTGTTGGTGTGGGCGTAACTGGTGACATCAATGCCCGAATTATGACTGAACAACAACCTATGAAAATGGCAGCAGCAGAAGCTCTCTACAGCACAACTGACTCTGCTCCGTTTTCTCTCCTTACCGTTGGAAGCCTTGACGGTTCACGATCTGTATTTCAAATAGGTTTACCTTCGCTGCTTTCATTCATGTCAACAGGAGATTTCAATGGCGTCGTTGAAGGCGTCAATGATCTACAAGCAAAGTATGAAATTCAATATGGCCCTGGGAATTACACACCAAATATTCCATTGGCGTATTGGTCATTTAGATTGATGATTGGCTTTGGCGCGATAGGCCTTCTCTTTGCACTTATAGCGTTGTGGCAAATGCGTAAGGGCGGATTGCCTTCAGGCAGATGGTTTAAACCAGCAATGATTTCATTACCTTTCTTGCCACTTCTCGCTAACTCATTTGGTTGGATATTTACCGAAACTGCTCGACAACCGTGGGCGGTTTTTGGATTGATAAGAACATCAGATGGAGTTAGCCAAGTAGTTTCTGCTGGCGCAGTTTTATTTACGATGATTGTCTTCACAATCCTTTATGGAGCGTTGGCGGTTATTGAATTTGGACTCATTCGCAGAGTGATTCACCTAGGACCACTTGATGAAGTCGATTATGCAGACCCACAACTCGGTGGTTCTGATTCCAAACAGCTCATAGCTTCTTACTAGGAGGGGAGATAAGAAAATGACATTTCAAACCGTATGGTTTCTATTAATCGCCGTTCTTTGGATCGGATACTTCGTACTAGAAGGATTCGATTTTGGAGTCGGAATGCTTCTTCCTACCGTCTCGAAGAATGAGGCAGATCGTCGCGCAGTTCTTACAACACTGGGACCAGTGTGGGATGGCAATGAAGTGTGGTTACTCGTTGCAGGTGGTGCCACTTTTGCCGCATTCCCAGAATGGTATGCAACACTTTTTAGTGGCTTCTATCTGCCACTCTTTCTGATCCTTGTTGCACTTATCGTTCGCGGTGTCGCATTTGAATACCGCAGCAAGTACGGCAAGGCTCAATGGCGCCAACGCTGGGATGTTGCAATCGTCATCAGCAGTGCACTTCCTGCACTTCTTTGGGGAGTTGCATTTGCAAACATCGTGCGTGGAGTTCCCCTTGAAAAAGTATCATCTGGATCAATTGAGTACGTTGGTGGTTTCTTCAATTTACTTAATCCATATGCACTTCTCGGTGGCGTCGTAACGCTCTCGGTTTTCTATACACATGGAGCTGTGTTCCTTGCCCTTAAAACTGCAGGAACAATTCGTGAACGAGCAAATTCAATTGCCCTGAAAGCCGGATTAGTTGCCGCTGTTGCGGCCGTGGCGTTCTTGGTCTGGACAAATCTCATGCTTGCAGAAATAAACTTAATCGTTTTGACTCTTTCAGTGGCAGTTGCGCTTTTATGGGTCGCAGGACTTGCAATGAATTTCAAAGGTCGCGAAGGCTGGGCATTTATATTCTCAGCTGGAACCATCGCAACTTTTGTATCAACGCTGTTCTTTGCTCTGTATCCACGTGTAATGCCAAGTTCACTCGGCTCGCAATTTGATCTGACGATAACGAACGCATCAAGTACTGATTACACGCTAAAGGTCATGACCTATGTTGCAGTGGTCATGACTCCACTTGTGCTCTTGTACCAAGGATGGACTTATTGGGTCTTCCGCAAGCGCGTTAGTGCATCACAAATTCTAAATCCAGAACGAGGCATTCTGGATGAAGTAAGTCATACATTGCATCTGTGAAATCACTAGATTTGCGGCTACTGCTTTCACGGAGCAGTAGCCGCAAACTTGTGTTCGTGAGTTTTATCGCGGCTTTCGTATGGGCAGCAATCGTGATTGCTAATGCGGTATTACTTGCAACGATCATTGTCGGAGTTATCAGCGATCAACCAGGCATCCCTAAAAAGATTTTTATTCTCGCATGCTTGTGGATTTTTCGAAGCGTCTTCCAATCTCGCTTCGAATATTGGTGCAGCGTGAAAGCAAGTTCTATAAAAAGTGAGATGCGAACAGAGATAACTACAGACATTTCAACTTTTGCAGATTCATCACCTACCAAACTCAGTACCTTGCTCATTAAAGGATTGAATTCTTTGGATATTTATCTGGGACGATTTATTCCTCAGACGTTCTTTTCCATGATTCTTCCAATCCTCGTCATCGTTACCGTTGGAATACTCGATCCGATTTCTGCAGTTATCGCTGTAATCACTCTTCCACTGATTCCTTTTTTTGGTGCATTAATTGGCAGATATACAGCAGATTCAGTAGACAAGAAGTGGCAATCTCTTGGAACACTTTCGAATTATTTCGAAGATTCCTTGCGGGGTTTTGTTACCTTACGAATCTTTGGTCGCGCTCAGGGGCAGTCTCAGCGAATCAAGAAAATCGGCGATGACTACACAGATGAAACGATGAAAGTTCTTCGCATTTCGTTTCTATCGGCGTTCGCTCTTGAACTTTGCGCGACAATTTCAGTTGCGCTCATCGCAGTATCCGTTGGCTTACGTTTAGTTGATGACACAATAGCTTTTAAGAGCGCTCTCACGGTTTTAATTTTGGCCCCAGAAATATATTTCCCCCTTAGGAACGCGGCTGCCTTGTTTCATGCATCTGCTGACGGAGCGGCGGCGATAAAAGAAATTTCGACAATAAGCAAGGTCAGTGAGATTGCTCAAGCAAGCTCGATCGAAATTGGGAGTAATTTCATCGCTTGGAAAGATTTAAATTTTGTAATTTCAAAGCACGTTCAGGCACGATTACCTACTTCACGCCTTGACTTGGGTGATGTTCTCTTTATTATCGGAGAGTCAGGAACTGGAAAAAGTACATTCGCAGTTCATGTCATCAATTTGTTACTTGAATCTACTCATAAATCTTCCATTGGTTACGTTCCGCAAATTCCACACCTTGCCCCAGGTAATATTCGGGAACAATTTTTGCTTCTTAGCCATGATGCAAGCGATGGTGAAATCATCTCAGCTCTTCGTGAAGTTGGTTTGCACATGGCAGATTTACAAGATGGTTTAAATACATCCATTGGTGGTGCTGGTGAAAATTCAAATCAAATCTCAGGTGGACAAATACGAAAGATTGCTATTGCCCGTGCTCTCTTTAAAAATCCATCTTTTATTATTTCCGACGAACCAACTGCTGACTTGGATGCAGAGAGTGCGAATCTGGTCATGCTTGCTCTTAGAAAACGAAGCGCCGAAGGAGCACTGTCGATACTCATAACCCATGACCTTTCTCAGGTTAAAAGCGAAGACATAACCCTTCGGATGACGAGGGTCGATTGATGAAAAAATTTATGACCAGAATGACAATGCCAGCTGCAGTTGTATTAGGAGCGGCTGCGTATGTGGGTGGCACAGGTTTGATGATTTCTAGCGGGTGGCTAATCACCATGGCCTCCGAGCATCCTCCGGTACTAACACTGACCGTTGCGATAGTGATGGTCCGTTTCTTCGGTATTTCACGTTCTGTTGCGCGATATTTTGAACGTGTCATCAGTCATGAAGCAGTTTTTGCATCACTGACCAATTTGAGAGTAAATCTTTTCAAGAAAATAATTCAACAGCCGATAGCACTCGCGCGAGATCTCAACTCGGGCGCCATGGTTAAAGGTTTAGTAGATGATGTGGAAAGGGCTCAAGAATACAAATTACGTATCATCCTTCCATACTTCAGCGCATGGTTAGCACTAACAACCGGGGTTTTGCTTGGCTGGTGGATCAATGTTCGAAGCTTGTTTATCACTATTCCTGCAGCGGTAATTTTTCTCATTGCAATTCCATACTTTTCTCGTCTTGCATGTGAGTCTTCAGCTAAAAGAATCGAAACGAGTGAATCAGGATATGCAGATGCAATAAGCGAACTCTCCTACGGAATTGCCGAAGCTCGTGTGTACGGATATTCGGATCACCTTTTCCGTCGGACTAAGGACGCCGAAATCAAGATATTCAAGGAAGAAACGCTTCTCAACGCTCGCATCAAAAATCTTCAACTTGGCGCAACTATTACAGTGGCATCGGTTCTATATTTCCTATCCACGCTGGCTTATCAGCTTAAAGTTGAAGATGATGCGCCGAACGTTTCTATAACGATGTTGATATTTCTTCCACTTGTAATTTTCGAAGCAATTACTATTTGGTACCCAAACTTATTTACTGCCGGGAAAATGCTTCGTGCTCAGAGTTCTATTAATGAAACTCTGAAAAAACCAGATGCGATTTCATTCGAACCGGCAAAAACTGTGAGTAGAACTCCAGAGCTTTCCGTAAATAATGTGCGTGTTTCGTGGGGTCAACAATTCATGACACCAATTTCATTCACGTTGCCATACGGACAAAAAATTCGAATAAGTGGTCGAAGCGGCAGTGGCAAGTCAACCTTTGCAATGGGTTTAGTAGGCGCCTTGGAGTATTCAGGTTCAATCACCTTAGATGAGGTTGAATTAAAGGATGTAGCCGAATTACATAACGTCGTTGTTGCCGATCTTCAAAAGAGTCATATTTTTAATACATCGATTAGAGAAAACTTGATAATTG
>JBIKPX010000125.1:0-2803 GCA_044357195.1 Candidatus Planktophila sp. | reverse complement strand
GGGAAATAATGGCACTCACGGCTGCAGCGCAGTCATAAGTCATGCGATTAAGTCTTTCAGCAACTGAGGGTTCGACACTCATATCGCTTTCAAAGAGCAGACGAAATGCTTCGCCTTCACTTTCGATAAATCCAAAATACGCATCGACTGTAGCGCGAACTCGGTTTGCGTTATCTGGCGTAGAAGAAATAGCTTTTTGGATTTCATAAACAAGTGAATCAATATGAAGATCTAAAACTGCCAAGTAGAGATCTAACTTAGATGGAAAGTGCTGATACAAAACTGGCTTACTAACTCCTGCGCGATCTGCGATTTCATCCATTGCAGCAGAGTGATATCCGGCAGCAGTGAAAACTTCGAGGGCAGCAGATAGCAAAAGTGCACGGCGTTCATCACGTGGCAAGCGAGGTTTGTTATCTCGCAGATTGGCTGAAGTACTCATCACGGCTAATCGTAGAGGCAAATGCCTTCAAATTGGCAGTGCTCTCCTGAGTACGGCAGAATAAGCGCATTGTCGTACTCCACAATCAGGACGGTTATGAATATCCCACCATTAGTTGATAAAGGTCCCGCACTCACAGTTGATGAAGTGCGTCGATATAGCCGTCACCTAATTATTCCTGATGTTGCAATGGCAGGCCAGCAACGGTTGATGAATGCAAAAGTACTCTGCGTTGGCGCCGGAGGACTTGGCTCTCCTGCACTTATGTATCTTGCAGCTGCAGGTGTTGGCACACTCGGTATCGTTGAATTCGACACTGTTGATGAATCAAATTTACAACGACAAATTATTCATGGGCAAAGTGATATCGGAAAAAGCAAGGCAATTTCTGCAAAAGAGAAAATCGCAGAGATCAACCCAAATGTGAATGTAATCGTGCATGAGCTTCGCCTAGATACTGACAATGTTATGGAAATATTTTCACAATACGATCTCATTGTTGACGGTACAGATAATTTTGCAACTCGATATTTAGTAAACGATGCATGCGTATTGTTAAAAAAACCATACGTGTGGGGTTCTATTTATCGCTTCGACGGACAAGCAAGTGTTTTCTGGGCCGAATACGGTCCTTGCTACCGTTGCCTATACCCAGAACCACCACCACCTGGCATGGTTCCAAGTTGCGCCGAGGGTGGAGTACTCGGTGTCCTCTGCGCATCTATTGGTTCAATTCAAACCACTGAGGCAATTAAATTAATTGCCGGCATTGGCGAACCACTCATCGGTCAACTAATGATTTATGACGCACTTGAAATGTCATATCGCAAAATTAAAGTGCGCAAAGATCCTAAGTGTCCATTGTGCAGCGACAAACCAACACAAACCGCGCTGTTGCCAGATTACGAAGCTTTCTGTGGAGTTCTCTCAGATGCGGCAGAAGTAGCCGTAAAAGATTCAACAATTTCAGTTACCGAGCTCAAAGCAAAGATTGATAATAAAGACAAGTTCTTACTTATTGATGTGCGCGAACCTAGCGAGTTTGAGATTGTTAAAATTCCTGGTGCAATATTAATTTCTAAGCAAGGTTTCTTAGACGGAAGCGCTCTGGCGGGTTTACCACAAGATAAGCCAATTATTTTGCATTGCAAATCTGGCGTGCGTTCGGCAGAGTGCTTGGCAATTCTTAAGAGTGCTGGATTTGCAGATGCAACCCATGTCAGTGGCGGAGTTGTTGCTTGGGCGAAACAAATCGATACCTCATTACCGGTGTACTAAGTGCTAGATAGTTACAAAGGCTTTCGCTTACTTTTAGTGCACGCACATCCTGATGATGAAACCATTAATAATGGCGCAACAATGGCTATGTATGCAGACCGTGGAGCGCACGTAACACTTGTAACCTGTACGCGCGGAGAAGAAGGCGAAGTTTTAATTTCAGATTTAAGCCACCTGGCAAGTACTCACACCGACTCACTCGGTGAACATCGCGTAATCGAACTAAAAGATGCAATGGACGCACTTGGTGTTAATGATTTTCGTTTCCTTGGCGATGAGTCAGTTAAGTTTCGAGATAGCGGAATGATGGGCACAGAACCAAATAACCGCCCTGATGTCTTTTGGCAAGCAGATTTAGATGGTGCATCAGCACATCTAGTTAAAGTTATTGAGGAAGTTAAACCCCACGTCTTAGTTACATACGATGAAATCGGGGGATACGGCCACCCAGATCACATTCAAGCCCATCGCGTGGCAATGAGGGCAAGTGAATTAGCGAAATGGAAAATTTCTAAAATTTACTGGAATGCAATGCCAAAATCTGTTTTAGCTGAAGGTATAGCAAAGATGAAAGAAATTGGATCAGACTTCTTTGGCGCCGACAGTGTTGATGATCTTGCATTTGCTAAAGATGACGCGCTCGTAACTGCAATGATTGATGGAACAACTTATGTTGATCTAAAGATGAAGGCCATGGCTGCACATGCAACCCAAATTGAGTTAGATGGTCCGTTTTTTGCGCTGTCGAATAATCTAGGCCAGGAAGTATGGGGCCATGAGTATTACTCACTTGTTCAGGGACAAAAGAGTGAACCATTTGATGCCAATGGGCGAGAGACAGATTTATTTGCTGGAGTAACTCTGTAATGAAATTTATTTACTCAGCCGCACTTGGAATCTTGACAGGGATAGCTGCAGTTTTACTTCATATTTTTTATCCACCAGTTGGTTTAGTTATGGCACTTGTTGGTTCTGCTGCAACTATTTGGGCGGTAGGTCGTCAATTCGGTGCAAGAAAATATAAATTGGTTGCATCCCTTGCATGGGGATTTATTCTCTGGCGGGCGTCAACATTTGGCGTTG
>JBIKPX010000124.1:0-2817 GCA_044357195.1 Candidatus Planktophila sp. | reverse complement strand
TATTAAAAATGGTTTAGATTTACTTGGCGTGAGCGCACCGGAGAAAATGTGATGAGCAAAAATTTACAGGCGCTGTGGTCAAAAAACGTATCTATAAACAATGGAGTACTTGCCTGCTCAGGTATTTCTGCCGCATCCCTTGCTGCAGAGTTTAAAACTCCAGCGTTTTTCTTAGATGAAGATGACTTTCGTACCCGTGCGCTGCATTGGAACACTGAACTCTCCAATGCTTTTGGTCCACAAGCAGGCCGCGTTTATTACGCAGCGAAGGCATTTATCTGCGTTGAAGTTGCGCGCTGGATTGCAGACCTTGGAATCGGCATCGATGTCTGCACAGGTGGCGAATTAGCAGTGGCGCTTAAAGGTGGCATCAAGGGTGAAAACATTGAAGTACATGGCAATAACAAATCTGTTGAAGAAATCGAGCAAGCAGTTGCTGCCGGTGTTGGGGCAATAGTTATTGATTCATTATTTGAAATCCAACGAGTTGCCGACGCCGCAAAATTGGGCGGAAAAGTTCAAAGAGTATTACTTCGCTTAACCCCAGGTATCGAAGCTCATACTCACGAATCCATTGCAACTGCTCATGAAGATGTGAAGTTTGGTTTTTCTATTGCAAGTGGCGCTGCGTGGCAAGCAATTGTTGAAACCAAGAAACATGCCAGCCTTGAATTGCGCGGATTACATTCACACATCGGTTCACAGATTTTTCAAACAGAGCCATTTGCTATTGCAGCCGATCGACTCATCGAACTCTTAGCAAAGTTTAATTCAGAGTTTGGTCAGCAATTACCAGAACTTGATTTGGGCGGGGGATATGGAATTGCATATCTAGATAATGAAAAAGAGATTCAAGCATCAGATGTGCTTGGCACATTGGCAAAAGTTGTTAAAGAGTCTTGTGCGAAGCATTCACTGAGTGTGCCGAAGATTTCTATCGAACCTGGGCGCACAATTGTTGGGCCTTCTATGTTTACGCTCTACACAGTTGGTACAACAAAAGTTGTCACACTAGATGGTGGATCCACCCGAAACTATGTTTCAGTAGATGGTGGCATGAGCGATAATTTGCGCACAGCTTTATATGGCGCCGAATACACAGCCCTTCTTGCTAACCGCGAATCAACTGCTAAAAAGATTGCAACGCGCATTGTTGGAAAACACTGCGAAACAGGGGACATCATTATTAAGGACATAGATTTTCCGGCAGATATCGCACCAGGGGATTTACTTGCTA
This sequence comes from Candidatus Planktophila sp., assembly GCA_044357195.1. Lineage (GTDB taxonomy): Bacteria > Actinomycetota > Actinomycetes > Nanopelagicales > Nanopelagicaceae > Planktophila. The sequence continues at coordinate 1,580 of JBIKPX010000124.1, read as the reverse complement.
CGCCAGCAACAGGTGCATACGGTCGCAGCATGGCCACCAATTACAACCACATCTCACGTCCGCCTGTTGTAGCCATTAAAGATGGAAAGGCTCGAGTAATCCTGCGTCGTGAGAGCATTGAAGATCTCCTGCGCCTAGATATTTAACGCGCATCTGCTCATCTGTGAAAGAATAAGCACATGAGCGCGCATAAAGATATTTACATTGGCATGCTTGGCTGCGGCGTTGTCGGTAGCCAAGTTGCTGCGCTGCTGGAAAAAAATAATGCAGAACTCTCTACTCGCGCAGGTGCCAAGTTAATTTTAAAGAAAATTGCCGTCCGCGATATCAAAGCCGCACGCGCAGGAATAAGCCCATCACTTTTCACAACTGATGCGCAATCAGTAATTAATGATTCAGAGATAGGCATCATCATCGAAGTAATGGGCGGTATCGATCCTGCTCGCGAATTAATTCTTTCTGCAATCAAAAATGGTAAATCTGTGATTACAGCCAATAAGGCGCTGCTTGCCACACATGGCGCCGATCTCTTTACAGCAGCCGATAACAAAGGCGTCGATCTTTATTATGAAGCAGCTGTCGCAGGTGCTATTCCGATTATTCGTCCAATGCGCGAATCACTTGTGGGCGATCAAATCACTCGCGTTATGGGAATTGTTAATGGCACAACAAATTACATTCTCACAAAAATGGATGAAGAAGGTCGCACTTTCGCAGACGTTCTCAAAGAAGCACAAAGCCTTGGTTATGCCGAAGCAGATCCAACTGCAGATGTTGAAGGAATAGATGCCGCATCTAAAGCTGCAATTATTGCTGGTCTTGCATTTCATTCACGCGTAAGTGTTGATGATGTATACCGCGAAGGTATTTCAACTATTACTGCAGATGATGTGGCAGTGGCTAAGACAATGAATCACGTTATTAAATTATTGGCTATCGCAGAGCTCACATCCGATGATCGAATTTCAGTACGTGTTCACCCAACTCTTATTCCACGCAGTCATCCACTTGCTGCAGTTCGTAATGCATTTAACGCTGTCTTTGTTGAAGCAAAATCAGCAGGACAATTAATGTTCTATGGCCCTGGCGCAGGGGGTGCCCCAACTGCAAGTGCAATTTTGGGAGATGTTGTCGCAGTCGCACGCCATCGAGTCAGTGATTCAGTAGGACCACGCGAAAGTGATTATGCAGATCGTGCAATTGCGCCAATTGGTGATACAAAAACACAATTTCTTATTCGATTAAATGTTGCAGATAAGCCAGGTGTTTTAGCTGCTATTGCCCAAGTCTTTTCACAAGAAGGCGTATCAATTCAAACAGTTCGCCAATCTGGCCGTGGAAATGATGCTGAACTAATTGTTGTAAGCCACGGAGCAACTGAAGCTGCATTAAGTGCAACTGTTAGCGCACTATCTAAAATGGACATTGTTTCAAAAGTTGAAAGCGTGCTTCGCGTGCTGGGATCTCAATCCTGATGTCAATTTTTTCTCGCAGACCAGGAGCGCATCAATGGCGCGGAGTTATTAACGAATATCGCCATCGTTTGCCCGTTTCAGATCAAACACCTGTAGTTACTCTTA
>JBIKPX010000123.1:0-2822 GCA_044357195.1 Candidatus Planktophila sp. | reverse complement strand
CTCCAGGTGGCAACATCTGCACTGCCTTTTGCGCGAAGAGTCTTTACTAACGTTGTGGCATCCATGGCAGCGATTGCTTTGGAGATTGCTTGTACTTCGCCTCCAAATTTGGCGCCGAGTGTTCGAAAGTTTGCTTTAACTGAAATATCAACTAGATCGCCATCGGCATCTGCAATATCTGCAAGGTCGGCAACGTTTAACTCATCTGCGATTTGCTCTCGCATATCTGCAGGAAGTGCTGCCCATCCACTAGCTGCGATGAGTGCCCTTTGCAGTGGTTGGCGAATTTTAATTCCAGATTCAGCGCGAGCAGCTCTACCTAATTCAACAATTCTGCGAGTCAGTCCGACTTGAGCCGATAACTTTGTATCAATATCTGCTTTGGCTGCAACCGGGAAATCAGATAGATGAACTGAGTCAGCAACTGATGGATCAACTGGTCGCACAAGTTCTTGCCACACATGCTCTGAGATAAAAGGAACCATCGGAGCGAGTAGCTGTGTCAGAGTTGAAAGACATTCGTGCAGAGTTGCCAGAGCTGCAACATCGCCATCCCAGAAGCGACGACGTGAGCGACGCACATACCAATTTGATAGATCATCAATAAATTGAGCCAGTACTTTTCCAGCACCCTGTGAATCAAAGTTGGAAAGACAAGACTCCACTTCGTTAATCAGAATTGATAATTCAGAGATGATCCAACGGTCCATAACGGGACGCGTGCTGCGAGCCGGTGATTGTGAAAGATCAAAGTTGGATGCTTGGGCATAGAGAGAGTGAAACGAGATTGTGTTCCAATACGTTAAAAGCGTCTTTCGGACAACATCGCTAATTGCATCGTGTCCAACTCGACGAGCAGACCATGGTGAACCTGCGGCCAACATGTACCAACGAACCGCATCGGCGCCATGCTGATCCATCAGAGCCATTGGTTCTAGAACATTTCCTAAGTGCTTACTCATCTTGCGGCCATCTTTATCAAGGATGTGACCTAGGCAGAGAACATTTTCATAAGATGATTTATCAAAGACCAGAGTTCCAATTGTCATAAGTGTGTAGAACCAACCACGGGTCTGATCAATTGCCTCGCAGATGAAATCGGCAGGATATGAGGCTTCAAATTTTTCTTTACTGCCTTCTTGATGCGGGTAACCCCACTGCGCAAATGGCATTGCACCAGAGTCATACCAACAATCAATTACTTCAGGAACACGCACCATGGTCTCTGAACATTCGGTGCAGGCAAAAGTAATGTCATCGACGAATGGACGGTGCGGATCAAGTGTTGATAACTCTTGTCCTGCGCGAGCACCGAGGTCGGCTAATGATTCGACACAGACCTCATGTTTGTTTTCACATCTCCAAATAGGAAGTGGAGTGCCCCAATAACGATTACGAGAGAGAGCCCAGTCAATATTGTTATTGAGCCAATCTCCATAGCGACCAGTTTTAATAGTTTCTGGATACCAATTCGTTGCTGCGTTCTCACGTAAAAGCTCATCTTTAATTGATGTGGTGCGGATATACCAGGATGGTTGTGCATAATAAATAAGTGCGGTGTGACAGCGCCAGCAATGTGGGTATGAGTGCTCATATGGTTGGTGGCGATAGAGCAATCCACGAGCCTTTAACTCTTTGACTAATGGCTTATCGGCATCTTTGAAAAACATTCCACCAACTAATTCAACATCTGACAAGAAATGTCCATCAGGTGCAACTGGATTAACAACGGGTAATCCATAGGCACGACAGACTTGCAAGTCATCTGCGCCAAAAGCGGGGGATTGGTGAACTAATCCAGTTCCATCTTCAGTAGTTACGTAATCTGCAAGCACAACAAAGTGCGCATCTGGGATCTCAACAAAATCAAATGGTCTGGAATATGTAGTTCGCTCAAGATCTTTACCGAGTACGGTTTTAAGGATTTCTACATCACCTTGTAATTTATCTAGCAGGGCTTCTGCGATGACAAGAACTTCTGAAGATTCCTCATGGGTAACTTTGGCGATGACGTAATTAACCTTGGGGTTTACTGCAATGGCAGTATTTGAAACAAGCGTCCATGGCGTAGTGGTCCAAACAAGAAGGGCTGCGCCCATCTCTTTTAGCTCTCCAGATGTAATGGGAAAGCGAACAAATACAGATGGATCTGTGACAGTTTCATAGCCTTGGGCTAATTCGTGATCTGATAATCCAGTTCCACAACGCGGACAATATGGTGCAACGCGATGATCTTGAACAAGCAAACCTTTTTTATGAATCTGAGAAAGACTCCACCAAACACTTTCAACGTATGCAGGTGCCATCGTCCAATATGCTTGATCAAAATCAACCCAAAAGCCCATGCGATTAGTCATCGCAGTAAATGCATCAACGTGACGGGTAACTGATTCGCGACACTTGTCATTAAATTCTGCGATACCGAATTTTTCAATGTCGCCTTTGCCGTTAAAGCCCAACTCTTTTTCTACAGCAATTTCAACAGGCAGACCATGACAATCCCATCCAGCTTTGCGAACTACTTGCTTGCCTTTCATGGTGTGAAAACGTGGGAATACATCTTTAAATACGCGCGCTTCAATGTGGTGCGTTCCTGGCATTCCGTTTGCAGTGGGAGGACCTTCATAGAAAGTCCACGTCGGTGCACCTTCTCGGCCACTGACAGATTTTTCAAAGATTAGATTGGTGCGCCAGAAATCAAGGATCGAGTGCTCCATTGCGGCAAGATCGATCTGGGCTGAAATCGGGCGAAATACCATGAGGTCGCAAGTCTATTCCATGCTCACACGCAACTTTGTTCGTGGCGAAGTTGGTACTCATGC
>JBIKPX010000122.1:0-2829 GCA_044357195.1 Candidatus Planktophila sp. | reverse complement strand
TGCGATTGGTGAAAATGAGCCCAGCGCCGAGAAAACCGATGCCGGTGATGATTGCGTGTAGCGCTCGCGTTGGATCCCCGTAATCAGAGGCCAGGTCTAAAACCGCCCCAATAGCCACGATTCCAGCAGCCGATGTGCCGACTAATGCCATTGTGCGTGGTCCTGCTGATTTGCCAGCGCGATCGCGCTCCCAGCCGATGATTGAGCCAAGGATTGCCGCAATGGCAGCATCTAGAACAACTGTGCCTTGTTGCCACAGATCAACGGATTGCAGATCTAACATGCATAGAACTATAGGTCTGATGTGTGAGTATTCATAGGGGGGCGAAATCACGCTCAGTAATCACCCCACGTGGGTGAGGGCTACCTTGGCTTTTAGCTCAACATCTATCACCCTTAGGCATGTCCACTCGAGTGAAAAAGACATCACCCACGGTGATTGATGGCGTGATGCTCTCACGAACTTTGGCGCCATCTCTTCCAAATAATTTAATCACTCGAAAACACTTATTTAAATTATTGTCAGAGAACAGACCTGGAGCGACTTTAATTATTGCACCTGCAGGTTATGGGAAAACAACGCTTGTCGCAGAATGGGTCAAACAGTGCACATCTAAAGTCATTTGGACTCAGATGAATAGTAAGGATTCCCTAGTTCAATTAGCGCAACACATGATCCAATCTGTTCGAAATGTTGTTCCAGATTTTGCGCCGTGGGCAAACTCCCTTGGCGATATCAAAATAGAAGACATCGTTCGGAAAACTGCAAATGGAATATATGAACAAAAAGAAAATTTCATTTGGGTGATCGATTCTGCAGAAGAATTAGATACCCAGTCATCTGAAGTCAGGCGAGTTTTTGTAGAAAGTGTTCCGGAAAATGTTCATATAGTTCTGATATCCCGTAAACCACCTGATGCCTCATATTCTAGATTCGCAAAATTAGGCAATCTAAATTTGGTCACTCCCGATGATCTACTGTTCAGCTCCCAAGAGACTGCTTCTATCGCGGAACTAGCAGGCCTTGATATGACAAATATGAATGTTCAGACAACTCTCGATGCTGCAAAAGGTTGGCCAGCTGCGGTTCAACTCTTAATTCGCAAATTGCAAAAGGGAATTAACGAAGTATCAATTCCGGATGAAACTGCTAATAAAGCAGATCCACTGAGTTACCTATCCGAAGAAATACTTAAATCTTTGCGCCCTGAAGAATTAGAAACATTGACTAGTTTAAGTACTGTTGAAGAATTTGATTCAGAAATTGCCGAAATTATTATCGGAGCTTTGGCAACACCTGAATTCTTCGCACGTTTTTGCACTGATGGTTTATTAATTTCATCACCAACGAATTCTGGACGTACATATCATCTCAATCCTATTGTTCGTGAGACATTGCAAAATCGCCTCTCTTCTTCGCAGAGCGCACAAGTATTAGTACATAAAAAATTGGCCGAATTTTTTCTTGAGCGCAAAAAAATTGGAATTGCTCTTTTTCATGCCTCTAAGTCCGAAGATCGAGAGTTACTACAAATGATTCTCAAGAACAATATTCGCACGATGGCAGCGACTGGAAAAGGCGATTTTCTTCTGCAGTGGAGCAAAATCATCGGTGATAAATCATCAAGTGGCCTGGCACGTAGATTAAGCCTTCAAATCGCGGGTCATGTTGTAAATCTAGAATTCGCAAGAGCCCAAGCTCTTATTTTGGAGTTATTAGCAATTGTCAAAAGTTTGGAAGTTGAAGTTTTTCTTGAAAAATCTGCAAGCGTTTCTGCCGCCACAATTAATTTTTTCAATGGCAATTTAAGCAAAGTTAATATCGAAGCAGAAATCGTCTTAAGGCCGGTACAAAATGTTAGGGATGTTGAAAATATTGACAAATTGCATGTGCTGCGACTTCTTTCGAATCAAGCCTTAGCCCTTGAAAATTATGAGGAGTGCATAAATATCTATGACCGAGCACAACAGTACTTATCTACGGATTATGCGCCTCTGCCAATGTATTACCTCAATGCGATTTGCGCAGCGGCAAGCTTTGCAGAAGGCAATTACTTTGAAGCATTTGAAACTGCTTGTATAGGAATCGAAACTGCCGAGATAAATGATTACCAAGGTATCGCTGGTACTGCTGACCTTCACTTTATTCGCGCACGGTGCTTGCTTGAATTTTCAAAAATAGATGAGGCACTCGAAGCCTTTAACTTGGTACGCACGATTGCCCTGGCTTCAAAGCAAAAACTTTGGTACATCCTGGCTGATGGCTATGTATTACGCCAACTAGTTTTGGAGGGAAAAATTGAGCAAGCCTTCGATGGTATTAAAGAACAACGAGAATTGTTACAAACAGTTTCCAGTGCTAATCAATTAGATTCATTAGTCGATACGAATGAAGCATATTTACGCTACATCGTGAAAGATTATGATCGTGTTCTAACCCTTCTAGATCGCATGCCAGATGGGCACTTTGTTACTCGCTTTAAGCCATATATTCTGCAACTCCAAGGCAAGAAGATTCCAGATAATCACATCGATAAATTACCAACGAAGACACCACGTGATTTGATTTATAAGTACCTCAATGAAGTTGATGTCGCCATCGATCGCGAGACCGAAGCTTTGGGGCACCTTCACAAGTGTCTCGATTTGGCAGCTTTATATGGAGCCCGCGAAACCATGTTGCGCCAAAAACCTGCCGTATTGAATTTAATAATTAAGGCATCGGGTGCGCGCCCAACTGTTTATCTTGAAGAGTTAGCACGGGCAGCAGCAGATCGCCTCAAGCAGCAAGATCAAAATAACTCAGGTCTGTCTGAAGCCCTTACCAAA
>JBIKPX010000121.1:0-2842 GCA_044357195.1 Candidatus Planktophila sp. | reverse complement strand
ACATCAATTGTTGAGTCGTACTTTGTTGTCGATGTTTCGCGGACAAGTGTTACTGCCTCTAGCGGTGTGTAAAGACGATCTGCATCAACCTTTGCAGCCGCTGCGATGTACTTCTTTGAGCGCTTCATTTCATCCTTCTTTCTCTTATCTCTAAGAGTTAGCGGTTGTGGTTAGCGAACCAGCGAGGTTCTCCCACATCTCTTTCTCACCATGAGAAAGAGAAACTTATTTATCCGACTGTGATTCCCATTGAACGAGCTGTGCCAGCGATGATCTTGCTTGCTGCATCAATATCGTTTGCATTGAGATCTGCCATCTTTGTCTTTGCAATTTCTTGCACCTGAGACATAGAAATGTTTGCAACTTTATTCTTGTGAGGAATAGCTGAACCCTTTTCGATTCCTGCTGCCTTCAAGATTAAACGAGATGCTGGAGGAGTCTTTGTGATGAAGTCGAAAGAGCGATCTTCGTAGACAGTAATTTCTACCGGAATGATCTGACCCTTTTGAGATTCCGTTGCAGCGTTATATGCCTTAACGAACTCCATGATGTTGACACCGTGCTGACCAAGGGCAGGACCTACTGGTGGAGCAGGTGTTGCCGCTCCAGCTTGGATCTGCAACTTGATGAATCCAGTTACCTTCTTCTTTGGTGCCATTTCTTTTCCTCTTTTTTCGTTTCTCGTTATTTATAAATCGTGGAAATTAAATCTTTTGTACTTGGTGGAATGAAAGCTCAACCGGAGTTTCGCGTCCAAAGATTGATACCAATACCTTGAGCTTTGCCTGCTCTGGCATGATCTCTGAAATTGATGCTGGAAGAGTTGCAAATGGGCCATCCATTACGGTGACTGACTCGCCTACTTCGAAATCAACGACTCGAATATCTAGTTTGTCTGAAGCCTTCTTCGGACGTGGTGCCAAAATCTTTTCTACTTCATCAAGACTTAAAGGACTTGGGTGATGAGCATTTCCAACGAAACCTGTTACACCAGGAGTGTTACGCACTGCAGACCATGATTCATCTGTGAGATCAAGGCGAACTAGAACATATCCTGGATAAATATTGCGCTTAACCTGCTTGCGCTGGCCGTTCTTAATCTCCATTACTTCTTCTTCAGGTACTTCGATTTGGAAAATGTAATCTTCCATGTTCAGTGACTGAATTCGGTTCTGGAGGTTGCCCTTTACCTTCTTTTCATATCCTGCATAAGAGTGGACTACATACCAATCGCCAGGTGCAACGCGAAGTGCGCGACGAAACTCTGCATTGGGATCGTTCTCATCTGATTCGATGTCGCCATCTTCATCGGAGGCGAGTGCAACATCTGAATCCGAAGAAACTGAGGCGGCAACAACTTCTTCGATTACTTCTTCAACCTGTGGTGTTGCAAGATCTGTGGCCGAGGCTGCGAGCGCTGCTTCAAAAGCATCTGGCTGCGCCGTATTTAAATTCTGGTCATCGCTCATATTTTTTCCTTACCCAAAAACCCAAAAAACGATTTTTGTAAGAATGAGATCCAAGACAGAGACAACAGCGATAACGAATGAAACGAAAACCAAAACGACAGCTGTATAGGTTGTGAGTTGGTTACGTGTAGGCCAAACAACTTTACGAAGTTCAGAAACTATTTGACGGTAATAAAGACCAAGGCGCGCAAATGGACCGAGCTTCTCGGCTTCTTTTAGATCTTCACTCATCTGCGTTCCTTTCTCTTCGTTTCTAATTACTCAGTACTTCTTAACTACTTCACAAAATGTGCAGGGCAGGAGGGACTCGAACCCCCAACCGGCCGCTTTGGAGACGGCAACTCTAGCCAATTGAGCTACTGCCCTTCGCGAGAGCATGGCGAAACCATAGGAATTACCAAATCCTCGTGAGTGCAGAAGTGTAGACGCACAGATGCACTTAGGTCTAACTCGCGCATGAGCATGAGGGCTCATAGGGCAGACTTACCCCCATGAGCAGAATTTCCAGCCGAATCGCAGCAATAACTGAATCAGCCACGCTTGCAGTTGATGCAAAAGCCAAAGCACTCAAGGCATCTGGTCGTCCAGTTATTGGTTTTGGTGCGGGCGAACCAGATTTTCCTACTCCTGATTACATTGTGAGCGCCGCTGCCGCAGCCGCTGGTGTTGCTGCAAATCATCGTTACACACCAACTCCTGGTTTACCAGAACTACGCGATGCAATCGTTGCTAAAACAAAACGCGATTCAAATTACGTAATTACCGCTGATCAAGTTCTTGTAACAAATGGTGGAAAGCAATCTGTCTATCAAGCATTTGCAACAATTATTGATCCAGGCGATGAAGTACTTCTTCCATCACCATTTTGGACAACATATCCAGAGTGCATCAAATTAGCTGGCGGAAAAACCGTTGAAGTCTTTGCAGATGAATCTCAAAACTATTTAGTCTCAGTAGAACAACTTGAGGCTGCGCGCACACCAAAAACTAAGGCGCTTCTGTTTTGTTCTCCATCTAATCCAACTGGATCTGTCTATTCACCTGAGCAAGTAAAAGCAATTGGTGAATGGGCGCTTAAAAACAACATTTGGATTATTGCTGATGAAATTTATGAACACCTTCTCTATGACGGCGCGCAAGCACCCAGCATGCCTGTAGTAGTTCCGGGGCTTGCAGATTCAACAATTATTATCAACGGAGTTGCAAAGACATATGCAATGACTGGGTGGCGCGTGGGCTGGATGATCGGACCTAAAGATGTCATCAAAGCCGCCACTAACTTGCAATCACATCTGACTTCAAATGTGTCAAACGTTTCACAACGCGCTGCAATTGCAGCACTTACTGGCGACCTTTCAGCCGTTCATAAAATG
>JBIKPX010000120.1:0-2857 GCA_044357195.1 Candidatus Planktophila sp. | reverse complement strand
TGGATACGCAAAGAAATTAGTCGAGCACTCACTAGAGCGCCTCGAATCTCTTGCTCGTCTAGAAGAAATCAAAGTGCGCAATACCGAGTGATTCTCGTTTAGCTCGATACATCGCAACATCTGCTCTGCGCAATAAATCATGCTCATCGTTATTAGCGGCAACACCGATGCTCACACCTAAATCGATGGATTCTTTTCCAACCAGAAATGGATAGCTCATCGTTGCATGCAGCGCGAGTGCAACTTCCATACTTGTTTCATAATTTGCGTGCAGTAACACACCAAATTCATCGCCTCCTAATCTTGCCAGCGTTGCATCCGGAGGCAGTGCTCTATGAAAACGCATGGCAACTTGTTTTAATATTTCATCACCAATGTCGTGGCCAAATGAATCATTTACTGGCTTAAAGCCATCGAGATCTAAAATAAGTAGCGCACCTTCTGAATCGCCAAACTCTTGCATTTCTGCAATTAACTTTCTTCTATTAGATAGCCCAGTTAATTCATCAGTACGAGCAAGAGTTCGCTCGGTTCCAAGGGAACGTGCTTGCCGCAGTGCAATAGTCATTCGAATGAATGCGACAAGAAGTGTGAGCAAAGTGGGAAAGAGTATGAAAGAGGGGAAGTAACCTGGACGAAGAGTAATAATTCCAAGCAGCGTTGCACTTAGAAATACAGAGAGTGCAACAAAGACCGGGTTAACGCCTTCACTCGAACTCTGTTCGCTGGCTTTAAATTGCGTTGACATGACAATTAAGGCAAGTCCAACCAGCCAACCATCATCTGAAATAGATCCAAATGTGTATTTGTTATTTACATGTAGCCACAAAAATAAGAAATCAGAGAAGGCGTAGATAAAGATTCCAGTACTAGCCACAACTGCGCGCTTGGAAATCCTTTGCGATAGAAGAGTTGATATGACAGTTGCTACCAGAATTAAGTCTCCAACTGGGTAGAAAATTGCAAAGAAAGTCATGGACATGTCACCGTTTAATCGTGGCAATACTGGGCCGACAAATAGAGCTGTTCCTAGAGAACCAAGTCCCAAGGCAATAATTGTTGAATCCAGAATTTCAACTGCTGAAATACGCGATCGCTGAGAAAGCAAACGCGGCAGTGCAATAAATGCGGCTGGATAAAAGAGCATATATAAAACATTGGACGCTAATTCACTGGGCAGATTTAAGGTATAAAAAACACTGAGTGAAGAAATGAGCGAACCTGCGGCCCATAACCCGATTGCTAGGGCAAGAAATGCGATGCCGATGTGATCATTAAAACTTGGGACTCCGATAAGTGAAAAGACAAAGAGAATTGCGATTGCGTTATATATCCATAAATCTAAATACACCTGTGGAGTTGTGTGAATTACTCGGGATAAAAGATGAATTGTGAGCAGCAAAAATCCCACGGTATTGAGTGAAAAATATTTACGGAGCACAACAACACCGTAGAAGAAGTAAGACTAAAGACGTATAGGGGTAGCCCTACATCCTTACTTTTGGCGTTGACGCACTCTTACGTTCATTCCAAGCTTGCGCACAAGTGGGCGTGGACCGAAACGAGAAACGGTGCTCAGAATCAAATACTGCCAACCAGGCACGGATAAAACTTTTCCATTCTGGTTTTCTTTCCACGCTTGAGTGACAACTCGATCAGATGAAAGCCACATGAATTCAGGTAAACCATTCATGCGCATACGTCCACGCTCATGAAATTCAGTGCGTGTAAAGCCTGGGCAGAGTGCAGAAATCTTTATGCCAGTGCCACTCATTTCAGTGTGGATGGATTCAGAAAGCACCGTCAGATAAGACTTAGAAGCACTATATGTTCCACCGGCAATCCAACCTGCAACGGATGAAACATTAATTATTGAACCGCTATTTCGCTCTTTCATTTGCGGCAACACTGTGTGCATTAATCGCATGGGCGTGCGCACTAAAACATCGAGTAATTGTTGTTCGGAATCTAGATCGCTCACAGAAAAAGCTTTATTGATGCCAAAGCCTGCATTGTTAATCAGCACTTCAATCTGGTTTTCACTTATGTATTTTTCAACTTTGGCGCATCCAGAATCAGTGGCTAAATCTGCCTGCACAATTGCACTCTGTACTTTGAATTGTGACTCTAATGCTGCTGCACGTTCTTTCATCCGTTCAAGGTCGCGAGCAACGAGGACAATATTGAAACCTTCACGTGCCAGTACGCGAGTAAAACTCTCACCGATGCCTGCGGTTGCGCCTGTAACGAGTGCCCATTTACTCATCTGCTCTCCTTAACTAGACTTGTAATTATGGTACTAGCGGTGGACTTAGGGCAATCAGGCGCAAGATTTAGAACTACCGATACCGAATTCACAAGTAAGCGCTCCAAACTTGCACATGAATCAACACTTGATGTTCTCAATGATTTGTTTATCGAAGCACAAGAACATTTAGGCTCAACTTTTCAAAGCGAATTTGTGGCTCTGAGTATCACAGGTGTTTATGGCGACGTTGGCGATCCAAAACCATATGGCCAGTTAGCGGCGAAATACTTTGGTGCCAAAGCAGTTGCAGTCATTGATGATGGTTTAGCAGGCTATTTCGGTGCACTTAGAAATAATGATGGAGTCACTCTTTCAATAGGAAGTGGAACAGTTGCGATTGCAGGTCGCCGCGGTAGTTATTCACACGCTGATGGACTCGGACATATTTTTGGCGATCTTGGTGGGGGATTCTGGTTAGGCAAAGAAGCTTTAGAGCGCGTACTTGCCACACAGGAAGGCAGAGATGACGCAACGTTCCTATCAGAATTCTTCGAATCAGAGATCAAAACTTATGAGTCATTAAAGTCTCACACAGATGCCAAAGCACAT
>JBIKPX010000119.1:0-2871 GCA_044357195.1 Candidatus Planktophila sp. | reverse complement strand
AAGATGCATTACGTATGCAGAGCAAGCAAATAATGCGTGAGATTGCGCAGCAAGAGGCGCGGTAGTATTAGGCATTGCAAGAACGAATTTTAAAGGAGATTTAAGTGGCACTTATTGAAGCACTCGGTGCTCGTGAAATTCTTGACTCCCGTGGAAATCCAACTGTTGAGGTTGAAATTCAATTAGAAGATGGAACACAAGCACGTGCCGCTGTTCCAAGTGGTGCATCAACAGGTGCATTTGAAGCATCAGAGCTTCGAGATGGTGGAAAAAGATATTTAGGAAAAGGCGTAGAAAAAGCTGTTGCATTTGTTAATGGAGAAATTGCCGCTGCAGTCATTGGATTAGATGCACAAGATCAACGCTTAGTAGATAGTGAAATGATCGCACTTGATGGAACACCTAATAAGTCACGCCTTGGTGCTAATTCAATTCTCGGTGTCTCACTTGCAGTAGCAAAGGCACAAGCAGAAAGCGCCGACCTTTCACTCTTTCGTTATTTAGGTGGACCAAACGCGCACCTCTTGCCAGTTCCTATGATGAATATTTTAAATGGTGGCGCACACGCTGATACGAACGTAGATATTCAAGAGTTTATGGTTGCTCCAATTGGCGCAGAAACATTCCGTGAATCACTTCGTTGGGGCGCAGAGATTTATCACGCACTAAAATCTGTTTTGAAAAAGCGCGGACTCGCAACAAGTGTTGGTGATGAGGGTGGCTTTGCTCCAAACTTAGAGAGCAACCGAGCAGCACTTGATTTGATTATTGAAGCAATTACTCTGGCTGGATTTAAGCCAGGAAAAGAAATTGCACTTGCGATGGATGTTGCGGCCACAGAATTTCATGAAAATGGCAAATATAAATTTGAAGGTTCAACTAAAACTTCTGAGGAAATGATTGCCTATTACACCTCTCTCGTGGATGCCTACCCACTTGTTTCTATTGAAGATCCTTTAGATGAAGAGGATTGGGCGGGCTGGTGCTCGATGACTGAATCTCTCGGAAAACGGGTTCAAATTGTTGGAGATGACTTATTTGTTACCAACCCAGTTCGTTTGAAAAAAGGAATTGATACCAATACTGCAAATGCCCTTTTGGTTAAGGTCAATCAAATTGGAACGCTGACAGAAACTCTAGATGCCGTAGATATGGCACATCGCGCCGATTACCGCAGCATGCTCAGTCACCGCTCAGGAGAAACAGAAGACACCACAATTGCAGATCTTGCAGTTGCAACTAATTGCGGACAGATTAAAACAGGTGCACCAGCACGCACAGAACGAGTTGCAAAGTACAACCAGTTATTGCGTATTGAAGAAGAACTTTCAGATGGTGCGGTTTATGCAGGTCGCGCGGCTTTCCCGCGATTTAAGGGATAAGCCATGGCACGACGTCGTCGGTTAAATTTTAATAAACGACGCGGCAATAGTCGTGCACTCATGCTTGCAACTATTCTTTTTTTAATGGCCTTAACGATTGCGCCACCAATTAAGCATTACTTCACTCAACGCGCTCAGATAAGTGCGCTTAAATCCCAAGTTGCAAGTAACAATGAAGCCCTCGATCAAGCTCGCAAAGAGTTATTAATGTGGAGAGATCCTGAATACATAAAATCTCAGGCGCGTGAACGTCTGCACTTTGTCTTACCCGGTGAGCGTCAATACATCGTCACTGATTCAGAAGGACAGTACACGCAAGAAAGCGGCACAACCGTTGCAAGCAAGATTCCAGATGGGCAACCTTGGTATGCACGAATGATCGCATCGATTACGGAAACTCGAAATCAGTGAAAGAGGTTCAACCCCGCGATCTTGATTGCATCCAATTTCAATTAGGTCGCACCCCAAGAGATGTGCATGCAATTGGTTACAGATGTCCATGTTCTATGCCAGCTGTCGTGCAGACACCACCACGACTAAGCGATGGCACACCTTTTCCAACGTTTTATTATGCGACGTGTCCACGACTCACAGGTGCCATCTCTACTCTTGAATCATCAGGATTAATAGCGGAGATGAATGATCGCTTAGCCAATGACGCAGATTTAGCCGCCTCCTATCGCAAAGCACATGAAGCTTATTTAGCTGACCGCAACGCCTTAGGCGTAGTCGTTGATGAAGTAGAAGGTATTTCTGCAGGCGGAATGCCTGATCGTGTGAAATGTTTGCATTCACTCGTTGCACATTCACTTTCTGCAGGTCCCGGAGTTAACCCACTCGGAGATGAAGCGTTAAGCAAATTGCCCGAGTGGTGGATTGAAAATCCATGTAATTCGGAGATGGATGTATGAGAGTTGCAGCAATAGATTGTGGAACAAATTCAATTAGATTATTGATTGCCGATATTGAAGGAAGTAATTTTCGAGAAATTTATCGCACGATGGAGATTGTGCGACTTGGTCAAGGAGTAGATCAGAATAAAGCTTTTCATCCTGATGCCATTGCCCGCACTCTTGCAGCGGTAGATTCATTTGCACAAGAGATTTCTAAACGTGGGGTTGAAAAGATTCGATTTTGTGCAACTAGTGCAACGCGTGATGCAACTAATAGAGAAATATTTATCGATGGCGTAAAGCAAAGACTTGGTATCGAACCAGAAGTTATTTCAGGAGAAGAAGAAGCGACGCTCTCTTTCATCGGTGCAACCAAAGAGTTTGCGCCAGATCAGGCGCCATTTTTAGTCGTTGATATCGGCGGGGGATCTACTGAGTTTGTATTTGGTCACTCTGATGTTGAATTCGCTAAGAGCGTAAACATTGGTTGTGTTCGTATGACAGAGCGAAATATCCACTCAGATCCACCAAAACCTGAAGAAATTGAAAATGCTCGCAACGACATTCAAGAAGCAATAGCGTTAGCAGCAACTATT
>JBIKPX010000118.1:0-2936 GCA_044357195.1 Candidatus Planktophila sp. | reverse complement strand
TCTCAGAACTCAAGCGCCAACAAACGAATTTACAATTAATTGCAAGTGAGAACTTCACCTCACGCGCCGTGCTTGCAACTCTTGGTTCAACTCTTTCAAACAAGTACGCAGAAGGTTATCCAGGTAAGCGTTATTACGGTGGATGCGAAGAAGTAGATAAGGCCGAATACCTTGCAATCGAGCGAGCCAAATCTTTATTTGGGGCAGATCATGCCAACGTTCAACCGCACTCAGGTGCAAGTGCGAACATCGCTGTGTATCAAGCATTTACAAAACCTGGTGACACAGTTCTTGCTATGTCGCTTTCACACGGTGGCCACCTCACACATGGTTCACCTGTTAACTTTTCGGGTAAGTGGTTTAACGTAGTTTCATACGGAGTTCGCCAAGATACTGAACTCATTGATTATGACGAATTGCGCGATCTTGCTATTGCTAACAAACCAAAGATGATTTGTTCTGGCGCGACTGCATATCCAAGTCTTGTTGATTTTGAAAAGGTACGTGCAATTTGTGATGAAGTTGGCGCAATCATGTGGGTCGATGCAGCCCACTTCATTGGCTTGGTGGCCGGAAAAGCTATTCCTTCTCCTGTGCCATATGCAGATGTTGTTTCATTTACAACACATAAAGTTTTGCGTGGACCACGCGGTGGAATGATTCTGACTAAAGAGGCACACGCTGCTGCAATTGATAAATCTGTCTTTCCTGGAATGCAAGGTGGACCGATTATGTCTGCAGTTGCTGGCAAGGCCGTTGCGCTTCGAGAGTGCGCAACACCTGAATATCAAAAGTATTCAAAAGATGTTATTACCAATGCTCAAGCGCTCTGCACAGCACTTGAAGGCGAAGGCATGCGCGCGGTTTCTGGTGGAACACAAACACACCTTGCACTCATTGATATTCGCGGTACTGGCGTCAATGGAAAAGTTGCAGATGAGCGTTGTGGCAATGCGGGCATCGTTCTTAATAAGAATTCAATTCCATTTGATCCAGAAAAGCCAGGAATCACAAGCGGTATTCGTGTGGGAACTCCTGCAACAACTACCCAAGGTATGGGCGTTGCAGAGATGAAGACCATTGCTTCCATGATTTCGCGCGCTATCCGTTCTGAGGATCCAGCGGTGTTATCTGGAATTAAGAGTGAAGTTCACGCTTTAACTTCGAAATTCCCAATTTATAACGCATAGACTTACTCCATGCGTGAGTACATGTTCACTTTGCTGCTATCTGCAGCGCTGTGTTATCTAATCACTCCATTTGTTCGAACTCTTGCGACTAAATTTGGCGCCGTTGCATTGGTGCGCACCCGAGATGTTCACACATCACCAACTCCACGATGGGGTGGGGTTGCTATGTGGGCTGCGATGTCACTTACTTTTATCATCGTTCAACACCTCACACTTGTTGGAAAATCATTTGGTCATGAAGCACAAGGCATATTCCTAGCCGGAACATTTCTAGTCTTACTTGGCATGGCAGATGATCGCTTTCAATTAGATGCTCTGACAAAACTAGCGGGACAAGCACTTGCTGCGGGAATTTTGCTTATCTACGGAATTCAGATTTTATGGCTTCCCATCAATGGCGTCATTACTCTTCCGCCAAGTATTGGACAGCTCGTCACAGTCTTAATTGTTTTAGTAACTATTAACGCAGTTAATTTCATCGATGGATTAGATGGCCTTGCAGCCGGCATTGTGGCTATTGCAGGGGCCGCTTTCTTTACCTTTGCATATCTTTTAGCCGTTGTCTGGGGCTTTAGTCGCGCTGGCGCACCATCTCTTATGACTGCAGTACTCATTGGAATATGTCTTGGGTTCTTGCCACATAATTTTCATCCAGCCCGCATCTTTATGGGCGATTCTGGCTCGATGTTCTTAGGTTTATTGCTGGCATCTGCGGCCATCACATTGACAGGTCAAGTAGATCCAAATGCAATTACAGCAGTTGAAGTCGGCCCAACGCTTTTGCCGCTTCTGCTTCCTTTTGCAGTTCTTGCAATTCCACTTGCAGATTTAATACTCGCAATTGCGCGACGCTTACGAGCAGGTCGTTCACCATTTGCACCAGATAAAGATCATCTTCACCATCGCTTGCTTGCAGCAGGAAACTCGCACGTGCGCACAGCGGTGATTATGTATTTATGGACTGCAACTCTTGCTTTCCCAATTACTATCTCTGCATTTGCACCAGTCTGGGTTGCGCTACTTACTGCTGCAACCCTTGCCACAATAACGATTGTGGTTACTCGAAGTGGTAAAAAGGATTCGGTATATGTCTGATCAAAAAAGTTCTGAGAGCCTCATGCTTCGTGGAGCACTTGTTCCTTCATTTATCGTTGGAATTATTGCAATCGGCTTATGCACATTCATCGTTGGATTGCCAGGATTTTTAGGTGCACTGATCGCTCAATTTGTTGTAATTATTTATTTTGCCATCCACATCGGCGTATCTCGCATTGCGAGAAATCTTGATCCCATGAGCACAATGGCATTGGCGGTATTTTCATATTTCGCAAAGCTGCTTTTTCTTGGCGTATTTTTATATCTACTCAGCGCCTTTACTTCAAGAGAAACTATAAACAGAACCAGTTTTGGTGCCACCGCAATTGCGCTCACATTTGCTTGGTTGGGTGGGGAAATTGCAAGTTATATGAAGTTGCGCATACATTTACCCCTGCCTGATTCTAAGAATTAGCTGAAGTAGTTTGCATAATCCAAAGGGGAGTACTCATGGCAACACGTGATGAGAATGCTGCATGGTCGATCGTTGGTTATTTGCTCTCTGGGTTGATTTTCTGGGGCGCTGTCGGCTGGGGATTAGATAAGTGGCTCGGCACAGCCTTCCTGCTTCTAACCGGCCTGCTAGTCGGCGCCGCCTCAGGGATTTACCTGGTCTGGCTTCGATTTGGCCGCGAGTAAGGGCTAATTCCT
>JBIKPX010000033.1:0-9154 GCA_044357195.1 Candidatus Planktophila sp. | reverse complement strand
TTACGCAATTGCATCTGCAACTAAAGCAGGATTTATTCCAGTTATTCCACCAGTACTTGTAAATCCTGCTGCAATGGAAGGCACAGGCTTTTTAGGACAAGCTGCCGAAAATGTTTATCACCTAGAACGCGATGAAGTGTATTTAGTTGGAACAAGTGAAGTGCCACTAGCCGCAATGCATATGGATGAGATCTTGCCAGCAGAAAAACTTCCACTTCGCTATGCAGGGTATTCAACGTGCTTCCGCCGTGAAGCAGGAACATATGGAAAAGATACCCGAGGCATTATTCGTGTGCACCAATTCGATAAAGTTGAAATGTTTTCATTTTGCAAACCAGAAGAAGCCAAAGAAGAGCACAAGCGTTTATTGCAATGGGAGAAAGATTTCCTTAACGCTATGGAGATTCCATTTCGCGTAATTGATGTGGCATCAGGAGATCTTGGATCTAGTGCTAACCGTAAATTCGATATTGAAGCGTGGATTCCTACACAAGATGCCTATCGCGAAGTAACAAGCACATCTAATTGCACAGAGTTTCAGGCACGCAGGTTAAACATTCGCTATAAAGATAGTGATGGCACAAAAGCTGTTGCAACCCTTAATGGCACACTCGTTGCAATTCCACGCATGATTGTTGCGATCTTAGAAAACCATCAAAATGCTGATGGAAGTGTCAATGTTCCAAAAGCACTACAACCATTCTTGGGCACGTCACGATTTGAGCTTGTGTGAGTTTTCGTCCCAAATTAATTGCTTCAGATCTAGATGGAACAATCGTTGCTCACTACGGCGAAGTAACCCAACGAACCATTAACGCATTTCGCACAGCCCATGACATGGGAGTTGAAATATTTTTTGTCACAGGTCGCCCACCTCGTTGGATGCCAGAGATTAAAGAAGCATTTGGTATCGGTAAAGCAATCTGTGGAAATGGCGCACAGTTATTTGATTTACAAAACCAAAAAGTTCTTGAAGAGTGGCTCATTCCGGTAGACGCGCAAATTGAAACAGTTAAACGCCTGCGCAAGGTAATTCCACAAATTTCATTCGCAACGGAAGCGCACAATTATTTTCACCGTGAAAAGAATTATGTGCCACGTTGGGATGTTGGTTTAGACAATATCGGCGTTGATGACATTTTAGAGATCATGACATCACCGTCGCTTAAATTATTAGCACGTTGTTCAGAGCAGGAAATGTCATCAGATGAAATGCTGGCAATTGCTACAAAAGAATTAAAAGATTTAGTAACTGTGACGCACTCAAATCCACATGATTCACTCTTAGAAATTTCAGCTATCGGTGTTTCAAAAGGTGCAACACTTTCTAAAATGGCAGAGCGCTTAGGAATTACTGCAGAGGATTGTGTTTCATTTGGTGATAATCCAAATGACATTTCAATGCTCGAGTGGTGCGGGCGATCATATGCAATGGCAGATGGACATCCAGATGCCCACAAGGCTGCTAAATCAATTGCAGAACCACACACAGATGATGGCGTGGCAATGATTATCGAGGAGTTATTGAAACTTCCTCCTCGTTAAGTAGCGTTAAATATTGCTCAATTTTTAGTGATGGCCTTCTTCAGGTAGATTACGCGGCGGAGGGCTCGCATAGCGGCCGAGTGCACCGGTCTTGAAAACCGGCAGGTGAAAGCCTCGTGGGTTCAAATCCCACGCCCTCCGCTCTTTTTGTTTATGGCATTAATTTTCGAGCATTTGTGGCTGACTTCATACCTATTTATGTGTACTTCCACCTAGCAACTTAACAATTGGCGGAGCACACTTACCCCTATAAAAGTTCCAAACTTTTAACACCAAAGGGGCTGTAGATGTCAGGAGTTTTCTCGCCAACGCGAGCAAAGATCAAGCAGCGCACACTGCGCACTGATAAATGGTGGGTCCAGCCTGCAATTACATTTGGAGTTTTGTTCAGCTTTGTAATTTATGCAACATTTCGCGCATTTGAAAATAAATATTATTTCGCAGAACCACTTGTTTCACCTTTTTATTCACCATGTCTATCAACTAGTTGTATCGAGGGCACATCACCTCTAGGACAACCTTTTAATAACGAATACTTCGGTATCGGAATCTCACCAGCGCTATTTATTTTGATCTTCCCGCTCGGATTTCGTATGACCTGTTATTACTATCGCAAGTCGTATTACCGCGCATTTTGGATGTCACCACCTGCATGTGCTGTCGCAGAACCACATACCAAGTACACAGGCGAAACACGTGCTCCTTTAATTTTGCAAAACGGTCACCGTTGGTTTTTCTACTTCGGTTTAATTTTTAACGTGTTGCTTACATACGATGCGATTCTTGCTTTCAGAGATGAAGAAGGACATTGGGGACACTTCAGTGTTGGAACGATTGTCTTAATCTTTAGTGCAACATTTCTCTGGCTTTATTCTTTGTCTTGTCACACATGCCGTCACACACTTGGTGGACGCCTCAAGCACTTCTCTAAGCACCCAGTGCGATACAAGATGTGGTCATGGGTTTCTGTTCTCAATCACAAACATCCAACATTTGCATGGATCTCACTCTTCGGAGTTGCGTTCGCAGATATATATGTACGAAACGTCGCTTCTGGCGCCTGGACAAACTTCTATTTCTTCTAAGTGAGAGCAGCTAAATAAATGACAAACCTCGAACGCCACTCATATGACGTAGTTGTCATTGGCGCGGGCGGCGCCGGTCTTCGCGCTGCGGTAGAAGCACGTGAAGCTGGTTTGCGCGTTGCAATCATTTGCAAATCACTCTTTGGCAAAGCACACACCGTTATGGCAGAAGGTGGCGCTGCAGCGTCAATGGGAAACGTCAATGACAATGACAATTGGCAGGTTCACTTTCGCGACACAATGCGCGGTGGAAAATTCCTTAACCACTACAGAATGGCTGAATTACACGCCAAAGAATCACCAGATCGCATCTGGGAGCTTGAACAATGGGGCGCACTCTTTGATCGCACATCAGAAGGAAAAATTAGCCAACGTAACTTTGGTGGACACGAATATCCACGTCTTGCACACGTGGGAGATCGCACAGGCCTAGAACTTATTCGCGCAATGCAACAACGTATCGTCGCGCTGCAACAAAAAGATGGCAAGACATATCAATCAATGGAGAGCCATCTCAAGGTATTTGCAGAACTAACAGTTACTGAAATTTTAAAAGAAGATGGAAAGATTGCCGGTGTCTATGGATACTGGCGCGAGACTGGCGCCGAAGTTTTATTTGAAGCCCCTGCTGTAATTATTGCAACTGGCGGCGTTGGTAAAACATTTAAAATTACATCTAACTCCTGGGAAGGCACAGGAGATGGTCACGCACTTGCACTTAAAGCTGGCGCAAACCTTGTTGATATGGAGTTCTTACAATTTCACCCAACAGGAATGGTCTGGCCACCATCTGTTCGCGGAATTTTAGTAACTGAATCTGTTCGTGGTGAAGGTGGAGTTCTTACAAACAATAAGGGCGAACGCTTTATGTTTAAGTACATTCCAGATGTATTTAAAGATAAGTATGCCGATAATGAAGAAGAAGCCGATCGTTGGTATGTGGATCAAGATAACAACCGCCGACCACCTGAGCTATTGCCACGTGATGAAGTTGCTCGCGCAATTAACACTGAAGTTAAAGCAGGGCGCGGCACAGAACACGGCGGAGTATTCCTCGATGTTTCAAAGCGTTTAACTGCTGAAGTAATTAAGAAGCGTCTGCCATCAATGTGGCACCAGTTCTATGAATTAGCTGGCGTTGACATTACAAAAGAGGCAATGGAAGTCGGACCAACATGTCACTACGTCATGGGCGGGGTTGAAGTAGAACCAGATACTGCAGCAGCAGTTGGTGTTCCAGGTTTATTTGCAGCAGGTGAAGTTGCTGGTGGAATGCACGGTTCAAATCGTCTAGGCGGCAATTCACTCTCAGACTTACTTGTCTTTGGTCGTCGCGCAGGTATGGGCGCAGCTGAATATGTAAAGAACGCTAAACCTGTTGCAGTAAGTGAAGCGGCAATTAAATCTGCAGCAGAGCGCATCCAAGCGCCATTTACACGCAGTGGTGGCGAAAACTCATATTCATTACACGCCGAACTTCAGGAAATTACACATAACCTTGTTGGAATTATTCGCACAGGTTCTGAATTGGCAGAAGCAATTACACAAATTGCTGAAATTAGAAAGCGCAGTGCAAATGTTTCTGTGGCAGGAGATCGCAAATTCAATCCTGGCTTCCACCTTGCATTCGATCTAGACAATATGTTGTTAGTTGCCGAGAGCACAGCAAAGTCTGCAATCTCTCGCGAAGAGTCTCGCGGTGGACACACACGAGATGACTTCCCACAGTTAGATAACAAGTGGCGCCAGATCAATCACATTGCATCCTTTAATGGCACAGAAGTAAGCGTGCACAAGCAAGAACTTCCTGAGCTTCCTAAAGAGCTCTTTGACCTCTTTGATATTCACGAATTAGAGAAGTACATGACGACTGAAGAAATCGCGAAAGGCGGTGCACGCTAATGGCACGCAAACTTAAGATGCGCATCTGGCGCGGAGATGCAGATAACGGCGCACTTCAAGATGTCACAGTTGAAGCCAATGAAGGCGAAGTAGTACTTGATGTGATTCACCGCGTCCAAGCAACACAGATGGGCGATCTGGCTGTGCGCTGGAACTGCAAAGCGGGCAAGTGCGGCTCATGTTCCATGGAAATTAATGGAAAGCCACGTCTTGCATGTATGACACAAGTTGCTTCATACGGTGATGAAGAGACAATTACTGTCACACCTCTTCGCGCATTTCCAGTCATTAAAGATCTTGTTACAGATGTTTCATTTAATTACAGAAAAGCAATGGAAATTCCATCCTATGAACCACCTGCAAATCTAAAACCAGGTGAAGCACGCATGCAACAAATAGATGTTGAGCGCAGCCAAGAGTTTCGCAAATGCATCGAATGTTTCTTGTGCCAAGACACATGTCACGTTATTCGAGACCACGAAGAGAATAAGAAATCATTCGCCGGACCACGCTTCTTTATTCGAATTGCAGAACTAGATATGCACCCACTAGATATTCTTAAAAATCGCAAGCAAAAGGCTCAAGAAGAGCACGGTCTTGGAATGTGTAACATCACGAAGTGCTGTACTGAAGTATGCCCAGAGCACATCCGAATTACAGATAACGCGATCATTCCAATGAAAGAGCGCGTAGTAGATGTTAAATACGATCCAGTCCGTTGGTTAGGCACAAAAATACGTAAGCGCGAGGGTATCGTTTAATACATGAGCCAAATCGTCACAGTGCGATCAATTTCATTGGTCGCACTTGGCGGAGTATTAGGTTCACTTCTTCGCTACACAATTGGTGAGTTATTTAGTAATTCGCGCACATCAACTCTAATCACAAATCTATTAGGCGTTGCCATCGCAACTCTCTTATTAGTTCTCATGGAACGCCGCGGCAGCACAGATCAACGACACTTTTGGTTGCCAGGATTTTGCGCAGGACTGACAACATTTTCAGCACTGGCTTTATACACCCTTGAACCAGGCGATGGCGGTGCGGTGTATCTAAGCGTTAGCGTGATTGCTAGCTTGGCAATCATCGCAATCATGATGCCGATTGCACGAAAAGTAATTGCGGTACGGCCATGAGTATTGCACTTGTAATTTTAGGAGCAGCAATAGGCGCCCCATCACGATTTATAATTGATCAGTATTTACGTAAGTTTTCTAATCTGCCATGGGGAACATTTGCGGCAAACGTAGCTGGCTCATTTGTTATTGGCCTGACATGGGGTGCGACGCAAAATACTGTGGCCCTGGTTGCTATTGGTTTTGCAGGGGCGTTTACAACATGGTCAACATTTATGTTAGATATTTATTTAGCAATCGAACTCAAAAAATATAGGTCAGCTGTAATAAATTACATTGGATCATTGCTTATTGGTTTACTTGCTGCAGCACTTGCTATCAATCTAGTTGCGTAAAGAGAGCATCCACTTTTCTATTTCATCTGGATGGCGCGGCAAATTCTGACTTAAATTAAGGCAACCATCGGCTGTGACAACTACGTCATCTTCAATGCGAATTCCGATACCGCGATATTCAGGTGCGAACATGTCATCATCAGGTTGGATGTATAGGCCTGGTTCAACAGTTAAAACCATTCCTTCTTTAAGAGTTCCGAGTACATAATCTTCATCGCGCGCTTTATCGCAATCGTGCACATCCATACCGAGCATGTGGCTTACACCGTGCAGAGTCCAACGGCGGTGAAGACCATTTTCTGGAAGCAAAGATTCCTCGACCGACATGGGCAGAACACCCATATCTGACAAGCCTTTTGCCAATACCGCTTGGCACGCAGCGTTGATTGATTTAAATGTCGCACCAGGTTTTACTGCGGCAAACCCTGCAAGCTGTGCTTCATAGACCAACATATATAAAGCGCGTTGCGCGGGAGAAAACTTTCCAGAGATCGGCAATGTGCGAGTGATATCTGCTGTGTAGTACGAATCCATTTCGATACCAGCATCAATAAGAATTAATTCACCGGGGCGCACTTGCCCGTCATTTTGAATCCAGTGCAAAATACAAGCATGCGAACCAGAGGCTGCAATTGTTTCGTATCCCAAATCATTTCCTGCAATACGTGCACGACCAAAGAATGCAGCTTCCACAACACGTTCTCCGCGCGCAGTGCTAACAGCTGCTGGCAATGAACGAATGACATCTGCAAAACCCTTTGCAGTTTCATCACACGCACGTTGCAACTCTGTAATTTCATACTCATCCTTGATGAGGCGAGCAGCAGATGTGTAGGTAACAAAATCTTTTTCTTGTGGATGCACGGCAATGTTCTTATCAACCATTGGATCTTCACCACGAATTGTTAGCGCGGCGGCGCCATCTTTTAAGAGTGCTTCAAGATCATCAACTCGACGAGTTTCGATTTGGTAACGCTGGCGCGCTTCATCTAATGTGAAACGACGACCAACCCATAATTCACCGAAGCGACGGTCAGTATAAAAAGCGTGAGTATCGCGAGTAGAACGCGGATGAATATATAAATATGTTTCATGACCGGTCTCTGTTGGTTCTAAAACAAGAACAGCATCCGCACTCGCTTCAACGCCTTGCACGCCAGAGTAATAAGCGAATGCAGAGTGAGGTCTGAATCTGTAATCAGTATCGTTGCTACGAACTTTGAATCCGCCAGCGGGCAAAACTAAACGAACACCTGGATATTGCGCAGATAATGTTGCGCGACGTAAAAATGCGGATGTGACTGCAGGGCCAGCAACGACATCATCTAAATCAGATGGCACCCAACCCTCGGACATGAATTTGGCATAAGCAGGAGAAGGAGTGTTATCGCGCGCAGCCTTAACGGGCTCTATTGCAGGAGAATTCACTTCTTTTTGATCCATATATGAAGTCTAAAGCGAAACGCTTTGTACCGCGAGCTTCTTCTTGCCTGTAAACTTTGCCTGTACAAGGAGACGTCGCATAGCCCGGTCGAGTGCGCCTCACTGCTAACGAGGTAAGGTGTAAAAGCCTTCGGAGGTTCAAATCCTCTCGTCTCCGCAGAAAATTAAGTGAAGGAGTCCACGCGTGCCAACGTTTAAAGTCGCAATCGTTGGCGCAGGACCCGCTGGTTATTTCGCAGCGCAAGCTCTACAAAATGCACAGTCCGACGATAAAACTTTTGCCATCGACATGATTGAACGCCTGCCAACTCCATGGGGTTTGGTACGAAGTGGTGTTGCACCAGATCATCCAAAAATTAAAACAGTTTCAAAAGTATTTGAAAAGATTGCAACTGCTGGAAACTTTCGTTTATTCGGAAATGTTGAATTAGGTATTGATGTGCAGCTCGGTGAGCTGCAAGCAAAGTATGACGCGGTAATTATTGCAACAGGTACTTCTCTAGGGCGAAAACTTGGTATACCCGGTGAAGAGTTACAGGGCTATTTATCTGCCGCCGATTTTGTGCCTTGGTATAACGCACACCCTGATTACACAAAAGTTGATGTGCCACTAGATGCCGACACGGCAATTGTTATTGGGGCAGGAAATGTTGCAATGGATGTGGCGCGCATGTTGGCCCTTGACCCAACAGAGCTTGATCCAACAGATACTGCCAACTATGCAATTACAGCTCTTAAGAAGAGCAACATTCGCAAGGTTTATATCTGCGCTCGCCGCGGGGCAGAACACGCAGCATTTACATCCCCCGAACTTCGCGATCTGCCAAAGCTTGAACACACAAATGTGATTATCAGCAAGAGTGACATTGATGCAGCAATTGTCGCAGCAGGTGATGCACCGGAGAAAGATGTGAAGAGCAACTTAGATGCCATGCTTGCAATTGCAGAACATGAAAAAACAAGCCATGCGCGCACTATGGAGTTCTTATTTCATCATGTTCCAACAGAAATAAAGGGTTCTGGCCAGGTTCAAGAAGTTGAATTTAAAACACCTGCTGGGCAAAAAGTTATTAAGTGCGGCCTAGTAATTAGCGCTATTGGCTATGAAGCACAGCCACTATCTGGGATTAGTTATGAAAAGGGCAAAGTATTAAATACAGATGGTCGCGTAAAAGATAATCTCTATGTTGTTGGCTGGGCCAAGCGCGGGCCTTCAGGAGTTATCGGTACAAACAAAAGCGATGCTGCCGGTGTTATTGAATTACTTATTTCAACCCTGACAACACCTAAAAATTCTGGAGATATCAACGATCTGATCGGCGCGCACAAAGTCATCACACAAACTCATTGGGAAGCGATTAATGCTGCTGAAGTTGCAAGCGGTGAACCACTAGGAAAACCACGTGTGAAGGTTGCCGATAAAGATGAGCTATTGCGTTTGGGCGGCTTTTAAAGTTAATTAGCTAGTGCTTCAAAAACCACAGCAACAACAGTTGCGCCAGCATCTTCATTGCCTTGTGCGCGTTCGCCAATCCAGCCAGCACGACCATGTTTAGGCGCCATTGCAGCAGTTGCACTGGCACCTGCGCGAGCAGCAATTCCTGCAGCGTTTAATCCTGCTTGTAAATCTGTTGCACTATTTAATGCAACGGAAGCGGGATGTAGCGCATCCAAAAGTGTTCGCTCACCTAACGCTGCTTTTCCACGT
>JBIKPX010000117.1:0-2985 GCA_044357195.1 Candidatus Planktophila sp. | reverse complement strand
CGTACGTCCACCTAATTTACCTTTGACGCTTTCACGATCTGATCGGGTATGTGTTGCACGTGGAAGCATGGCGTATTCAGAAGTGACCCATCCTGTACCTGAATCTTTTAACCAACGTGGAACGCCGGGAGAAAATGATGCGACGCAGAGAACTCTTGTCTTACCAAACTCAACGAGCACAGAACCTTCGGCATGATCTAGCCAGCCTCGCGTAAATTTAATTTCACGGAGTTGATCGTTCGTGCGTCCATCATTGCGTGACATTTATTTCTCCGTTTAGTTAAGTGGTTTATAGGCTTTGGTGTTCAACTCGGCCAACTTCTGGACCGAGAAATCTGCGTGCAAGTGTTTCAAATGCTTTCGCATCACCTGTTGCCAGGAATCGATGATCAGCGCTCTTTGCACTTGAGTGCAGCAAATCATTTTCTACGAGTACACGATAAAGATCTTTTGCTGTTTCTTCAGCACTTGAAACCAAAGAAACCGAATTACCTACAACGTATGAAATCACACCAGTTAATAGTGGATAGTGAGTGCAACCAAGAACTAACGTATCGATATCAGCATCAATTACGGGCTTGAGATACTTGCGAGCAATATCTGTAATTTCTGGTCCGGAAGTTTCACCGCGTTCAACAAATTCGACAAATAATGGGCATGGCACTGAGGTGATACTTAAATTTGGCGCAGCTGCAAATGCATCCATATACGCTTTTGAATCAATCGTTGCTTGTGTGCCAATTACGCCAATTTTTCCTGATCTTGTTGCAGCAACTGCTCTGCGCACTGCAGGTTGAATTACTTCAATAACTGGAATTGAATATCGCTCGCGTGCATCACGCAACATTGCAGCACTTGCTGTGTTGCATGCAATAACAAGTGCTTTGACACCTTGATCAACTAAGAAATCTAGAGTTTCTAAAGCGAACTCTCGAACTTGTGCCAATGGCCGTGGACCATATGGCCCGCGCGCTGTATCGCCTATATAAAGAGTGGATTCATTTGGAAGTTGATCAAGAATTGCACGTGCAACGGTTAAACCGCCAACGCCGGAATCAAATATTCCAATAGGTGCATCACTCACACGACGAAGTCTACCGCTATGCCCACAATTGATTATCGAGCGCTTCTGATGCGCTCACGTGATCAGCACTATAAACACCTGTAGATAGGTACTTCCAACCAGCATCGCAGACAATAAATGCGATGTCTGCACTCTTGCCATCACGAATAGCTTCAGCGCCCATGGCTAGGGCTGCATGAAGAATTGCTCCAGTAGAAATACCAGAAAATATTCCTTCTACTTCGAGTAATTCGCGAACGCGACGAACGGAATCTTCTGCGCCGACAGAGAAGCGGCGGGTTAAAACTGATGCATCATAGAGTTCTGGAACAAAGCCTTCATCAATATTTCGAAGTCCATATACAACTTCGCCATAACGAGGTTCTGCTGCGATTACTTGTACATCTGGTTTTTGTTCACGTAAATACTTTCCAGCGCCCATCAACGTTCCTGTGGTGCCAAGTCCTGCAACAAAGTGTGTAATCGTTGGCAGATCTGCAAATATTTCAGGCCCAGTACCTTGATAGTGAGCAAGTGTGTTTGCTGGATTTCCATACTGATACATAAATACCCACTCAGGGTTTTTTGCGGCTAATTCTTTTGCAACTCGCACTGCCTCATTTGAACCACCTGCTGCAGGTGAAAAGATGATTTTTGCGCCCCACATTTCCAGTAATTGTCTGCGCTCAATTGATGTGTTCTCCGGCATTACGCAAATTAATTTGTAACCACGAGTCTTTGCAACCATCGCAAGTGAGATTCCAGTATTGCCACTTGTTGGTTCAAGAATTGTTGCACCTGGTTTCAAAGAACCGTCAGCTTCAGCTTTTTCAATCATTGCCAATGCTGCACGATCTTTAATTGAACCTGTTGGGTTGCGATCTTCCATCTTTGCCCACAAGCGAACATTTGGGGCAGGAGAAAGTTTTGGTAAACCAATAAGTGGAGTGTGGCCTACTGAACTTTCTAGAGAATCAAAGCGTGCCACTGTTATCCACCTGCAACAGCAGGCAGAACAGTAATTGAATCACCTGATTTGAGCGCCGCATCTAAACCACCAAGAAAACGAACATCTTCATCGTTGACATAAATGTTAATGAAACGTCGCAACGCACCATCTTCTAGGAGGCGCTCTGCTAATCCTGGATATTGGCGATCAAGATCTGAGATCAGGGATTTAAGGTCTGCGCCATCAGCAGAAACAACTTTTGCATCCTTTGTATATGGACGCAAAATTGTTGGAATTCGAACTTCAATTGCTGCTGTAGTCATGTGCTTATTATTGCTAATGCACGCCGCTTTCGCCAATTCACGAAAAACCGTGAGTTAATCCAGGATTGTTACGGGTTCTTCTGTGACGGTGCCATCGATGATTCGGTATGAGCGAAATTCAGTCGCAGGTGCAATCTCTTCGCGTGTAGAAACTAGTACGTAATGCGCGCCTGGTTCTCCGGCGTAGGCAATATCGGTACGAGATGGATACGCCTCTGTTTCTGTATGAGAGTGATAGATGACAACTATTTCTTCATCATTGTCATCAACTTCGCGATAAAGAGCTAGCAAATCTTTTGGATCGAATTCATAAAAAGTTGGTGAGTGTGCTGCATTAATCATGGGCTTTAAACGCTTGGGTGTATCGGCGCCAAGTGAACCAAGAATGACGCCACATGCTTCATCTGGATATTCAGCGCGCGCTTGTTCAAGTATTTGATTAACCATTGCGCGCGAGATTGTTAATGACATGTCAGGATTCTAATCCATCCATGAGTGCTTGAAGTAAATTGCCTTGCAGCCAGCCGAGCCAACTATAAACACCGTACACACCACGCATTGGATCATCAGGTGCCAATAACTCGAGTTCTTCGTGAGTGTTTTTCTCAACATTTAGACGCACACCGAGTGCGAGCCGAATGTCATTGATA
>JBIKPX010000116.1:0-3028 GCA_044357195.1 Candidatus Planktophila sp. | reverse complement strand
TGATCTGGGTAACTTCCAGTTGGCACCATTTATGACCGCATTCGTAATCGTCGCGGGATTCCAACTTGGCTGGGCTCCTTATGTTTCAGATTACTCACGTTACTTGCCTGCAACAGAAGGTGTTCGCTCAACATTTAAGGCAACTTATATTGCAAGCGCACTCTCTGGCATCTGGGTATTTGGTCTTGGTGCATTTGCATCAAGTCCTGATGGAGAACTCTCACCAGTTGCTGCATATAAAGCAGTAGGAGATTCAATTTTTGCAGGCTTTGGAACAGTGCTTCTCGTTGTTCTCTTAGCTGGTCTTCTAGTGGTTATGTCAGTAAATGCATACGGCGGATCTTTAACACTTATCTCTATGGCAGATTCAATCAAGAGAGTGAACCCAACAAAGAAGGCACGTCTAATCGCACTCTTGATTATGGGTCTAACAGTGTGGGGCATCGCTCAATTCGTTGGAGAAGATCGCTTTAATAGTTTCTACGGAAACGCACTCGTCTTCTTGGCATACCTCTTCACACCATGGACAGCAGTTAACTTGGTCGATTACTTCTTCGTTCGCAAGGGCGTTTATGTAATTGGTGAAATCTTTAAGAAGGACGGAATCTACGGACGATGGGGATGGCGCGGTAACACTGCATACCTCGTTGGCTTTGCATCAATGATTCCATTCTTTGTTACAACACCATACACAGGACCAATTGCTGAAAGCCTTGGAAGTGTGGATTACTCACTCTTCGTGGGTCTTCCAGTAAGTGCAATTGTTTACTTAATCCTTGCTCGAGGTCTTGACCTTAAGAAGGAAGCAGCAATGGCTGCAGCAGAAGGAAACTTAACAAAGCACTAAGAAATTAATACGGCAGAAGCCATCTACTTTTCGGAGTAGATGGCTTCTCCGTTTCTATAGGTATGTAAAACTGTCATATCGCTAACAGCGTGTGGATCAATTTCAAATGGATTCTTTGGCAAAACAACAAAGTCTGCATTAAAACCTGGGGCCAACGTGCCCCAAGTCTTTTCACCAAATGCCTGGTAGGCAACTTCACTTGTATATGCAGCAAATGCTTCTGGCATTGTGATTGCTTCAGTTGGAATCCAACCGCCAGCAGGTGATTTCTCAGGAGTTTGTCGGTGCACTGAAACAGGTAAGCCTTCTAGAACTACTTCTGATGTCACAGGCCAGTCACTGCCAAATGCAACACGAACGCCATCATTTATCAGCGAACGCAATTGATACTGACGAGCTGTGCGCTCTGGTCCGATACGAGGGGCAGATGAAATTGCTTGCATAGGATCTTGGCGACACCACAGTGGTCCAAAGTTTGCAATCACACCAAGGTCGCGGAAGCGGTGAAAGTCAGCAGGATCTAATAACTGCACGTGCACAATTGTTGGACGACGATCCCATGCAGGATTGGCTTTTTGTGCACCTTCGATGGCGTCCAGTGCTGCGCGAATTCCGGCATCACCAATTGCGTGAATGTGTGTTTGAAAACCTGCCTTATCAAATGCTTCAACGGCGCGGAATAGTTCTGGCCAGGCCCACACAGGCATTCCATGGCTGCATGGATCATCACTATATGGCTCGAGCATTGCAGCTGTGCCACCTTCAATAACACCATCTGCAAAGTATTTAATTGTGACCGCAGTTAGGTTTTTGTTCTTAGAAGATGATTCAATCTTTTTGCGCATTTCGATGATGTAGGCCATGTCTTTTTCCCACGTGCGTGGGTCAGCGCGAAATGCCAAGTTAACACCTTGTGTCAGCACGCCACGTTCTTCTGCTGCTAAATACGCTTCAGCCATTCCTGGATCAATCCAAGCATCTTGCCACCACGTAATTCCAGATTTTGCATAACGTGCACATGAATACTTGATTGCTTCAATTTCTCGTTCCAGCGATGGTTTTGGTGCGTGATCCATAATTAAATTGACTGCATCCCATTCGCGCATCGTGCCCATTGGCGAATCATCTTCGCGGCGAACAATTGTGCCGATTTCTAAATCAGGAGTATTGGCATCAACTCCTGCAGCTTTAAGGGCAGCGGTGTTTACCCAAATGGTGTGGTAATCAATTGCATTTAATACAACAGGGCGATCGGCACACACGCCATCTAATAACTTTGCATCGAAGTTTCCATTCGGCAATAAGGCCGGGTCATATGTGCCACCAATAATCCATGGCAAATCTGGATTGGCAATGGCAAATCTTTTTACTTCAGCCAAGATTGCATCAACGCTTGCTATATCTGTTACCTGTGGTCCAAAGTGCTGGCGACCACCAAAGATTGGGTGACAGTGGCCATCACCAAATGAAGGCGAAACAAATGCACCGCCTAAGTCCACTTTGTTATCGTGGGCACCGGAAAGTGCTTCATCGCCAACGGCCACAATCTTTTGACCATCGACTAACATCGCACCAAAAGTTTTGCCTTTTACCTGTCCTGGCCAGATGGTTGCGTTAGTAAAGAGTGTGCGTGACATTGTTCGTTCCTTTTCTTCTTTAGCTAGTACTTTAAGATTCCGTTATATAAATCTGGTTGGCGATCCTTGCGCACATCGTTTTTTGGCGTAATTGATGTGTCAGTTGGCAAATCTACATCTGCCACCAATACCTGTACATCTTCTTCTGATTCCCGGTTGGCAATTGCTTTGATGTTGCCTTCAAAATCTGTGATGACAGAAGATGAAACCCATGAGTGACCACGCTCAGGGCCAGATCGATCTGCAGCTACTGCAACCATTTTGTTAATAGAGGCTGCAGCCTGCACCCGAACTGCTTCCATCGGTGTTCCGTGGATGAGTTGACCTAAGTTCGGCCAATTAGTTGGTACTGCCAAAAGCGCTGCGCGATCGAGCATGGCAAGGCGTACCCATTCTGGAAATTCAACGTCATAGCAAACCATTGTTGCGATGCGCCCATGTGCTGTATTTACAACTAGCGGCGGCTTCTCTCCAGATTTGAAGAATTGGTGTTCTTCGCCGAAGAGATGCGCCTTTGCATACCAACCCAGCAATCCACTCTTAT
>JBIKPX010000004.1:0-29748 GCA_044357195.1 Candidatus Planktophila sp. | reverse complement strand
GAGGCTGTAAGAATTAACTTAGAAACTTCACTGATTTTGCCCGACATGAGACATTGCCATAGCGCACTGTGTTCTGAGTCAACAGGAATTATCTGATTTTGCTTAGCCAGTGACATAACTAAATCACCTGCTGCAACAAGTGACTCTTTATTTGCAAGTGCTAGGCGATTTCCCACCTTAAGAGCACTCAATGTTGCGGCTAATCCAATAGAACCAGTGATTGCATTAAGGACAACATCGCATGTAATGGATGCAACCTGCGCAGCCGCATCGGCTCCGTCAATGACTGTGACACCCGGCAACGCTTCGCGTATGAGTTCGGCATTATGGATCGTGCCGACAACTCCAACATCAAATTTTTTGGCTTGTTCAATTAGGGCGCCTGGGTTATTTCCAGCAGAAGTGATACCGACAACCCTGAATTTTCCAGGGTTAGCCTCAACTAATTCGAGGGCCTGAAGACCAATAGAACCTGTCGAACCAAGAATCACCAGGTCTCTCATGTGGATATCTTCTCATGGCCAAAGTAGACTGGGGAAATGAGTACACCAATTACGCCAGTTGAACAAAAACGTAAAGTCATTACTGCGATCCCAGGACCAAAATCGACGCAAATTATTGCTCGTAGAGCCGCAGCAGTTTCAGCATCACTTGGCATGTCGATGCCCGCGGTTATTGAACGTGCAGCTGGTGGAATCTTGGTAGACGTCGATGGTAATCACATTATTGATCTTGGCGCAGGTATCGCTGTTGTAAACGTTGGAAATAGCGCACCACGCGTTGTTGAAAATGTTCAACGACAAGTTGCTGAATTTACGCACACTTGTTTTATGGTTGCTCCTTACCTTGGATACATCGAAGTATGCGAAGCCCTTAACCGTTTAACTCCAGGAAAGTTTGCTAAGAAATCTGTACTGCTTAACTCCGGTGCAGAAGCACTTGAAAATGCAGTCAAAATTGCTCGCTCCTTTACAAAGCGCCAAGCAATTGTTGTTTTCGAACATGGATATCACGGTCGCACAAACTTGACTATGGGTATGACGGCTAAAAATATGCCTTACAAAGATAGTTTTGGTCCGTTTACTCCAGAAATTTATCGCATGCCAATGGCTTACCCATATCGCTGGGAAGGCGGAGCTGCAGCGTGTGAAAAAGATGCGCTAGATGTTGTCATTCATAAAATGGATAAAGAAATTGGCGGAAAGAACATCGCTGCAATCGTTATCGAACCAATCCAAGGCGAAGGTGGATTTATCATTCCACCTAAGGGCTTCATGCCTGGATTAGCAAAATATGCAAAAGATAATGGCGCACTCTTCATTGCCGATGAAGTGCAGACAGGTTTTGCTCGCACTGGACAGATGTTCGCATCAGAAGATGAAAACCTTGAACCAGATTTAATTACAACTGCTAAGGGAATTGCTGGTGGATTACCCCTTGCAGCCGTTACTGGTCGCGCAGATGTCATGGATTCAATTCATGCAAGTGGTTTGGGTGGAACATATGGTGGATCACCTGTTGCTTGCGCTGCTGCACTCGGTGCAATTCAGACTATTGAAGAAGACAAGCTCGTTGATCGCGCTAAGAAAATTGGCCAAATCATGAGTGATGAACTCAATAAAATGAAAGCAAAGCACTCAATTATTGGTGAAGTACGTGGACGTGGAGCAATGCAAGCAATTGAACTCGTTATCCCTGGTGGCACAGAACCAAATACTGCAGCCC
Source organism: Candidatus Planktophila sp. (assembly GCA_044357195.1). Lineage (GTDB taxonomy): Bacteria > Actinomycetota > Actinomycetes > Nanopelagicales > Nanopelagicaceae > Planktophila. The sequence goes on along the minus strand of JBIKPX010000004.1, from coordinate 28,023 downwards.
TTGGAAAAATTGTTAAGTACTGCCAAGAAAAGGGTGTACTAATTCTTACTGCTGGAACTTATTCGAACGTGATTCGTTTAATTCCGCCGTTGGTTATCCCTGAGGATTTATTGCGAGAAGGTTTATCTATTCTTGATGAAGCGATAACTGCAGTTCTTAGCGAATCTCTAGTTAGCGCCTAATTAACTAGCGATCCAACAAGTTTTGTGTTGGTGAGTACGGCTTTCCTGACCTGCGCTTTGCAATTGCACTTAACGCTTCTAGAACCACACGGTTAGCAAGTATTGCTGTGATATCTGCGCTATCAAATGGTGGAGCAACTTCGACAACATCGATTCCAACAACTGGAAGCTCTAAACAAATACGGCGAACTGCTTCGAGTAATTCGCGACTCGTCATTCCACCTGGCTCTGGTGTTCCAGTTCCAGGGGCCATACCGGGATCTACTACATCGATATCTACTGACAAGAAAACACCATCACACTGATCAGTAAGTGTTGCAAAAGACTCATCTAAAACAACATTTAACCCGCGGTGATGAATTTCAGTCATTTCATAACTGCGCATTCCTTGATCGCGCATCCACTTCAAGGTTTCATCCCCTGGCCAATATCCACGTAAACCTAATTGCAAGAACTTATCGCCGCGAACCGCACCAGATTCAATCAGGCGGCGCATTGGTGTTCCATGTCCTTCTAGTGCTCCAAATTGTGAATCCCCAGTATCGGCGTGTGCATCAAAGTGAATCATCGAAATTTTTCCAAGTCCGCGGTGTGCTGCAATACCAGCAACATCGGCTGAAGCGATGGAGTGATCTCCACCGAGAATTACAGGAATTATTCCGGCGCGTGAAATTTTTTCAGTAGCAACTGCCAACATTTCAAGTGATTTCTTTAAATCTCCACCAGGCATAAGTAAATCGCCTGCATCTAAAACCTTTAAATCTTTAAGGCCATCGGTACGAAGTGCCATGTGCGGACGTTCGCCATCATGTGGCAAATAATCTCCGCCGCGAATTGCTTGAGGACCAAACTTTGCGCCAGATCTATGCGATGTTCCGCTATCAATTGGTGCGCCAATAATGATGACATCGGCTCCTTTATATGTCTTTGGATCATCGAGATCACATTCACCGATACCGAGGAAGGTGAATTTAGGTCCATACATATTGCCAAGGTTTGCCATGGGTAGAGAATACTTCTAATTAATTAAGAATCGAAACCTAAACCAAGGCGATCTAAGAGTTTAAGCCAGAGATTTCGCTTGCCATCATGCTCATCAGCGTAATTAATCGACCATTGAGTCAGGCGAATGAAGAGAAATCTAAATGGTTCTGGTGGAAATGGCAGTGGCTTTCTACGAACCATCTTTAGACGAGTTCGCTCTGTATCTAAGCCATCTACAAGATCTAACATCACCTGTGCGCCGAATCGAGTCGATGCAACACCAAGACCTGTAAATCCAAGAACGTATGCAACGCGGTTTCGATACGCGCGTCCCCAAAATGGTGAGAAGCGAGAGCATGTATCAATTGCGCCGCCCCAACCGTGAGTGAATTTAATGCCCTTTAATTGTGGGAAAGTTTCTAAAAAGTCTGCAGCTAAATATGCATATGTTTCTGCATCTGTTTCATACTCTTGGCGAGCTTTGCCGCGGAAGTGATAAATAGCGTCATAGCCACCCCACAAGATTGCTCCCTCAGAAGTTACGCGGTAATAATGGAATTGATTTCCAGCCTCTGACAAGCCTTCCTTGCCTGCCCAACCAATTGCTTTCCATTGTTCTGGCGTTAGTGGTTCTGTAACAACTTGAAAGTCATACACCGGGACAACATATTTACGAGCACGCTTAATGAGGGATTTGAAAATATTTGTAGCAAGTGCGACCTTGTCAGCATAAACACTTCCATAAGGTGTGTGAACGATAATTCCATCGCTCGTGCGTTCTAGCCACTCTACTTTGCTGTTCTCATAAATTTTCACACCAAGCTTGAGACAGACTTTTTCCAAACCCCATACCAATCGAGCTGGATCAACCAGGGCCGTGCCATCGGCATCCCATAAACCACCTTTATAAATTGGTGAATTTACGCGAGCTTGAACTTCTGCTTGTGTTAAAAATTCAACATGATCTCCATATTGATTGCGAAGATCAGCCTCTTCTTTCATTCCATCTAATTGCCAATCCTTTACAGCGATACGAAGTTCACCTGTACGTTGCCAATCGCAATCAATTCCATACTTCTTAATAGTCTCTTCAATTTCATTGAAGTTTTCGCGACCCATACGTTCAAGATCTTGCATGTCATTTTTGAATCGGCTATATCCATTAAGAAATCCGTGGGTAAGGGATGAATTACAAAACCCACCATTTCGTCCGGATGCACCGAATCCAGTTTCGCGTTGTTCAACAATGATGACTTCACGTTCTGGACTGCGCTCTTTTGCTAATAGCGCAGTCCACAGACCGGTGTAACCAGCTCCAACAATGCAGAGATCCGTTGTCACATCACCAATAAGTGTTGGATGTGGTTCTGGTTCTAGCGGATCAGCATCTAGCCAATAAAGTTCTGGCTGCATTACGGAGAGGTGTTTAAGAATATGAGGGTCGATGTCTGACATCGCGCTATCCGGCCTTAACCGGAATCACCCCTTCAATCACAAATCGTAGTTGGCCCGGGTCCTCCGGAACCTAACCCCACAGCGCAGATTTTCTTAAACAACCTGTAGTTCGTTGTGGACTAGGACAAGGTTAGCGGGCTTTTCTCCTACTTACAAGTTGACCCGCTATTACGATAAATAAAGCTAAGAAAAACATTGCAGAACCAATTACGTTCGCTTGTGCAGGGATTCCTCGTGCGGATGCAACATAAACAAACTTAGGGAAAGTTGTTAACGTGCCTGAGTTGAAGTTGGTAATAATAAAATCATCAAATGAAAGGCTAAATGCAAGTAAAGCTGCACCTGCAATTCCTGGGGCTACTAATGGCAGAGTAACTTTTCTAAAAGTTTGAAACTCATTTGCATAAAGATCCATCGCCGCTTGTTCGAGTCGCGGATCCAAACTTGCGATACGAGCTTTAACTGTCACAACTACGAAAGAAATACAGAACATTATGTGTGCGATAACTACTGGCCAAAATCCAGGGTTGATTCCTAGGTTTAAGAACATCGCAAGAAGCGATGCACCGAGCACAACTTCTGGTGTTGCCATTGGTAAGAAAATCAAGGTGTTTGTTGTGGATCGACCTTTAAATTGGTGGCGGCCAAGTGCAAAAGCAATTAACGTTCCTAGAATTGTTGCAGCCACTGTAGAAATTAATCCCACTCGTATTGAATTACCGAGTGCCACACATACATCTGGAGCACCACAAGGATTTTGCCAATTTCCCAGGGTGAAACCCTTCCACACTAGATTGCTCTTTCCGCCATTGTTAAATGAGAAGGCAAATGTGTATGCAACTGGAATAAAGAGATAGGTAAATCCCAGAACCATGTAAACGCGTATGAGGTTCTTTCGAAACCACCATGTGATTTTCATACGAGTTCCTCAGTTCCGGCCTTGCGGATATAAATTGTTACCAAGATCAGGATTGCAGCCATTAATGTAAATGAAAGCGCCGCAGCCGTTGGATAATCCACAATTTTAAAGAATCGAGATTCAATTACGTTACCGAGCATCTTGGTATTTGGATTTCCCAGAATTGCTGCGTTTACATAATCACCTGCTGCGGGAATAAATGTAAGTAAGGTTCCAGCAACAACCCCAGGCATTGAAAGAGGTACGGTTACTTTTCTAAAGGTCGTAAATGCATTTGCATATAAATCCCCCGCTGCTTCCATTGTGCGCGGATCTATTCGTTCCAGGCTCGCATACAGCGGCAAGGTCATAAATGGTAGAAAGTTATACGTCATACCCGTCACAACGGCAAAAGCACTTGCTGTCAGCGATGTATTTTCGCCGATGATGTGTATCCCCCGAAGAACTGCGATTACAGGTCCTTCTTCTCCAAGAATTTGCTTCCATGCAATTGTGCGCAGTAGGAACGATGTAAAAAATGGCGCAACAACAAGAACTAGCAATAAATTTTTATACTTTCCAGACTTGAATGCAATGCCGTATGCCAATGGATAGGCAATAGCTAAGGCCAAAACTGTCGCTAAAAAGGCATAAATAAATGAACGGCTAAATTGCTCTTTATTATCTATAAATGCATCGATGTAATTTGCAAACCTAAATGTTTGTTCGTATGAACCAGTATCACCATTTGCAACTGGGGTTTGTGTAGAAGTTCTTGCAAGGTTAGCGATCGGAAGAACAAAAAATGTGAAGAGCCAGATAATGCCTGGTGCAAGCAGTAAATATGGAAGTAAAGACTTCTTCTCTTTGAGGGAACTTACTTTAGAACCCGCTGCGTGCAAAAAGGCCATTACTCATCATCCGCATGCACTTCAGAACCAGCGAATGCATCTTGGCGACCATCCAGAGCAAATGTAAATACAGGCTCCCATGAAAGTGTTACTGGATCACCTTTTTCAAGTGGTGGCACACCATCATCATTTTGTTCAAAAACCATAAGTTCTTGCTTCCATGGCATTTCAACTTGGTACTGAGTACTAACGCCAATGTATGAAGCATCAGAAATTACTCCACCGGTAAGAACATTTCCTGACATCGCAGTACCAGCAGGTTGAATTCGAATCTTTTCAGGGCGAATGCCTGCAAGTACCGATGAATCTTTTGTATGGCTGCGATTCTTATTGATTTTGATCTTCTGGCCAAAGAGATCAACCACATGGTTATCGCCATCATTTCCATCGATTTTTCCTTCAATCAGATTTGATTGACCAAGGAAATTGGCAACGAAGGCTGTCTTCGGATTATCGTAGAGATCAGCAGGTGTTCCCATTTGCTCAACTTTTCCTTCATTCATCACAGCAATCGTGTCAGCCATAGTCATAGCTTCTTCTTGATCGTGTGTGACGTGAACGAAAGTGATGCCCACTTCAGTTTGAATCCACTTAAGTTCGATCTGCATCTGACGACGTAATTTAAGGTCTAGTGCACCGAGAGGTTCATCAAGAAGCAATAAGGCAGGTCTATTAACAATTGCGCGTGCAAGTGCAATGCGCTGTTGTTGGCCACCAGATAACTGCACAGGTTTGCGCTGAGCCAAATGCGGCAATTCAACGAGACTTAAAACCTTGTCTACGGCCTCTTTAACATCTTTTATTCCGCGGCGGCGTAAACCAAATGCAATATTTTCATAGATTGAAAGGTGTGGAAATAACGCATAGTTTTGAAAAACCGTATTGACAGGACGTTGATACGGACGCGTGTGCGTAATGTCGGTATTGCCGATATGAATACTTCCCTGAGTTGGTTCTTCTAAACCTGCAACCATTCGAAGGGTTGTAGTTTTTCCACAACCAGATGGACCAAGAAGTGCAAAGAATGAACCTTCTGGAATTGTCAGCGTCAAATCATCAACTGCGGTGAAATCTCCGAAAGACTTTGTAACGTTAACAATTCGAAGATCACCACGAGTTGATGATGAAGCATCGGCCATTAGTTGCCGGCGGCTTCCTGGAATGCTGTTGTAAATGAAGTTTCTTCAGCTGGAGTTAATCCACGGAATACCTTCACTTGTTGAAGAGTCTCTGCAGTTGGGAAAATAAATGGACTTGCAGCAAGTGCTGGGTCAATCTTTTCCATTTCCGCTTGAGCGCCCTTTACAGGACAGATGTAATTAACGTATGCGGCAACTTCTGCAGCAACTGCTGGATCGTAGTAATTATTAATGACCTTTTCAGCATTAGCTTTATTGGTAGAAGTTGATGGAATAAGCAAGTTATCACTCCACAACATTCCGCCTGATTCTGGGATTGCGAACTCAAACTTGCCATCATTTTCAGATGCAAGTTGGAAGAGGTCTCCAGACCAACCAATAACGGCAATTGCATCGCCGCTAATCAAATCTTCCTTGTAATCATTTCCCTTAACTTGGCGAATGAATCCGTCTTTAATCATCTTTGCCAAGTAATCAACGGCGTTCATATATTGATCTTCAGTGAAGTTCTGTGATGGATCTACACCTTGATACTGCAGAATAATTCCAATGGTGTCGCGAAGTTCAGAGAGAACTTCTACTTTGCCCTTGTTGGCCTTTGAAAATAGTTGATCTAGAGTTTTGACTCCGCCTGGAACTTTTTCTTTATTCCAACCAAAACCACCAAAGCCTGATTGCCATGTAAGAGATGACTTACGACCTGGGTCAAAGTTAACGTTTGCGAGCGCATCTAGAATGTTGACCTTATTAGGAATATTTGCTGCATCTAATTCTTGTGCGTATCCCATGCGAATCCAACGACCAGCCATCCAGTCAGTTGGTGCAACGATGTCATAACCAATATCTTCTCCGAGTTTTAGCTGGCCTTGTACTTTGCCCCAGAATTCATCGTTGTCGTTGTAATCCTCTTTGTAATCAACGCTAATTCCAGATTCGGCAATAAATTTTTCAAGTGTTGGATATGACTGTGCATCTGAGTCGTAATCTAAATAAAGAGTCCAGTTAGCCCAACGCACTGCGCCTTCTGCGCTGCCACCCGATGATGACCCACCGCATGCTGTTAACAATCCAGCTGCGCCCAATCCACCTGCACCGGCAATCAATGCACGTCGCGACATTTGTGAATTAATTATTGAACGTGCTTCTGGTGAAATTGAACGTTTTGCATCCATGCTGGGTTGCTCCTTTGTGCCTTGGTTCGGGTTTGGTCTTATGCGCCTAGATTAGTCATAACATGCTTAATTCGGGTGTAATCCTCGAAGCCATATTGCGAAAGATCTTTTCCATATCCTGAGCGCTTGAAGCCTCCATGCGGCATTTCAGAGACCATCGGAATATGTGTATTGATCCAGACAACTCCGAAGTCCAGCGCCTTGGACATGCGCATCGCGCGGCCATGGTCCTTGGTCCACACACTTGAAGCCAAGCCGTAGTCGACGCCATTACCCATAGCGACCGCCTGTGCTTCATCTTTGAACTTTTGAACCGTAATAACTGGTCCAAAGATTTCGCTTTGAATCATCTCATCATCTTGCTTGAGATCTGCCACAACCGTTGGGGCAAAGAAGAATCCAGGTTGATCTAATTGAGATCCACCGGCCATGACACGTGCGTGAGATGGTGTGCGTTCTAAGAATCCGACAATTCGCTTGAGTTGATTCACATTATTTACTGGACCAACTAGCACGTCTTGATCAGGCATACCTATTGCTATGTTGTTTTTTGCTTGATCAGCAAGTAGCCCAACGAATTCTTCATAGACGCCGTCTTGAACGATAACGCGTGTAGCAGCTGTGCAATCTTGGCCAGAGTTAAAGTAACCAGCCAACGCAATTGCCTCTGCAGCCGCAGGCAGATCTGCATCATTGAAAACAACAACAGGTGCTTTTCCACCTAATTCAAGGTGAACGCGCTTAAGTTGTTTTGCAGCAGCTCCAGCAACTTCCATACCTGCGCGAACTGAACCAGTAATTGAAACCATTGCAGGAGTTGGATGATCAACAAGTGCTGCGCCAGTTTCACGTTCACCGCAAATAACATTGATAACACCTGCGGGTAAAAATTCACTCATCAATTGAGCCATCCACACAGTCGATGCAGGAGTTGTATCACTTGGCTTTAGTACAACTGTATTTCCTGCTGCAATTGCAGGTGCCCACTTCCAGACGGCCATCATCATTGGGTAATTCCATGGTGTTACTTGAGCACACACACCAATTGGCTCACGACGAATAAAAGATGTCATTCCGCGCATGTATTCGGCTGCAGATTTTCCTTCAAGGTTTCGCGCAGCGCCTGCAAAGAATCTGATCTGATCTAACATCGGAGGCATCTCTTCTGATGTAGTAATTCCAATTGGCTTACCCGTATTTTGACTCTCGATTTTTACGAGCTCTTCTGAACGAGATTCAATCGCATCAGCAATTTTTAGTAATGCGCGTTGACGCTCTGATGGTGTGGAATCGCGCCAAATAGGAAAGGCATCGGCTGCGGCTTTCATCGCCATGTCTACATCTGCTGCATTTGAATTTGGCGCAGTAGCAAAAACTTGCCCGTTTGCTGGGTTAACCAAATCTGTTGTCTTGCCAGATTTTGATTCAACGCTCTTGCCATTTATGAAGTTACTCAATTTTTCCATGGGGCGAGATTACGCCCTAGGGGCAAAAAAGTGTAGTTATTTTCCTGTGACATCTAAGATGTTGCCGTGGGAAATCAGGCAGAAGCAAGCCTCTGGTGGAGTAGTGCCACCCATCCAACCTTCACGCCCGGCGAGCTTGACCGCCAGTGGGATGTCGTAATAGTTGGTGGCGGTTATTCCGGAATGTGGACAGCGCATCACTTGCTTAACTCTTCACCAGATCTAAAAATAGCAATCCTTGAAGCACATCAAGTTGGTTCCGGTGCCAGTGGCAGAAATGGTGGCTGGGCTTCAGCTTTGTATCCAATTGATGATAGTTCTTTAGCAAAATTTGCCAGCGCGCAAAACATTGCCAACTTACATACTGAACTTGAAAAATCTATTGATGAAATTGGTCAATTTGCCACACAATCCCACGATAACGTCGCTTTCATAAAGAGTGGCTCCCTCACAGTTGCCCGCAGTAGCGCACAATTTGAACGCATTAAAAAGGGATTACTCCCCCGTGAAAGCGTTCTAGATAAAGATCAAACTCTCAAACTCATTAAAATGTCACACACTGTTGGTGCCTCATTTAATCCAGATTGCGCAACTATTAATCCGACTCAACTTGTAGTTGCCCTTGCTAAATCTTTAGCACAAAGGGGTGTGCACATTTTTGAAAATACATTTGCTGATCTCTCATCAGATGGAGTCGTTAAGGTAAAAGGAAAGAGAATTGAATCGAACTTTGTTGTTCGCGCAATTGAGGCCTATCACGAGAAAAACAGAGAGCAAATCCCTATTTATTCACTCATGATTGCAACAGAGCCGCTGCCTGATGAATTTTGGGGAAAATACGGTTTAGAAAATCGTCCAACATTTCATGAAAATCGCCATCTTGTTACATACGCTCAAAGAACTTCAGATAATCGAATTGCCATGGGAGGACGTGGAGCGCCATATAAATGGGGCTCTGCACGAAGTGATAAGTCAGAACGGCACGCAAAAATTCATAAGCAACTCAGAGAAACTGCGATCCAATGGTTTCCTGAACTAAAGAATTATTCATTTACTCATGCATGGGGTGGCGCCGTAACTGTTAAACGAGATTGGGCGCCATATTTGCAGTGGGATGGTCGATTTGGAGCCTTCGGTGGTTATGTTGGAGATGGCGTAACGCTTTCCTACCTTGCCGCCAACTCAATGGCCGATCTCATTCTTGGTAAAAATACTGTGCGAGCGTCTTTGCCATACGTCGGCTGGAAAAGCGCAAAGTGGGAACTAGAACCACTTCGATGGCTCGGCGTTAATCTGGGAATCAAACTTTCAGAACTTGCAGATATTGAAGAAAAAATCACAAGGAGACCAAGTCTTCTCGGCAAACTTATTGAAAAACTACTTTAGGGCAAACCTTTTACTGCTCGCTCAAGTTGTGAACCATGGTCAAATGGATGATTTGAATAAGCCTTCAACCAATCGCTGATCGTGAACTTGCCGCGCTCGGTATGGGTTCCAAATTTTTCCAAGTCCGCCATCGACATTCGACGAATGAGATCAGCCGATGCATTTCTCACCGAAATAGTTACAGTCAATGAATGTGTAATTTCTAACTCTTCATAGCCAAGATTTTTTGACTCTGCCCAAGCACCTTCGTCATAGCCTTGAATAACAGAGCCCTCTGGTTCGGCGAGTAATCTGCGCAAACGCGCATAGGACTGCGCTTCGCTATCTGCCATGTGATGAACAATCTGTCGTGCAGACCATTCACCAGGTGCCTTAGTATCTAAATCAGTTGGCTTCAGTGAATTCACTAAGTTTTCAAAGTAGTTGGTGCCTTCTTGATATTTATCTGCAAAATCTTGAATGGAACTCATTCTGACTTCCCCTTTTCGGCTGCTGCTAACTGACCACACGCACCATCGATTTCGCGACCGCGTGTATCTCGAACTGTCACTGCAACACCATAACCTTCTAGGATTCGAACGAACTCTTTTTCATCCTGCGGTCTAGAGGCAGTCCATTTTGAACCTGGTGTTGGATTAAGTGGAATCAAATTAACGTGTGCATTTCGATTCTTTAGAAGTCTGCCAAGTAGGTCCGCGCGCCACGATTGATCATTGATATCTCGAATCATTGCGTACTCAATTGAGTAACGGCGCCCAGTCTTCTTTTCATATGCATCAGCTGCAGCAAGTACTTCTTTTACTTTCCAGCGTGAATTAATTGGAACCAACGTATCTCGCAGCTCATCATCTGGAGTGTGAAGTGAAACGGCTAAAGTCACTGAAATGCCTTCTTCGGTTAGTTTTTCAATTCCGTTGACTACGCCGACCGTTGAAACTGTTACCGAACGCGCGCTTATGCCTAAGCCATCTGGATTAGGCGTGGTGATGTTTCTTACGGTTCGCATTACGGCGTTGTAATTGGCTAGGGGTTCTCCCATGCCCATAAAGACAACGTTTGATAAACGAGTTGGTCCGCCAGGTAATTCACCATTGGCACACGCACGCGCTGCAGCAACAATTTGTTCTGTAATTTCAGCAGCGCTTAAGTTTCGAGTCAGCCCTGCCTGACCAGTTGCGCAGAACGGACAATTCATTCCACATCCAGCTTGGGATGAAATACACACAGTTGTGCGATCGGTATAACGCATTAAAACGCTTTCAACTAAAACGCCGTCATGTAACTTCCACAGATCTTTACGTGTCATTCCGTTATCACAGGTGACAGAGCGAACAAGGCTAATCATCTGAGGTATAAAGTGTTCACGTATGTCATCGTGCATAGTCGCCGGAATATCGGTCCAGTCACTCGGATCACTTGATAGATGCGTGAAGTAATGATTAGCAACTTGGTTTGCTCTAAATGCTGGTAAACCTAAACCAGTTGCAATTTCGCGGCGATCCTCGGGTGAGTAATCAGCTAGATGTTTTGGTGCCTTTTTTCTTTGGACCGGCTCATCAAAGACGAGCTTAATTTCGGTCATGAGAAACGCTTAACAAGTTCGAGTGCTAAAACCAGAGCAGGTGCGGATAATAAAACTGAATCTAAACGATCTAGTACTCCCCCGTGGCCTGGAAGAAGTGAACCCATATCTTTCAGGGAAAGATCGCGCTTCATTGCACTTTCAATTAAATCACCACTTGTTGCGGTGAAAACAATCATTAAACCTACGACGATGCCAATCCACCATTGCAATTCAAGGATGTAGTGGAAACTAAGAGCGCCACCTAAAGATGTGAAAATTATTGAACCGATTAAACCTTCCCAAGTTTTCTTAGGACTAATCGTTGGCACGAGTGGGTGTCGGCCGATGAGCACGCCAACTAGATATCCAAAAGTGTCATTGCACCCAACAAGAATGACGAAGGTCATTACGCGCGCAAGACCGTCACTCGGGTGACCTAAAAGAACTAAGAACCCAGATAGGAAAGGTAAATAGATCAATGCAAAGGTAGTTGCCGTTGCACTGCGGACAAAGTCATGTGGACCCTTGCCTAATCTGAGAATAAGTAAAATAGGAAACGCTATTGCAGTTCCAACCGCTAATCCTTCAACTCCATCAACCCACGTTGCATAGATCAAGCCAATCGTTGCAAGGTTTAGCGATACCGATGAAAGCTCGATATTGGCAGCAGCAAATGCTCGAACTAATTCGCGAATAGCTAGTGAAATAACAACGGCAATTAACAGGGCAAACAAAATACGTGCATAAGCAAGACTTAACCAAATAAGGCCGACTAAAGATAATCCCACGAAAATTGAGGGCAGCAGCTTGCGCCCAGCCTTAGCGTTTATCGCTTCATTAATTGAATGCAGATCAGACACGTCAGATGTGCGATTCTCAAACTTCGAGAAGTTCGCTCTCCTTATGCTTAAGAAGCTCGTCGATTTTTGCAACGTGATCGCTGGTTATCTTCTCTAATTCTTTTTCTCCGCGGGCTAAATCATCTTTACCAATATGGCCATCTTTTTCTAATTTTTCTATGGCTTCTTTTGCAGCACGGCGGATATTGCGCATTGAAACCTTTGAATCTTCAGCCTTTGTTCTGGCCACTTTGATGTAATCCTTGCGACGCTCTTCTGTGAGTTGTGGGAAATTAACTCTGATGACAACGCCATCGCTACCTGGATTTACACCGAGTTCTGATTCGCGGATTGCTTTTTCAATCGAAGCCATTGCGCCTTTATCAAATGGTGAAATCAATGCCATACGTGCTTCTGGAACCTGGATAGATGCGAGTTGAGACAGTGATGTGTAGGTACCGTAGTAATCGACCATAATTTTATTAAAAAGAGATGGATGTGCGCGGCCTGTACGAATTGCACCAAAATCATCTTTGGCAACTTCAACAGCCTTGTTCATCTTGGTTTCCGCATCTTTTAGCGCAGTTGCTATATCTGACATCAGGACTCCTTAGTAACCTCACCGCTTACGCGACAAGGGTTCCGATCGTTTCACCGCGAACCGCGCGACCGATATTTCCTTTTGTCATGAGATCAAAAACCACGATTGGCAATTTGTTCTCACGGCACAAACTAAATGCTGCTGCATCGGCAACAGCCAAAGATTTACTTAATACTTCGTCATATGAAATCGTGTCGTACTTCTTTGCACTTGGATCCTTCTTCGGATCAGCGTTATAAACACCATCGACACCGCTCTTAGCAAGAAGTAAAGCTTCTGAACCAACTTCTAGTGCACGCTGCGCCGCAACTGTATCTGTGGTGAAGAAAGGCATTCCTGCGCCTGCACCGAAAATTACAACGCGACCTTTTTCAAGGTGGCGAATTGCTCTGCGTGGAATATATGGCTCTGCAACTTGGCCCATTGTGATCGCAGTTTGGACACGAGTATCGACGCCTTCTTTTTCTAAGAAATCTTGAAGTGCTAAACAGTTCATGACTGTTCCGAGCATTCCCATGTAGTCAGCTCGCGCACGATCCATGCCGCGCTGTTGTAACTCTGCGCCGCGGAAATAATTTCCACCGCCGACGACAACACTTATTTGAACTCCGGAGCGCACAACATCTGCTATTTGTTTTGCAACATCTTGCACAACATCTGGATCAACACCGATGCCTTTTTCTCCACCGAAGACTTCTCCGGAAAGTTTAAGGAGCACTCGCCCGTATTTACCTCTAGTACCGGGCATGAGTGCTCCTTTCACAACTTGGTGTGCTACTGAAGATAGTTTACTGACCTACGCGGAAACGGTGGAATGCCTTGACGGCGGTTCCTGCTTCATCGAGGATCTGCTTCACAGTCTTCTTGGCATCCTTAGCGAATGCTTGTTCAATCAAGCTAACTTCCTTTACGAAGCCAGTAACTCGACCTTCAATAATTTTTGAAAGTGAGGCTTCTGGCTTGCCCTCTTCGCGTGCAGTCTCTTCTGCAATACGACGCTCGTTTTCGATCAGATCTGCTGGAACGTCTTCACGATGAACAAATTTAGGTGCAAATGCTGCAATGTGCTGTGCAACATCTTTTCCAACTTCTGCTGCCTCTTTAACAAGTGAAACCAAGACTCCAACCTGAGGTGGAAGATCTGGGCTTGTCTTGTGTAGATACAAACCAACTGGACCATTTACAACAGCGACATTGCGAATTTCGATCTTTTCGCCAAGTGTTGCGTTGCCTTCATCGATGACGGATTGAACACTCTTGCCACTTGCCATTGTTGATGCAAGGAAGGCTTCGACGCTCTCCGTTTTAGATGACAATAAGTGATCAACTAATTCATCTCCGAGTGCAATAAAGCGTTCACCCTTTGCAACGAAGTCTGTTTCGCAGTTAAGTTCGAGCATTACTCCAACTTCACCCAAAACTTTTGCAACAACTAAACCATTAGATGTCAGACGGCCTTCACGTTTTGTAACGCCCTTAAGTCCTTTGACACGAATGATTTCTACAGCTTTGTCATAGTCACCATTTGCTTCATCAAGTGCCTTCTTGCAATCGAGCATTCCTGCTGCAGTTGCTTCACGCAGTTTCTTTACATCTTCTGCTGAATAAGCCACGTGTTAAGCCTCCACTGGAGTTGTTGGTGCTGCTTGTGTTGCTTCTTTTTCCCAGTCAGCTAATGGTTCATCGGCTGCCACTACTGGCGCCTCAGTCTTAGTTTCTTCCTTCACAACAGCCGAGCGAGCTTGTAGGCCTGCAACGATTGCATCTGTGATTACGCGAGTAAGCAATCCAATTGAACGGATTGCGTCATCGTTTCCAGGAATCTTGAAATCAACTTCATCTGGATCGCAATTTGTATCCAAGATAGCAATTACTGGAATACCAAGCTTCTTGGCTTCAGCAACTGCTAAGTGCTCTTTCTTTGTGTCCACAACCCAAATTGCACTTGGCAACTTAGTCATATTGCGGATTCCATCAAGGTTTTTGTGAAGCTTTTCGCGCTCACGACGAAGTACTAGAAGTTCTTTCTTAGTAAGCAACATGTCATTAGTTGCTTCTAGTGCTTCTAGCTCCTTGAGGCGCTGAATTCGCTTGTAAACGGTTGGGAAGTTAGTCAACATACCGCCGAGCCAACGCTCAGTAACAGTAGGCATTCCAACTCGCGCGGCTTGAGCGATGATTGGCTCTTGAGCTGCTTTCTTAGTTCCGACGAACAAAACGTGTCCGCCCTTTGCAACAACATCTTTAACAAACTCATATGCGTTATCAATGAGTGCAAGTGATTGTTGGATATCGATGATGTAGATGCCATTGCGCTCTGTGAAAATAAAGCGCTTCATCTTTGGATTCCAGCGACGAGTTTGATGTCCGAAGTGGACTCCACTGTCGAGAAGTTCTCGCATTGTTACAACAGCCATGATGGCGTGCTCCTTCATAGGTTATTTCTGCTTAGCAAAAATAACCCGCTCGGTTAATGGTTTAACTATTTGTTAAACCCGTCGCACTCTTCATCTACCAGCGAACTGGACCGAAATGATTTTCGACTAAGTCGAATGAGTGCTGAGATGTCACCAGATTGCTCTGGTGCGGGTGAAATCTTACCTGAGGTTCAGGAGTGCAAAATCCACACCTTATGCGCGGGGATGGGCCTGCTTATACGCTTTTTGTAAACGTTCGGTGGATACATGGGTATAAATCTGCGTTGTAGCAAGAGAGGCGTGCCCCAAAATTTCTTGCACCGTTCGTAAATCTGCCCCTCCTTCGAGTAGATGGGTAGCAGCTGAATGTCGCAGAGCATGTGGTCCTAATTTTTCTAATCCTTCGATGGCACTTAACGCTTCATAAACAACTGTACGAACTGTGCGTTGATCAATTCGTTTCCCACGCGTGCCAAGAAATATCGCCGAACCAGATTTATCCGATGCTATTTGTGGACGTGCGTTATCGACCCAATTTTTCAAAGCTTTCATGGCAGGAATTCCAATTGGAATGGAGCGTTCTTTGTTTCCCTTACCAATCACACGAATTGCTTGACGGTCATAATCAATAGCATCAAAGTCCAGACCACATAACTCTGCTACGCGCGCACCACTTGCATACAAAATTTCTAGCATCGCGCTGTCGCGAATCGCTAATGGCGAATCTTCTTCGCCTGCTCTCATTGCCATAGATTCCATGACATCTCTTGCATCGCTGACACCCAAAACATCGGGTAAAACTCTATGTCCCTTGGGTGTTGCAAGTGTTACGCCAATATCTTTAGATAAATATCCATTCTTATGGGCCCACTTAGTAAATAAGCGAATTGTTACTGCGCGCCGAGCCAGTGTGGTTCTTGCACCGCCTTTAACTGAAATATTTGCCAACCAGGAGCGAAGGTGTGAAATATCAATATTGTGAATATCTGAAACTCCTAGTGCTTGCAGGTGAATAAAAAAGCTTTCTAAATCACCGGCGTATGCACGAATTGTATGAAGTGAAAGATCGCGCTTTGTATGTAAATCATTTTCAAAGGCAACACGTACATCATTTAATGTAGGTGTAGACATGGGTAAAGATTACTCGGGTTTGCGACCTTGACGAAGAAGGCCGAAGGTTAAAGCATCTTCAAGGGCCATCGCTGAGGCAGCGATGATATTTTCGTGAACACCAATGGTGTTCCACTCACCCTTACCATCACTGGTTTCAACCAGAACGCGAGTGATCGCACCTGTTCCTAAACGACCTTCGAGAATACGAACCTTGTAATCGGTAAGTTCTAGTACTTCTAGTTCAGGATAGAACTGTTTAAGTCCAGTGCGCAGAGCATTATCAATTGCGTTAACAGGTCCGTTTCCTGATCCACTACATGTAAATTCTTTTCCATTTGCAACAACACTTACTTCTGCTTTTGTTGTGATGCCAGACTTAGATGTGCGCTCAGTCGTTGTTGCCCAGTGGGTGATGTTAAAAAATGATGGACGTTTTCCAGAAACTTCTTCAAGTAACAAAAGCTCAAATGAAGCATCTGCTGCCTCAAAGGTAAATCCTTGAGACTCTAAATCTTTCACACGATCAACAACGCGTCCGATGAGTTCGCGATCGCCGCCAAGGTCAACACCGAGTTCTACAGATTTTAATTCAATAGATGCACGTCCAGCCATTTCAGAAACAAGCATGCGCATGTCGTTACCAACTGATTCAGGGTCTTCGTGTTGATATAGGGACGGATCAACTTTGATTGCACTGGCATGTAGGCCAGCCTTATGTGCAAAGGCTGAGATGCCGACGTATGGCTGACGCGCACTAGAGGAAACATTTGTTACTTCTGCGATGGCATGTGAAATTCTAAATGCTTCTCGCAAGGCATCTTTTGGAAGTACTAGTTGTTTTTTCTTTAATTCAAGATTTGCAATGATTGTTACGAGGTCGGCATTACCTGTTCGCTCACCATAACCATTGAGCGTTCCTTGAACGTGTGTTACTCCTGCGGCGACTGCAGCCATCGAGTTGGCAACTGCGCAACCTGTGTCGTTGTGGCAATGGATTCCAAGTCGTGCCTGACTTGCTTGCAAAACATCATGAACAACTTGTGAGAGTTCATCTGGAAGCATTCCGCCATTTGTGTCACAAAGAGCGATCACATCTGCACCAGCTTCTGCTGCTGTGCGAATGACTTCAAGTGCATATGCACGATTAGAGCGATACCCATCAAAGAAGTGCTCGGCATCAAGAAAAACTCTTTGACCTTCTGCGCGCAAGTGCTCAATTGAGTCTTTAATCATTGCAAGGTTTTCATCTAACGTAGTTTTAAGTGCGAGATCCACATGGCGATCAAAAGATTTTGCAACCAGCGTCACAGCTGGTGCTCCGCTATCTCGAAGCGCGCCTAATAATGCATCATCTGCAGCCTTTACATTTGGACGACGTGTAGCACCAAATGCCACGAAGGTTGCATTCTTAAGCTTTAACTCTTTTTTTGCGCGTTCAAAAAACTCTGTGTCTTTAGGATTTGCACCAGGCCAACCACCTTCAATAAACCCAACACCTAGATCATCTAAATGACGGGCAATGGCCAACTTATCTTGAACGGATAAATTCAAACCTTCTTGCTGTGCGCCATCGCGCAAAGTGGTGTCATATATATGAAAGGAGTCATTAACGGGCATTAGAGGACCTTGCGCATCCACTTATGTGTGTCATTGACAGAACCATGTTGAATTCCCAAAAGATGATTACGAATTTGCATCGTTATTTTTCCAGGTTGCCCATCTCCTGTTACCCAAGTACCCATCGCGCTCTTGGCAGTTCCGACAGGAGAAACAACAGCGGCTGTTCCGCAGGCAAAAATTTCAGTTATTTCACCAGATGCCACACCATCTCGCCAGTCATCAATGCTGAGCATTACTTCCTCTGTTTTGTATCCAAGGTCTTTAGCAACAGAGAGGATTGAATCTCGCGTAATTCCAGGCAAGAGAGTTCCAGTTAACTTTGGAGTAATAACAGTTGCATCAGCGCCAGAACCCTTAACAAAATAAAGATTCATTCCGCCCATCTCTTCAACCCATTTGCGTTCTTTTGCATCGATCCACACAACTTGATCGCAACCTTCTTTAGCTGCAGCTTTTTGTGCAACGAGGGATGCTGCGTAATTTCCACCGCACTTGGCTTCGCCAGTTCCGCCTTGTGCTGCACGTACGTATTCAGTTGAAATCCAAACATTTACAGCTTTTGATGGATCAAAATAAGCACCGGCCGGTGTGGCAATTAACATGTACAAAGCTTTATTTGATGGACGAACGCCTAGACCAACTTCGGTGGCAAACATGAATGGGCGAATATAAAGTGATTCGCCAACTTTATTTGGCACCCAGCCAGCATCTTGCTTAACAAGTGCTTCAACAGTTTCGAGAAATAGTTTTTCTGGCATTTCAGGCAGCGCTAATCGGTTTGCTGATTTTGCAAAGCGACGTGCGTTTGCATCCGGGCGAAATAAACCGATGCCACCATCTGGTTGGCGATACGCCTTCATGCCTTCAAAAATTTCTTGTCCGTAATGAAAAACAGCTGTCGCAGGATCTAGTGAAATTGGACCGTATGCTTTTAATTCAGGTTCAGACCATCCATCTTTTTCATTCCATTCACACACAACCATGTGATCTGTGTAGTACTTACCAAAACCACCTTCGGCAACGAGACCATCGCGAGTGGCTGCATCCTTTGCTTGTGGGTTTAATGAAATTTTCATGGTCTTATAACGCTGCGACGAGCGCATCTCCCACTTCGCTTGTACTGCGCTTTTTATCTCCACGTGAAACCAAATCTGCTGCAACTGCGCGTTCAACATCGCGCGCTGCATCAGTAAGGCCTAAGTGATCAAGCATCATGGCAACTGACATCACAGTTGCTGTTGGATCTGCAATATTTTTTCCTGCAATATCTGGAGCCGATCCGTGAACCGGCTCAAACATTGAAGGGAATTTTCCAGTTGGATTGATATTTCCGGAAGCTGCAAGGCCGATGCCGCCACAAATTGCAGCAGCAATATCAGTCAAGATGTCTCCGAATAAATTATCAGTAACAACCACATCGAATCGTTCTGGATTAGTCACGAAGAACATTGAAGCAGCGTCGACGTGTAAATAATCTGTTGTCACCTGTGGAAACTCTTTTGCAACTTCGTTAAATGTACGAGTCCACAATCCACCTGCGCGAGTGAGCACATTGTTTTTATGAACCAATGTAAGTTTCTTGCGCTCACGTGCCATCGCGCGATTGAACGCATCACGAATTACACGCTCTGCACCGCGGCGAGTATTAAGACTCTCTTCCGTTGCAATTTCAGCATCTGTTCCTTCGGCAAGTACTCCACCGGCACCAACGTATGGTCCTTCAGTACCTTCGCGAACAACGACAAAATCAATTGGCTGCTTTGTTGCAAGAGGAGAAATTACTCCAGGCATTAAGCGAGCAGGACGTAAATTGATGTAATGATCAAATGCGAATCTCAATTTAAGGAGTAAGCCGCGCTCTAATACTCCGCTAGGAACTGTTGGGTCGCCAACAGCGCCAAGAAGAATGACATCTGCCTTTGCAATTTCTTTAAGGATGGCATCTGGCAAAACTTCTCCAGTTTTATGCCAATACCCAGCGCCCAAATCATAAGAAGTCTTAGTAAAGGTTGCGCCGTATTTCTTTGCGACAACATCGAGTACTTTGATTCCTTCTGCAACAACTTCTGGACCGATGCCATCGCCAGCGATGACAGCTAAATTAAAATTCTTTGACATTTTTTATCCTTACGCATTCACAGCATCTGGGACTGATTCGCCAGCAAGTGCTTTGCGAACAGAGTGTGCAACATCTATGCCAGCACGCTCTTGAGCTTCCTCCGTTGAAGCACCAAGGTGTGGCGTTGCCACAACTTGATCGAGTGAAAATAGTGGTGAGTCAGTGCAAGGCTCGGTTGCATAAACATCTATACCGGCGCCAGCAACGCGACCTTCTGTAATGGCTTTATACAGGGCTGCCTCATCTAGGACTCCCCCACGTGCAGCATTAACAATGTGCACAGTTGGCTTAACCTTTGAAAGAGCTTCTTCACCAATTAAATTAAGAGTTTCCTTCGTTTTTGGTAGATGAATAGTGATGAAATCTGAATTTTTCAACAACTCATCTAGATCAACGAGCTTGACTCCAAGTGCTGAAACTTTTTCTGCAGTTAAATAAGGATCGTAGGCAATCACATTCATGCCAAAGGCTTTCATGCGGTGGGCAACTAATTGACCAATCTTTCCAAACCCAACGATTCCGAGTGTCTTTTCAAAGATTTCGGTTCCACTGAATTTAGAGCGAGCCCATTTACCTGCACGAAGTGATGCGTGCGCTGGTGAAATATTTCGCGCAGAAGCCATCATTAATGCAATTGCCAATTCAGCGGCGCTCACAATGTTTGAAGTTGGCGCATTGATAACCATAACTTTTGCAGCAGTTGCTGCTGGTATATCAACGTTATCTAGCCCAACTCCTGCACGTGCAATTACTCTTAATCCTGTCGCAGCACTGATTGCTTCTGCATCCATCTTGGTTGCAGAGCGAATAAGTACAGCATCAACGCCTGATTTCAGTGCAGCGAGAAGTTCATCTCGATTTGCTCCGTCACAATGACGGATGTCGAAATCTGAACCAAGTACCCCAACAGTTGCAGGACTTAGCTCTTCAGCGATGAGTACGACAGGTTTAGCCACGCGCAGCCGTTCCCTCTTTGTAATCATCCTTATTTGAAGCCTTTACCCATGACATCATCTTGCGAAGTTCGCGACCAACAGCCTCGATTGGATGAGATTCACCCTTTGCGCGCAATGTTGTAAATTCTTTAGCGCCATTTTCTTGATCGTCAATGAAGCGCTTAGCAAAGGCTCCACTTTGGATGTCAGCAAGAACAGCTTTCATATTCTCTTTTACTCGTGGATCAATGACTCGAGGTCCAGAAACGTAATCACCAAACTCTGCTGTGTCAGATACTGACCAACGCTGCTTTGCGATTCCGCCTTCATACATCAAGTCAACGATTAACTTGAGTTCGTGAAGACATTCAAAGTAGGCAACTTCTGGTTGGTAACCTGCTTCGACAAGAGTTTCAAAACCATACATAACTAGTTGTGAAGCTCCACCACATAGAACTGATTGCTCACCGAATAGATCTGTCTCTGTCTCTTCTGTAAATGTTGTAAGGATTCCGCCTGCGCGTAATCCGCCAATTGCTTTGGCATATGAGAGCGTCAGTGGCCATGCAGAACCGGTTGAATCTTGTTCAACGGCCACGATTACTGGAACACCGCGACCAGCTTCGTACTCGCGACGGACAAGGTGACCAGGTCCCTTTGGCGCAACCATTGCAACATCAACTGATGTGCTTGGCTTGATGTAACCAAAGCGAATATTAAAGCCGTGACCAAAGAAAAGCGCATCGCCTTCTTTTAGGTTTGGCAGAATCGATTCTGTATAGATGTGGCGTTGTAGATGATCTGGGGCCAAAATCATGATGACCGTTGCTTCTTTTACTGCTTCTGCAACGCTGGTTACTTTAAGACCTTCAGCCTCTGCTTTTGCGCGTGAAGGTGAACCATCTTTTAGACCAACTCGAACATCAACACCACTGTCACGCAAATTAAGTGCGTGAGCATGACCCTGAGATCCGTAGCCAATGATCGCAACTTTGCGTCCCTGGATAATTGAAAGATCTGCATCCTCTTCGTGATACATCGTTGCCACGGTATTTCTCCTTATTTTTGTTGGTGTTAGTTTTGATAATCAGGTTGAGTATCGGTTGAAGCTGGTTTTACGTTGGTAGGCAAGATTTCCTTGATCGAAATTACATTGATCAACTTGTCTAGTTGTGAAATTACTTGTTCAAGAGCATGGCCTTCAACATCGACATCAATTTGCATCTTTGAAATTGCAGGATCTTTGGTAGGACCAACCGTCAGTGCATCAATGTTGTATGCACGGCGCGAGAAAAGCCCAGCCACGCGTGCAAGTACGCCGGGTGAGTTTTCAACGAGAACTTCGAGTATGTGTTTACTCATTAGAGCTCCTGTGAATCCCAGTCAGGCGCCATTTCGCGCGCGATCATGATGTCATCATTAGATGTTCCAGCTGCAACCATTGGCCACACCATTGCATCACGATGAACCCTAAAATCAACTACTACTGGTTGATCGTTAATTGACAGTGCTTTTTCAATTGTCTTATCAACATCTTCTGGGCGATCACAACTTAAACCTACGCAACCCATGGCATCTGCCAATTTTGGAAAATCTGGCACGCGCTTTGATTCAAGGTTTGTATTTGAATAACGGCCCTCATAGAACAAGGTCTGCCACTGGCGAACCATGCCAAGGCTTTCATTGTTAATAATTGCAACCTTGATTGGAATGTTGTTAAGGGCGCACGTTACTAATTCTTGGTTGGTCATCTGGAAGCAACCATCACCATCGATTGACCACACAGTTGTATCTGGCGCTGCAACTTTTGCACCCATCGCAGCTGGAACGGAATAACCCATGGTTCCAAGTCCGCCAGAATTTAACCACGTGCGTGGAAGTTCGTAAGGAACAAATTGCGCGGCCCACATTTGATGTTGACCAACACCTGCAACATAAATGCTGTCGGGCGCAGATAATTTTCCAATACGTTCGATGACGTATTGAGGAGAAGTCGATCCATCTGATGGTTTGTCATAGCCCAATGGGTATGTGCTCTTTAAGTTATTAACTTGGCGCAACCATGTAGACAAATCTGGGCGGTCTTTAGCTAGCGCTGCTTTAAGAGCAGGAATTAGTGCAATGAGTGTGTGCTTTAAATCCCCGATTACTGGAACATCTGCAAAGCGATTTTTTCCAATTTCTGCAGGATCAATATCGCAGTGAATAACCTTTGCATTGACTGCAAAAGTAGAAAGTTTTCCGGTTACACGATCATCGAATCTGGCACCGAGCGTTATAAGAAGATCAGCTTTTTGAAGTGTGGTCACAGCAGCAACTGAGCCGTGCATTCCAGGCATACCCATATGCAATGGATGACTATGTGGAAATGATCCAAGTGCCATCAATGTTGTAACAACAGGTGCACCGAGTAATTCAGCAATTTCGCGCAATTCCTTAGAGGCGTTTGCTTTCATTATTCCGCCGCCCACGTAGAACACTGGGCGATGTGATTGTGTAATCAATGCTGCAGCATCAGAAATAGATTGCGCATTTGGTTGCACAGTAGGTTGATAACCCTTAAGCGAAACTGATGCGGGCCAATTAAAGACAGTCTGTTTTTGCAGGGCATCTTTTGCAATATCTACTAATACAGGTCCTGGACGTCCTGTTGTTGCAATGTGAAAAGCTTCAGCAATTGCCCGTGGAATTTCGGCAGGATCAGTTATTAAATAATTGTGCTTTGTAAAAGGCATTGTGATGCCGCGGATATCTGCTTCTTGAAATGCATCTGTTCCAATTGCAGCACTTGGAACTTGACCAGTAATTGCAACTAATGGAACTGAATCCATTGCGGCATCTGCAAGTGGTGTAACTAAATTTGTAGCCCCTGGACCAGAGGTTGCAATACACACTCCAGCGCGACCAGAAACTTGGGCATATCCAGTTGCAGCGTGACCGGCTCCTTGTTCGTGGCGAACAAGAATGTGTCTGATCTTTGAATCAAAAATTGGATCGTAGGCAGGAAGAATTGCGCCACCAGGAATACCGAACATAACGTCGACGCCTGCAGCTTCAAGTGATTTGACCAAACTCGTTGCACCATTCATTGCAGTGCCATTGGGTGTACTCACTTTTGTTCTCCTTCCCTTCTTAATCCACCGTTAAAGTAAAAAACCCTCAGATCAACTGAGGGTAGCGCGCGATCGTTTTGCTAGATCACGCGCTTTTAAATCACCACCACGAGGCGGCTTGGCTTTGTTGACATGACGCTATTGTCCAATACATAGGCTCAAAGCGTCAACCCCAGGTTGAAACATCTCAGAATTTGAGCGAAGTTAACCGCAGACGGCGCCTTTTGAGGCAGATCCGACAACTTTGCAGTACTTAGCTAAGACACCGCGGGTGTATTTGTGTGGCAATGGCTTCCAACCAGCTTTTCGTTTTTCAAGTTCTGCTGCATCAACTAATAAATCAAGTGTGCGCTTTACGGTATCAATCTTTACGCGATCTCCATCTTTGATAAATGCAATCGGTCCACCATCAACCGCTTCAGGTGCTACGTGACCAACGCACAAGCCAGTTGAACCACCAGAGAATCTTCCATCCGTTAATAGCAACACAGATTTGCCAAGACCAGCACCTTTTATTGCACCAGTGACCATGAGCATTTCGCGCATTCCAGGTCCACCCTTAGGACCTTCGTAACGAATCACGACTACATCGCCAGATTTAACTGTTCCATCTTCAACTGCATCCATCGCAGCTTGCTCGCGATCAAAAACACGAGCTGGTCCTTCAAAAGAGTCAATACCAATTCCAGCGGTTTTACATACCGCACCTTCTGGAGCTAGTGAGCCACCAAGAATTGTGATTCCAACATCTTTAGAGAGCGGACTGCTTGCCGGGTGGACAACTACACCATCAGGAAATGGTGGATTAATGTCAGCTAGGTTTTCAGCCATTGTTTTTCCAGTAACCGTCAAAGTATCACCATGTAAATATCCAGCATCTAGCAAAATCTTTAGTACAACTGGAATTCCACCTACGCGGTCTAGGTCTGTCATAACAAATTTACCAAAAGGCTTTAGATCTCCGAGCAAAGGGACCTTCGATCCGATTCGATGGAAATCATCGAGAGTTAAATCAACCTCGGCTTCGTGTGCAATTGCCAACAGATGAAGCACGGCATTAGTCGAACCACCTAGTGCCATCAAGATTGTGATTGCATTTTCAAAGGCTTTTTTACTCAAAATTTGTCGAGTAGTAATACCTAAACGAATTAAATTTACAACTGCTTCGCCTGATTTAACCGCGTACGCATCTCTGCGGCGATCAACTGCCGGAGGAGCAGAAGATCCAGGCAATGACAGACCCAGCGCTTCGCCAATTGCTGCCATTGTGTTTGCGGTGTACATGCCACCACAAGCACCTTCACCTGGACAAATTGCACGTTCTATTTGATCTACACGTTCCTGAGTAATTAACCCACGTGCGCATGCACCCACGGCTTCAAAGGCATCAATAATCGTTACATCTTTGCCATCGACTTGGCCAGGAAGAGTTGAACCTGCATAAACAAAAACGCTTGCAACATCTAAACGCGCTGCTGCCATCATCATCCCGGGAAGAGATTTATCACAACCTGCAAAGGTGACCATTCCGTCAAAGCGCTCTGCTTGCATCACTGTTTCAACTGAATCGGCGATTACTTCGCGAGAAACAAGTGAGAAGTGCATTCCTTCATGGCCCATTGAAATTCCATCGGAAACTGAAATTGTTCCAAACTGCATTGGAAAACCACCTGCGGCAAGTACTCCTTCTTTCGAAGCTTTTGCTAAACGATCAAGTGACATATTGCAAGGAGTAATTTCATTCCACGATGATGCAATACCGATTTGCGGCTTTACCCAATCTTCATCGCCCATACCAACTGCACGCAACATTCCCCGTGCAGGTGCTCGCTCAAGTCCATCGGTGACTACCCCTGAACGCGGCTTCATGTTAGGCATGAGAGAATCTTATCCTCTAAAGAACAATAAATTTAATCTGAATTGGAGCTTTTGCATGACCAACCCAAACTATCCAGCAGGCCAGGCACCAGATCGCTGGCGCACACTTCTCGTCATAGCAGTTGCTCAACTAATGGTTGTTTTAGATAGCTCAATCGTAAATATTGCAATACCAAGTGCTAAGGCTGAACTAGGTATTTCTGATGCAAATCAACAATGGGTTATTACGGCATACACCCTCGCATTTGGTTCACTCTTGCTATTGGGTGGGCGCATCGCTGACTTCGTAGGCCGCAAAAAAATATTCATGATCGGACTTATCGGCTTTGCAGCTGCATCAGCACTTGGTGGAATTGCATCGACACAAGCGCTGCTATTCGCATCTCGCGGATTACAAGGAGTCTTCGGTGCATTACTTGCACCCGCCGCTCTTTCAATTGTCAGCGTTACATTTACTGATCCGAAAGAACGTGCTCGTGCATTTGGTGTCTACGGCGCAATCTCAGGCGGCGGAGCTGCAATTGGATTAATTCTTGGTGGAGCTTTAACTGAATACTTCTCATGGCGCTGGTGTCTTGGAGTCAACGCTCCTATTGCAATCGCCGCCGCGCTCTTAGCTATTAAGTATGTGCATGAATCTAAAGCAGGGGGTGATCACAGCTATGACTTGCCAGGTGTATTGACCGCATCTGCCGGTTTATTTGCACTCGTCTATGGATTTAATGAAGCAGCTACAAAGGGTTGGTCAGATACAACGACTCTCTCATTCTTAGGCGCATCTGCAATTCTTCTTTTCGCATTTGTTGTGATTGAGAGAAAAGTTGCTAATCCATTGATGCCAATGCGCGTGGTGACTGAACGCAACCGTGGTGGTTCATACCTCGGTTCACTTGTTGTCGGTGCAGGACTATTTTCTATGTTCCTATTTTTAGGTCTGTATTTACAAACAGTTCTTGGATATACACCACTTCGTTCAGGCTTTGCATTCTTGCCATTTACAGCAGGCATCATTGTCTTTGCCGGCGTTGCTTCACAATTACTTCCAAAAGTTGGACCTAAACCACTGATGGTTCCAGGATTAGTTGCTGCAGCAGTTGGATTACTTATGCTCACTCGCATCACACCTGAAACATCATATGTAACTCACGTATTGCCATCACTTCTGATCATGTCTAGCGGCATGGCACTTGTCTTTATTCCACTTTCTACAACATCTCTTCACGGAGTAGGCAATCGTGATGCTGGTGTTGCAAGTGCGCTGTTAAATACAAGCCAGCAAGTCGGTGGGTCCCTTGGAACCGCACTTCTCAATACTGTTGCTGCAACCGCAGCGACTTCTTATATGGCAAGTAATCCAGATAAAACTCCAGCATTTGGAATTACGCACGGATTTACTGTGGCGTTTACAGTTAGCTCTGTGCTCTTGTTAGTTGGCGCAGTTGTTCTCTTCTTCTTTATCAATATTGGAAAAGAAGCAGTTGTTGAAACTGAAGGCGCTATCGCTCACTAATTTCTAGGCTTGACCAAGGTGGCCAAGTAGAAGCTCTCGAACCCGAGCGGCATCTGCTTGGCCCTTTGTCTCTTTCATGACTGCACCGATGAGTGCGCCGGCTGCAGGCAAGTGGCCATTTCGAACTTTGTCAGCAGTTTCAGATTGTTCTGAGCAAACTTTTTCAATCGCAGCCATAAGCGCGCCATCATCATTAACAACTTTAATCCCGCGAGTACTTATCACGTGTGCTGGCGTTCCTTCTCCAGCAATAACACCTTCGATGACTTGTCTGGCTAATTTATCTGTGAGTTCACCCTTTGCAACTAGAGAAACAATCTCTGCAACATCTTTGGCTGTTATTTCCATCTGAGTAATTGCAACATCTTTTTCATTTGCTAAACGAGAAATCTCACCTAGCCACCACGAACGAGCTTTTGTTGGATCAGCACCCAAAAGCACAGTTTCTTCAACAATGTTGAGAACATCAGCGTTAATCATTGCTGCCATCTCTTTATCTGGCACAGACCATTGTTCTTGCAAACGCTTACGACGTAGCGATGGTCGTTCGGGCAATCCTGCGCGCAGTTTTTCAATCCACTGCGCATCAGGTGCAACTGGTACTAAATCTGGTTCTGGGAAATAGCGATAATCCTCAGCTTGTTCCTTAGAACGACCTGAACGTGTCAGTCCCGTATCTTCTTGGAAGTGACGTGTCTCTTGCACAACTTTTTCACCATTG
>JBIKPX010000003.1:0-29949 GCA_044357195.1 Candidatus Planktophila sp. | reverse complement strand
TTGCAAGATCGCCATAGACATCAGTTGCAGCATTAAATCCTTCATGTGCTTTCATGGCACGAACCTTTGCTACAACTACATAGCCTTCGAGGCCTGCATTTTCTGCAATCCAACGAAGTGGTTCATCACATGCTTTGCGAACAAGACGCACGCCAACTGCTTTATCAGCAGTGAATCCAAGATCGCCTTCGAGTGAATCGGCGGCATGCACAAGTGCTGCGCCTCCACCGATAACGATTCCTTCTTCTACTGCTGCGCGAGTAGCTGAAATAGCATCTTCAAGGCGGTGCTTCTTCTCCTTGAGTTCTACTTCGGTGTGTGCGCCAACTTTGATTACGCAGACTCCACCAGCGAGTTTTGCAACGCGCTCTTGAAGCTTGCCGCGATCCCATTCAGAATCTGTTGTGGCTAATTCATTACGGATTTCTTGCACGCGAGCTGCAACGAGTTTCTTATCTCCAGCGCCGTCCACGATTGTGGTTGCATCCTTTGAAATTACTACGCGACGAGCCTTGCCAAGTGATTCGATTCCGATTTGATCTAGCTTCATTCCAACTTCTGCTGAGATCACTGTTCCGCCGGTCAGAATTGCAATGTCTTCAAGCATCGCTTTGCGGCGATCTCCAAAGCCAGGTGCTTTCACTGCAGCCGAAGCAAATACACCACGCATGCGGTTTACAACGAGAGTTGAAAGAGCTTCTCCTTCAACGTCTTCAGCGATGATTAATAGTGGCTTTGAAGCCTGTGCAATTTTTTCAAGAATTGGAAGCAAGTCAGCCAGTGCTGAAATTTTATTTCCAACGATTAACACGTAAGCATCTTCTAGGACAGCTTCCATGCGATCTTGATCTGTTACGAAATATGGGGAGATATAACCCTTATCAAATTGCATACCTTCTGTGAATTCGAGTTCGAGTGCGGTCGTTGATGCTTCTTCAACTGTAATCACACCATCTTTGCCGACCTTGTCCATCGCTTCTGCGATGAGGTCTCCGATGCTGCGATCTTGTGCTGAAATCGTTGCAACATCTGCAATCTGTGCTTTGTCGTTAACGACAGTAGCGTTTGCGCGAAGGCGCTCAGATACTGCAGCAACTGCTGCTTCGATACCGAGTTTAAGATCCATAGGTTGTGCGCCAGCTGCAAGGTTACGTAGTCCTTCTTTAACCATTGCCTGAGCCAGAACTGTCGCTGTTGTTGTTCCATCACCGGCGACATCGTTGGTCTTGGTAGCAACTTCTTTAACGAGTTGTGCACCCATGTTTTCTGCAGGGTCAGATAATTCAATTTCCTTGGCGATTGTTACACCATCATTTGTAATTGTTGGAGCGCCATAGGCCTTAGAGATAACAACGTTTCGACCCTTAGGTCCCAGAGTTACCTTGACGGTGTCAGCAAGAATGTTGACGCCACGTTCCATCGCACGACGAGCGTGCTCGTCGAAATCTAGAATCTTTCCCATTTACTTCTCGATAACAGCGAGAATGTCACGAGCAGATAGAACTAAGTACTCTTCATTGTTGTACTTAACTTCTGTTCCGCCGTACTTGCTATAAAGAACAACATCGCCAACTTTGACATCCATAGGAACGCGAACGCCGTCATCAAAGCGACCTGGCCCAACAGCTATAACAGTGCCTTCTTGTGGCTTCTCTTTAGCTGTATCTGGGATAACAAGACCTGATGCAGTAGTTGTTTCAGCCTCATTGGCCTTTACGACAATGCGATCTTCAAGCGGCTTAATGGCAACAGCCATGGGTATTACTCCTTTATTTTCCGACGGATGGGCCTTGAGTCGCAGTTAGCAGACTCGACCCTTGAGTGCTAACGCCAAGAATACGGGTGGCCATTGACCGTGCGCAAATTAGGTAATTAAACGCTTACGCTCTCCACAGAAAGGCTGGATGAGGCGGTGAAATCAATTGCTGAGGCAGCCCGGCCCGCGCTGCTCATGAGCGAGGCAAGGGCTGCAACCATCGCTCCGTTATCGGTGCACAGCAATGGCGATGGGATCCGTAATTTCACACCGGCCACCTGGCATCTCTGCTCGGCCAATTCTCGAAGCCGTGAATTAGCCGCAACTCCGCCAGCTATTACAAGGTGATCTATTCCAGTGGCTTTACAAGCAGCGAGTGATTTTTGCACCAGCACATCAACGATTGCTTCTTGAAAAGAAGCCGCAACATCTGCACGTTTGTATTGCGGTGTTGATTCTAAATAACGAGCAACTGCTGTCTTAAGTCCTGAGAATGAAAAATCATATGGGCGTGTGCGCCAATCTTCTGCTTGTGTTAATCCACGTGGAAAATTAATTGCATTGGCATCCCCACTTTTTGCTTCGAGATCTACAGCTGGTCCCCCAGGAAAACCCAATCCCATCACACGTGCGATCTTGTCGAATGCTTCTCCGGCTGCGTCATCCATCGTTGAACCTAAAGATGTAACCGAAGATGTGATGTCATTTATCTGCAAAATGGATGAGTGCCCACCGCTAACAAGTAATGCAATCGTTGGATCAAGTGGATTATCGTGAGTTAAATAATCAACACTTATGTGGGCAGCTAAGTGATTCACACCAAAGAGTGGTTTATCTAATGCCAGCGCAAGTGCTGCAGCAGTCGATGTTCCCACCAACAGAGCACCGACTAGACCAGGACCTGCCGTAACTGCAACTGCATCAATATCTTTGAGTGAAACTCTGGCACTTTTTAGGGCGCGATCTAAGGCCGGAATCATCGCCTCTAAATGTGCACGGCTGGCGATTTCTGGAACAACGCCACCAAAGCGCGCATGCTCTTGCGCGCTAGATGCAATTTCATTTGCTAATAAACTACGGCCTCTAACGATTCCTATCGCTGTTTCATCACAGGATGTTTCGATTCCAAGAACCAGTGGTGCGCTCATGACAACACCTTTTTCATGACATGAGCATCAAGGCCCGGACCGTAATAATTTTTGCGAGTATTAATTATTAAATAACCGAGTGATTCATAGAGGCAAATGGCCGATGTGTTATTAACACCGACTTCAAGCATCATTGATGGGGCAACGCGCATCGATGACCACTTTTCAAGTGAATCCATGAAGTGACGAGCAATGCCGCGCCTGCGCGCTTCAGGAAGAACGGCAACGGTTAGAACATCAGCATCCACACCGGATGCAACAACCATGACGCCTGCATATCCCACGATCTGTTTATCTGAATCTAGGGCAACTAAGAAATAACGAGTCTTTGGAATTCCAGAAAACTCTTCCTTGAATTGACCCATTGACCAAGGGGCATCAGAAAAGAGTGTGCGCTCGATTGAAACCAATACTGGAAGATCTAATGGCATAGCTTCACGATATGTAATATCCATCATCGCTCCAACGTTGGCACGGCATCGGGTCGACGTAAATACATTGGTTGATCCACGCGTGCAAGTAAATAAAATATAGATACATCTGGATAGGTTGCATCCGCACATAATCCATACTTGTGCGCACCTTCGCCAACAAATACGGCGCCGCTTACTTCTGCTGGCACATTCACGTGCGGTCCATCGACTCTCTTGCCCTCAAGATATTTTGCCCAGTAAATTTCTTTGCGACGTGCATCAGTTGCAGCAATGTATTCAGATTCTTTACACACAATCGCATCGAGTGAGCACACGCCAGTAACTTCTAAGTTTCTGGCCCACGCAAATGCTTGCGCAAATGAAATTCCAGCACGCAAACCTGTGTATGGCCCAGGTCCCATTCCGACAATTACCTGCGAAATTTCATTATTGATAGCCAGAGCCTTCTGCACTAAACGTGGCACTGCTTCGGCATGTGCGGTTGCACCATCTTCATAGGCTGACCAAGTTAATTCGCTATTTTCTATTAACCCCACGGAGGTTCGAGAAGTAGATGTATCAATTGCCAATATCGCACTCATGCAGAAAAACCTGCCCATCTATTGCCAACACAATTAAATGAGACTTTTCGAACTTCATCACTTCTATCAATTGTTATTTCTAATCTTTGATCCGAAAGCCTTGCAGATTCTGCGCCGCCCCATTCAACGACTGTGACGCAGTTTTCTCGATCGGTATCTAAATCCAGATCATCTAAAAACAAGGCGGCTTTGCCCGAATCTAATAAGCGATATACATCAACGTGTATTAACGGCAGAGGCGCTTGATACACCTTTGAAATAACAAATGTTGGAGAAGTGACACCTTGGATTCCAAGTGCTTGTGCAATGCCTTGTATTAAAACAGTTTTGCCAGCGCCTAGGTCGCCGTTAAGCAAGATTAAATCGCCTGCTCGTAATTGGGCGCCAATTTTCACACCGAGTTCGTGCATCTCTATGGCACTTGCTATCTTTTTCATGATTATCGAAAGTTTAGCGTCAAAAGCAAAGGGCCCCAGGTTAGCTGGGGCCCTTTGCGTTTGAATCGCTAGTTATTTGCGATCAGCAAACATCAATTCAGGTTTGTAATCTGGATCAATGAATATATGTGGGTTGTTCTTAAATGCTGCCTTAGCAGTAGCTACTGAAGGCAACTTGCCAGTCTTGCCTGCAGTTGCAAGCATCTTGGCAATGATAAGAAGGTCCTTATTGGTATACATAAAGTGGCTTGTGCCAGTTGTTGGTACGGCCGGTGTAATCGGCTTACCAGCAGCATCAAACTTCGTATATGTATCTGGTGGCTTGTTCCAAATATTTAACAGGTTACCTGACTTTGCAGTACCTGCAGCAACATTAGATGCATACAACTCTTTGAAATTCTGAATGAATCCAGCTGGAGTCACTTGATCAGCAGTCTGAGAGATTGTAATTGTTGGAACTGTTACTGCGCCTGTGTAATTTGCTTGTTCATTCTTGATGCAATTCATTGCAGCAGGATTGCCCTTTACACGTGGTGCAGCTGGGTTGAGCTTATTGAGATAAGCCAACATTCCAGCTGTTGCTGTCTTGCCGCTGAGACCAGCAGCATAAACATCGCCATTGTCGCCAAGACGTGCAGCGTAATCAGTTGTGGTGTTGTCGAAAATAGTTCCACCACATCGAAGCTCTGCGTCATAGTTTCCAATGAGTGCCAGTGCCAGTGCGGTGAATGCATTTTCAAAGACACCAAGTGCTGGGCTAATTGCTAGACCAAATGAAGTTTCAAGTGGACCTGCAGGACCAGATGATGCGTCATAAGTATTTGACTGCACTGGAACGCCTGCAAGTAAACCAACTAGAAGTACTGCACTTCGAACTGGAATTCCCTTAAGCGCTGCAGGAGCTGTTGAACTAGCTGGCCATGCTGGTGCAAGTGGGTTGGCTGCAATTGCTGCCTGGATAGTTCCAAAGGCTGTTAATACCTTTGTTATATCTCCCATGTACTCCATGTATCCAGCTGTTCCAGATGAATAGCCATTTCCCTTGATCGTTGGATCAAAGTAAGTCTTAAACATCCACAAGAAGTCATTGGCGTATGTGTATTGAGAATCAGCTGAACCTGCCATGTGCAGATTTGCTACAGCGTCAATAACGTCATATTGCTCGGATAGTGATTGAGAAATGTGACCGCCAAGTGAATCTCCCCAAGAAACAATCTTCTTAATCTTTGGGAACTTTTCACGGGCTTCAATGATGAGGGCAAGGTTTGCATCGACAGCTTCTGGAACTGACCATCCCTGTGTTGAGACGCCAGAACCTGCAACTGCGTAGCCTTGCTTCAATAGCTCTTCAGCCATCAATTGCTGGTCATTAGCAGTACGTCCTGGTGCAACTTCTGGTGACATATCTACTACGTAACCATTAGGTCTAATTACAGGAACCTTTGGCATGTTGTGGTTTCCACGAATACCGTGACTGTACAAATACATCATGCCGTTAAATTTAGAAGGCATGCGAATTTCGTACTTAGATCCTTGCCAATCTGTACCTGTGCACTTTTGATACTTAACATCACTACCGCCTGATAAAGGTGTAAATACTTCCTTCGTACAGGTTGTGCTTGCCTGTGCAACAGATGGTGTTACAACCGCAAGGGTTGCAACTAGCGCTGTAACAAGTACGGCTGAAAAGCCCTTAGTTATTTTCATATTTTTCATGAGTTTGTTGGTATCCCATTCTTAGGAATTGAAAGACGCTTATATGTTGATGGCGTAATCGGTCCATTTGTTGAGTCTGTTGTGACAACAGATAATGTTCCGCCGTATGGCTTCAACTCGCCCTTTGCGTTGAGTTGACCCATCCAGTAACCGTTATAACCGATGTGGCTAGTGGCTGAGTAGTTAAGAGGTACAAGAGCTGCGCTAGCAAACTTTGATCCCTTAGTTTCAATTGCCTTGATGAGTCCAGCACGTGTCAGATTCTTACCTGCTGCACGTAGTGCTTGCACTGTAAGCATCGCTGAGTTCATACCTTGTAGAACCACGTTGTCGAATGAGACACCAGGGTTGTACTTGGCATTGATCTTGCTAAATTCCTTGACGTATTCATCAGTTGTATCTTTTGCGTCAGGAAAGAAGCTAGCAGCAATTGCGCCATCGATAGTTGTTGCCTTAACACCGAGTGCTAGAAGCGTATTGGCATCTCCACCAACAGAACCTGCGATCCAAGTAAATTTGCTTACTAGGTTTAGAGATTCAGCGGCTTTGAAAATCAGTGCTGTTACATCTGTTGTTCCAAAGAGGATGACAACTGGCTTGCCTGGAATAGCACTAAGTCCAGTGATAAGTGCCTTCGCACGAGCATCTGTCATCGAACTCTGTGGGTATAAAGTCTTTGATGCAAGTGTTAGAGAACCTGCAGCAAAACCATTTACGCCATCGACACCAAATTCATCATCTTGAGCTACGAGGGCAACTGCTTGTCCTGGGAACTTGTCCTTGACGAACTTAGAAATAATTTTTGCTTCCATCGCATAGCTTGGAAGGACTGTAAATGTTGTTGGGTACTTGGCTTGATTACCAAAACCACTGAAACCAGTATTTACAAATAGATCAGGCACTTTCTTTGCCGCAAGTGATGCAGCTGCATATGCCTTTGAGTGCGTTGCAGTTCCAAGAGCTGCAACAAGAGCGAAAACGCCATCCTTGAGAACCAGGTTAGTTGTCTGTGTAGCAGCCAACGTAGGAAGGTATTTATCGTCGCGAACTACTAACTTAATTTTGCGACCGTACACTCCACCATTTGCATTGATGAAATCGAAATACGCTTTCATCGCACCAGGAACTTTGCCGTAAGAAAGGGCAGCAGTTCCTGTAAGTGGAGTAGAAATTCCTAGCTTGATTTCTGACGATGTCAGACCTGGATCGGCAGCTTGTGCAGGAAGAGCGGTAAATACCATTGCTCCGAGTGCGACTACCGCTGAAACGATTGAGAAACGTTTCATGCGAGTATTTCTGATCATGTATTTCCTTCCGTGTGTTATCTGAGGGTTCTTACTTAGTGGTGCTTTTTAAAAGTGTGCAAAAGCGTTCCTGGTCCATTTGGTGCAAATAGCACTGCCAAGATCAGCAGTGCACTCACCAAGAAACCAGGCAAGGTTGCGGTGAATCCTTCAGATCCTCCGATTCGGGTAACGAGTGAATCGGCGATCTCAGGGATAGCCACCAAAACCAACCCCCCTAGCATCACACCTTTGAGGCTATACACGCCAGTAACTACGGCGCCCGTCAGCAAAGAAAATGAGAGGCTTAAGGGGAAAGCGCTGGGTGAAACCCCACTTATGAGCATTACGAGCAGCCCTCCGGCCAGTCCAGCCATTCCTGAACTGATGGCAAAGGCTAGGACCTTTAGGCGCCCGGTATTAAGCCCTGCCAGAGCTGCCGCTGTTTCATTATCTCGAATCGCTCGGAAAGTGCGTCCATATCGTGAAGATACAAAATTAGAAATAAGCCAGAGCATTATTAAAACCGCAAGAGTTGAAATCCAGAAAAACCATTTGTACTGAGAAAAGTTTTCACCAAATCGCGCTGGCGGCAAACCAACGTCAAATACCACTCCTTGTTCACCGCCAAGAATTGGGAACTGATTGGCCAGCGTTGGTAATGAAACAGCAAGTGCCAAAGTAGTGCCAGCTAAATAAGGTCCTGACAGACGAGCAACACCAAAACCCAGCAAGAGTCCAAATACTCCTGCGACAAATGTTGCAATTACTAGTGCGATAGCGGGATGTAAATGCAAGTTATTAATCGAAAGAGCTCCTGCGTATGCACCCACGGCCATTAATGCACTGTGGCCCAATGAGAGTTGGCCTGAATAACCAGTGAGCAAAATGATTGAAGCAATTGCTAACGCATACATCGCAACAAATGAGCCTTGATACTGGCGCAATTCTCCAATGCGATCGCCAATTAATAACAAAGCCCAGCCAATTGCAATGAAGAAAATTGTTCGCTTCTTGGAAGGAGTCAGTTTAAGCATCAATCTCGCCGACCCTTCTTCTTTGAAAATATTCCTGCTGGTCTAATTAATAAAACTACGATGAGCATGATGAAAGCCATTGGGAAAACAAGTTTTTCACTGACGTAACTTGTTGCAAAACTAATTGCAAATCCCAGAAGCATCGCACCTGCTACTGCTCCAAATAAACTCTCGAGCCCACCAATTACTGCAGCCACGAAACCAAATACCAGCAATACATCCATCGCATTTGGATAGAGGTAGGAAGAAGGTATGTAGAGCATTCCCGCTAATCCACCAGCTGCGCCGGCAAGAGACCAGCCGAGAGTTCTAATGAAATCAACTTTGATTCCAGATAATCTGGCGATCTCTGGTGAGTGAGCAGATGCTCGTAGCGCCAAGCCGATATTTGTCTTTTGAAATAGCAGAGTTAGTAGCAACATACTCACAGTGGCAAAGACAACAACCAAAAGATTAAATGGACTAAATGCAATTACTCGACCAAATAGCGTGTATCCATCAGTAGAAACTGGCGCTGCAAGTGATTGATAGGTCAATCCCCACTTAAACCCAATAATTGATTGAATAATGCCAAGCAAACCTAACGTTGCAACCACTGGCGCAATCATCAAAATTGGTCCACTTTGAATTCTCTTAAAAATTGGTCGCATGAAGAATCTGTCTATCACTGCTCCAAGGAGTGCACCAAAAATCATTGCTGCAACTACACCCACCCAAAATGAACCGGTGCGCACAGTGACTTCATATCCAATATAAGTAGAGAGAACTGCTTGACCGGCTTGTGCAAAGTTAATGATTCGAGTTGATCGCCAGACAAGTACAAGTGCTGTCGACATCAACGCATAGATTGCTCCGGTTGTCAGAGCCGTCAGAATTGCAGTTATTAGTTTTATCATTTAATACCCCAAGTAAGCAGTGCGCACTGCTGGGTCTTTGAGTAAGTTTTCTGCAGTATCAACTGCCACAACACTTCCTAGATTAAGAACAACTCCTTCATCGGCAATGGCAAGTGCTCCCATCGCATTTTGCTCAACTAGAACAACTGTGAGATTCATGGTGGTAACAAATTTTCTAATTGTCTTAAATATTTGATCAACTATCAGGGGTGCAAGACCAAGAGAAGGTTCATCTAGTAGCAGTAACTGCGGACGTGCGACAAGAGCGCGTCCGATTGCCAACATCTGACGTTCGCCACCTGAGAGTGATCCGCCTGATTGAGACATGCGTTCGCCTAAAATTGGAAAGAGTGAAAGAACTTCTTCAGTTGCCGCAGCAACATCTTTTTTGTCTTTGCGCCAAAGCCCAGTTAGCGCCAAATTCTCTTTAACAGTGAGCTCTGCAATAACTGATTTACCATCCGAGACGTGCATGATTCCTGCGCGAGCTAAATTTTCTGGGCGCATACCAACTACAGAGTCACCATTCCATGTTGCTCTTCCAGATTTAATCTCTTTTAATCCAGATAGACCGCGCAGCAGCGTTGTTTTTCCAGCACCATTTGCACCGATAACTGCTGCCAAATTACCTGTCGGAACGGTAAAGGAGACTGAATTAATCGCGCGGATTGCACCGTGATCAATTGTGAGATTTTCTACTATAAGAGTCATGCATGCGCTCCAAGATAGGCAGCAACAACATCTGGGTTTCGTCTAACAGATTCAACATCGCCCGAAGCGATTACTTGCCCAAAATTTAATACATAGAGTCGGTTACACACTGACATAACAACATCCATGTGATGTTCTACCAAAATAACCGAGCACTGAGATGAAAGATTGTGAATCAATGAGTTCATCCACTCAATATCTTGAGGGCCTAATCCGCCTGCGGGTTCATCTAGTAATAAAATTTTAGGTTCACTTATGAGTGCTCGTGCGATGGCAACTCTTTTTGTCACTGGATAATCGAGTGTATCTGCGCGGCGATCTGCTAAGCCGGTTGCATAGACGCGCTCTAGAGCTGTCATTGCGCGCGCTCTTAATTTTGATTCATCTTTTGCACTTAAGCCAAGGGCTGCAGAAATTAATCCGCTGCGAGCAAAGTTAGATCCACCAATCATCACATTTTCTAAGACACTTAACTCAGGAAATAACCCAACTCCTTGAAGTGTGCGAGAGATTCCAAGATCAATTAGTTCGTAAGGCTTTGGCCATTGGTGCTGGGCTCCGTTAATTTCTAGAACGCCACTATCGATTTCCACGAGTCCTGAGAGGGCATTAAACAAAGTCGTCTTACCCGCGCCATTTGGACCAATTAATCCAATGACCTCATTTTGATTTATTTCGATTGATACTTTGTTAAGCGCTTTGAGACCTCCGAAAGATATCGAGAGGTCTTTAATGCTTAACAACTGTGAATTAGTACTCATGAGATTGGTAGATTCTAGGCACACGCGGCCCAATTCGGGTGACAATCTCATAATTTATGCTCGAACTTGCCCGTCCCCAATCATCTGCGGTGTATTCACCGTGAGAACCATCGCCAAAAACTATTACCCAATCCCCTGACTGCGCAGTGCTATCAGCACCCAGATCTACAACAAATTGATCCATAGAAACTCGACCAATTATTGGAGCTTTTTTGCCCTTAACAAAAATTCCCGCACCTTGTGCAATACGAGGAATTCCATCGGCATATCCCATCGCAACAACACCGAGTTTTGTATCTGATTGCGTCATTGCACTTGCGCCATAGCCCACAGGTGAATGTGCCGGAACGCTTTTTACAAGATGAAGTTTTGCGCGAAGTTGTCCTACTGGACGCAAACCTAATTCTTTACTTGTACCTACATGCGCAAGATCTGGAGTCAATCCATACATAGCAATTCCGACTCGAACCATGGTGAAGTAAGAGGCTGAATCTTTAATAGTTGCAGCAGAATTTGCCAAGTGCTTTATCGGTGGATTTATTCCAATTTCACCTAACTCTTGGACCATCTGCTTGAAGCGCTGAAGCTGCTCAATATTTTGTTTTTCACCAGGTTCATCTGCTCGAGCAAAGTGAGAGAAAATTCCAATAACTTCTACGTCAGTAAAATCTTCTTTAAGCAAATCTGTCCACTCATCCAAAAATCCCCCACGGCTCATTCCGGAATCTACTTCAATATGGATGCGAGCTTTTTTACCCACGCTCTTTGCTGACTTACATATCTCGCGCAATCCTTTAATACTTGAAACTCCGATATCAATATTGCGCATAATGGCAGAATCAAAATCAGAGCCAGGAGATACAAGCCAGGCAAGAATTGGTGCTTCAATTGCGTTTTCTCGAAGAGTAATTGCTTCTTCTAGTAGTGCAACACCTAACCACGATGCACCTGCTTTTAGCGCTGCATGTGAAACGCGAATCAGACCGTGACCGTATGCATCAGCTTTTACAACGGCTAATACATCAACACCACACTCTTTTTTTAACCGTGCAATATTTGTACTCAATGCACTCAAATCAATGAGAAATTCTGCGCGATCACTCATGCTTTTTCCTCAATAACAACTATTGCCGAGGCAATACCTCCATCGTGTGAAAGCGAGAGATGCACACGTGAGTCACTTATTAGTTCTGCAATCTCACCACGAAACAAAAACTCTGGTTTTCCACTCTCTAAATTGATGACTTCGGCTTCATGCCATTGCAACCCATGTCCAACGCTGAGCGCTTTTGCTAATGCTTCTTTGGCAGCAAAACGCGCAGCCAATGATTGAACATTCTTTGTTCGCTCTGATTCAGTAAATAACTTCTCACTTAATCCAGGTGTTCGCTCTAGGGACTCTTTAAATCGATCGATGTTGACCACATCGATTCCCACGCCCTCAATCATTTGGCAATAGTAATAAGAACTACGAGAGTTGGCTATTAGATGTTACAAAGCGATCGATTGCGATGACCATAACCAGTAAGGCTGCGCCAATAAATAAACCACCGACTAAGTCAGAGAGCCAATGAGTATTTCTAATCAGTGAAACCACGCACACGCTCAGTGAAATGAGTGCTACTCCAGCGCTAGCAAGGCGCCCACGGTAGCGATCTACATGTGCGTATCTATAAATTAAATAAGCCAGCACACCCCAGGAAAGAATGGCATTAGAAGCGTGGCCACTTGGATATGAAAGTCCACCTGCATAAATGAGATCCACATTGAGTTGAGGTTTTGTTCTACCAATGAATAACTTAGCAATTCCAACAATTAAGTTAAGCGCAATGATTGAAAGAATTGCCAAATTAAGTGGACGCCAAGTTTTAAAGCGTCGCGCAATGTAAATCGCAGCAATCATGAGCGCGCTAGCCGTTAAGCCACGCAGTCCTAGATCATCGATTCGCATCAAAATAAAATCTATCCACGTTGGAAAATCGACTCTCTTTGCGTTTGCAATTCGTGCATCTAAAGCAATCAGTGGACCATTTGTTATTACCTGTTGGGTGACAACGATAAAACCTACAAAAAACAGGGATGACCACTTGACTGCACGAATCATTTGTTGTCTGCGTATTGAAGGCATTTATTCCACCGTTACAGATTTAGCCAAATTTCGTGGCTGATCTACATCGCTTCCACGAGCAACTGCGATTTCATAGGCAAATACTTGCAGTGGCACTGTCGCAAGAATTGGTTGGAATAAAGGATTTGTCACAGGAATACGAATGACATATTCGGCTCCGACAACATTGGCACCTTCTTCTGCAATCACAATGACGCGCGCACCACGTGCTTTAACCTCTTGAATATTGCTCGCCATTTTTTCATCGAGTGCATGTTCGTGGCCCGCAGGCAAAATCGCTATTACTGGAGTTGCCGAAACTGAATCGATAAGTGCGATTGGACCGTGCTTGAGTTCACCACCTGCAAAACCTTCTGCGTGGATATATGCCAACTCTTTTAACTTCAACGCTCCTTCTAGTGCAACCGGATAACCGATGTTTCTGCCAAGAAAGAGAATTGTGTTTGCATCGGCAAATTTTCTTGTAAGCGCACGAAGCGGTTCGACTGTTTCAAGTATCTGTTCAATCTTTCCTGGTAGCTCGAGCATTTCGTTGTAAAGATCAGCAACTTGATTATCGGTGAGCTCTGATCGAACTTGTGCCAAGTGCAGACCAATGAGATAGACAGCCACAATTTGAGTCAGCAGAGCCTTTGTTGAGGCAACTGCAATCTCTGGACCAGCGTGGGTATAAATGACTGCATCTGATTCACGGGGAATAGTTGAACTATTTGTATTACAAATCGCTAGAACTCGAGCACCGGCTGCCTTTGCATGGCGAAGTGCCATCAACGTATCCATCGTTTCACCAGATTGTGAGATTGCTATAACCAGAGTGTTCTTATTAATTATTGGATCTCTGTATCGATACTCACTTGCAATCTCGACTTCAACTGAAATTTTTGCCCATTTTTCAATTGCGTACTTTGCGATCATTCCTGCGTGATAGGCAGTACCGCAGGCAATAACAACGATTTTTTCCAGTGACTTAATTTCAGCAGGTGTTAAGGCTATTTCATCTAGCACAATCTGCTTGTTATCACTTAAGCGCGCGATCAAGGTATCGGCCACAGCCTTAGGCTGTTCAAATATTTCTTTGAGCATGAAGTGTGCGAACCCACCTTTTTGCGCCGCACTTGCATCCCAGGTTATTTCATACTCTTTTGGAGTAACAGTTTTGCCATCTAAGTCTGTAATCGAAACAGAGGTTGGAGTCAGAGTAACAACCTGATCTTGTCCCAATTCGATAGCGCGTTTTGTGTATTCAATAAATGCGGCAACATCAGATGCCATAAAGTTTTCATTCTCGCCAAGGCCCACTACCAGTGGTGAATTTCGACGGACTCCAACAATGACATCTGGAGTATCTGCATGAATTGCAACAAGGGTAAAAGAACCACGTAAGGACTTAACTGCCTCGCGCATGGCAGCTGATAAATCTCCGGAGTGTTTTTTTCTTAAATCGCTGAGCAGGTGAGCCACAGATTCAGTGTCGGTATCGGATGAAAAAGTGTGACCTTTGCTCTCCAATTCTGCTTTTAATTCTGCGTAGTTTTCGATAATTCCATTGTGAATGACGGCTAACTTTCCATCGTTATCAACGTGTGGATGCGCGTTGCGATCTGTTGGTCCACCATGTGTTGCCCATCGAGTGTGCCCAATTCCTGAATGCGCGGTTGGAATTGATGAAAGTGATTGTTCTAGATTATTTAATTTGCCTGCACGTTTTTCGATGAATAACTTATTTGGTGTGCCCAGTGCAATACCTGCAGAGTCATAGCCGCGATATTCCAGGCGACGTAAT
Organism: Candidatus Planktophila sp.; assembly: GCA_044357195.1. GTDB lineage: Bacteria > Actinomycetota > Actinomycetes > Nanopelagicales > Nanopelagicaceae > Planktophila. The sequence goes on along the minus strand of JBIKPX010000003.1, from coordinate 15,278 downwards.
CCTTCGATTAAGGGCGTGATTGCATTTTGTGGCCCTGTGTAACCCACAATTCCGCACACGTGCCTACCTCAATTCTTCTTTAACAACTGTGGCAAGTTTTTCTGCAATTTCTTTGGCGATGTTATCACTCTGGGCTTCAACCATGACTCGAACAAGAGGTTCCGTACCAGATGCGCGCAAAAGTATTCGGCCCTCTTTCCCAAGTTCTGCTTCAAACTTGGCAACTGCTGCTTTGATGACTTGCGATGAATCAAGTTTTGCTTTTGCAACTCCAGAAACATTTATTAGAACCTGCGGGAATCGATTCATAATTTTCGATAATTCTTGGAGAGATTTCTTCGAACGTGCCATCTCTGCAATTAGTTGGAGCGCAGTCAAAAGTCCATCGCCTGTGCCGGCGAATTCGCGCATAATAATATGTCCAGATTGTTCGCCGCCTAATGTGTAATTATTTTCCAGCATGTTTTCTAAAACGTAGCGATCTCCCACTGCTGTTTTAACAACATTGATTCCGGCATCTTTCATCGCGATAAGAAAACCAAGGTTGCTCATGACGGTGGCAACAACAGTTGCTTCATGCAGCTTTGCGCGAGATTTAAATCCTTGCGCCAAGATCGCCAAAATAAAATCGCCATCAATAACATTTCCAGCACCATCGATTGCAAGACAGCGATCGGCATCTCCATCGTGGGCAATACCAACATCGGCCTTGTTTTTTAGTACTGCATCTCGAAGAAAATCTAAGTGAGTCGAACCAACGCCATCGTTGATATTGAGGCCATCTGGTTTATTGGCAATAGCAATAACTGTTGCCCCTGCTTTTTCTAGCGCCACAGGTGCCACAAAGGATGCTGCGCCATTGGCACAATCAACGACAACCTTTATTCCTGATAGTGAAACATCAAGGCTTTTAAGTAAGTGCGCAATGTATTTCTCGCGAGCGCTAGCGTCCTCAATTACGCGCCCCACGTGGGCACCGGTTGGACGTTGCCACGGTTCGCCCATTCGCGCTTCGATTGCAGCTTCTAGTGAATCGGCTAACTTTTCTCCACCGCGAGCAAATAATTTGATTCCATTATCTGGAGCAGGATTATGTGATGCTGAAATCATGACGCCTAGATCTGCGCCACTTTCTGCAACTAAATATGCAATTGCAGGAGTTGGTAAGACGCCAACACGATAAACATCAACTCCAGCACTAGTTAAACCTGCAACAACTGCTGCTTCAAGGAATTCACCAGATGCACGAGAGTCTTGCCCAACAATTGCGTGTGGACGTTTGTTTTTATCGCCTAAGGATTCAACCAAAATATGGGCGGCAGCAACGGCAACATCTAGTGCTAATTCAGCCGTGAGATCGACATTTGCTAAGCCACGAATTCCATCAGTGCCGAATAGGGCCACGGAGATTGCCTCCAAATACGATAGAAATTAGCGCTTGCTGTATTGAGAACGCTTACGTGCTTTCTTAAGACCGTACTTCTTACGTTCAATCACACGTGCATCGCGTGAAAGGAATCCAGCTTTCTTAAGTGCTGGACGGTGTGCTTCTGCATCAATTTCATTAAGTGAGCGTGCAACGCCTAGACGTAGTGCACCAGCTTGACCTGAAACTCCACCACCATTGATACGAGCGAAAACATCGTATGCACCTTCAGCACCTACTGTGCGAAATGGTTCTGAAACTGATTGTTGGTGAACTTTGTTTGGGAAGTAATTCTCAAGTGTCTTTCCGTTAACAACCCAGCGGCCTGTTCCTGGAACTAGGCGAACGCGTGCAACAGCTTCCTTACGACGACCGACTCCGCCGCCAGGTCCTGTCAGTGCAGGACGATTTGTTGCTGGAGCTGGTGTTGCTGATGTGTACGAAGTTGGAATCTCGTTCTCATCTAGTTCGTCAACGAATGTATTTTCAGACATGAATTATTTTTCCCTTTTTTCTTCGGCGATTACTTGACGATTTGTGAGACTTGGGTGAATACGTATGGCTTTGGAGCTTGTGCTGCATGTGGGTGCTCAGCACCTGCATAAACCTTGAGCTTTGCTGACATTGCACGGCCAAGACGATTCTTTGGCAACATTCCCTTGATCGCTTTTTCAACAGCGCGAGTTGGATGCTTTTCAATCAATTCGCCGTAAACAGTTGAAGTTAAACCACCTGGGAAACCAGAGTGCATATGTGAATACTTTTGCTTAACTTTTTGACCAGTGAGCACAATTTTTTCGGCGTTGATAACAACTACGAAATCGCCCATGTCTATGTGTGGTGCAAATGTTGCTTTGTGCTTTCCGCGAAGAAGAACTGCAGCATGACTTGCAAGACGTCCCAAAACGACATCTTGTGCGTCGATGATGTGCCAATTACGCACTGCATCGCCAGCCTTTGGACTATATGTACGCATGCTCTTCACTTCTCTCTTTTTATATCGCTTCTAATCCTGCGTGCTGCGCCCTTGAACAGGCGCAAGAGGTAAAGGGTACCTGCGCGCTCGCGTAGGGTCAAAATGGCTATTTAGCCTCATATTCAATGCTCAAAAACAGGCTCTGGGCTCTCATAAACCGCACCATTGGCTCCAAAGATCAAGAAGCGTGTGAATCCTCGGGTGAACCATCGATCATGCGTTACTGAAATTACAGTTCCTTCATACTCTTCTAACGCTTTCTCCAAGCTTTCCGCGCTCGCTAAATCTAAGTTATCTGTTGGTTCATCGAGTAACAAAAGTGTTGAACCAGATAGTTCTAGCAATAAAACTTGAAAGCGCGCTTGTTGCCCACCTGAAAGTGATGAGAATTTTTGCTCCGCTTGATTATGAATTTCATACTTTCGTAGAACACTTTTTGCAGGTCCTAATTGCAATGAATATGTCTGCCACAAAATATCAAGCAGAGTCTTGCTTTCGAACTCTGGGTGAGCATGCGTTTGTGCAAAATAACCAATTTCCACGCGAGCACCAACTTTGAAATTTCCAGTGTATTTAACGTTGCTATCACCAGAAATCAATCGCAAGAAATGTGATTTACCGGTGCCATTTTTGCCGAGCACTGCAATGCGATCACCAAAGAATACTTCGAAATTAAATGGTTCAGTAAGGTTTTCAATCGCAAGATTTTCAAATGTAAGCGCACGCAAGCCAGTGCGTCCACCTCGTAAACCAACTCTTACATCTTGTTCGATAGGTGGCGCCTCCGGTGGACCAACCTCTTCGAACTTGCGCAACCGAGTCTGCATTGCTCGATACTTCGATGCCATATCTGGGCTATTTGCAGCCTGCACTTGAAGTGTGCGAACTAAATCTTTGAGACGTTGATGTTCTTCTTCCCAACGCAATAACATTTCAGCAAAACGGGCATTACGAGCTTTACGTGCATCGTGCCAGGTAGAAAATTTTCCACCGTGTACCCAAGTTGTGTTTCCTGTTATACCTTGTTCGAGAGTAACGATACGAGTGGCTGTGCGTTCTAGGAGTTCTCGATCATGGCTCACAAACAAAACTGTCTTCTTTGTTGCAGTAATAACTTCTTCAAGCCAGCGTTTAGAAGGAACATCTAAGTAGTTATCAGGTTCATCCAGTAGCAGCACTTCATCTGGTCCTTCAAGGAGTGCTCGCAGAACTAATTTTTTCTGTTCTCCACCCGAGAGAGTATTTACTTGTCGCTCAGCCACCGAATCAAATGATTTACCAAGTGCTTCTGTGCAACATAAATCCCAAATCACTTCACTGTCATATCCCCCAGCATCGCCCCAATCAATGATTGCTTGGGCATAATTCATCTGATCTTTTTCGGTGTTGCGTGAATTCATTAACTCTTCAGTCTTTTTAACCAGAGCTGCTGCTTCTCTAATTCGGGGTGGCGCAACTGAAATCAAAAGATCGCGAACTGTTGATTCATCTCGGACAGATCCAATGAACTGTCGCATGACACCGAGGCCGCCAGTAATTGCAACGCTTCCTTCATCTGGTTGCAGATCACCTGAAATCATTTTAAGTAAAGTTGTTTTGCCTGAACCATTTGCACCGATTAATGCAACTTTGGCACCATCTCCGACTCGAAAAGAAACATCATTGAGAAGTACTCGCCCATCAGATAAAGCGAACTCAACTCCGCTGACATCAATATGTCCCATTAATTATTCTCTTCATTACGGCGAGCGATGGATTCTTTGGCTCGCTCCAACAGTTCTGCATCATCTGGGTAATCAACTTGATACAACGTTAAGCCTCGAGCAGGAAAGACTAATGAATCAGAGACGCGTTCCTTATTGCTCAGAACTCCTTGAATCCACTCTGGATCAAATCGTCCATCTGCCACACAAACAACTGCGCCAACTAGATTTCGCACCATTGAATAGCAGAACGCATCGGCCACAATATCTGCAACCAGAAAGCCATCGGCATTACGGGTCCACTCATATTTTTCTAAAGTGCGAACCGTGGTTGCACCTTCTCGAAACTTACAAAATGCAGCAAAGTCATGTTTGCCCAGCAAGAGGTGACTAGTTTTATTCATGACATCAACATCTAGTGCTCGATACCACGTTGCAACATCTAGTCGGGCAAGTGGATCTAGGACCCGATTATCATCCAGAATTTTGTATCTGTATTTACGTCGAAGCGCTGAAAAACGTGCATGAAATGCTTCTGGCGCAAGGCTAATTTTGTGGACACGAATATCTTGATCTAGCAGGCGATTGAGTTTATAAACCAAATCATCGAGTGAAACGCTCTCTGGAAGATCAACGTGAATGACCTGTCCGGTTGCGTGTACTCCTGCATCAGTTCGGCCCGCAACAATTGTTTCTGGGCTAATTCTTGAAATTTTTGCAAGGGATTCTTCAAGGCACTCTTGAACAGTGCGTTGATCTGGTTGTTTTGCCCATCCTGCGAAATTAGTTCCGTCATAAGCTAAATCAATCCGTAAACGACGAAACCCACTCTCGGGATAGAGAGTGGGTTCAGTCATAAGAGTAAAGAAAGCTAGTGCTTAGTTATCTTTCTCAGTTAATACTTCAATAACCGCCATAGGTGCGTTATCGCCCTTACGTGGTCCGATCTTTGTAATACGTGTATATCCACCGTTGCGTGCAACGAAACGTGGACCAATTTCTGTAAACAAAGTATGTACAACGCCCTTGTTTGCAATTGTTGCCATTACTTGACGACGAGCTGCAAGATCACCCTTTTTTGCAAAGGTAATTAACTTTTCAGCAAGTGGACGAAGACGCTTCGCCTTTGCTTCAGTTGTTGTGATCTTTCCGTGCTCGAACAATTGCTCTGCAAGTGTTCCTAGGATTAGACGCTCGTGTGATGGGCCACTGCCCAGACGAGGACCTTTAGTTGGTTTTGGCATGAGTTATTTCTCCTAGGCCTGATCTGCATCGACGAAATCATCGTCAACTGCTGCGTTGTAGTTTTGGTGCTTCGTTGGATCAAATCCAGCTGGGCTGTCCTTAAGAGACATTCCCATTGAGACAAGCTTTGCCTTTACCTCATCGATGGACTTTGAACCAAAGTTGCGGATATCTAGAAGGTCAGCTTCTGAACGGTTAACAAGTTCACCGACAGTGTGAATACCTTCACGCTTTAAGCAATTGTATGAACGGACTGTGAGATCAAGATCTTCAATTGGAAGAGCAAGATCTGCAGCAAGTGCTGCATCCATAACGGAAGGTCCCATTTCGATTCCTTCTGCGTCAACATTTAGTTCACGAGCAAGACCGAAGAGTTCTACGAGTGTCTTTCCAGCTGATGCAACTGCATCGCGTGGCTTCATTGATGGCTTAGTTTCAACATCAACAACAAGACGATCGAAGTCTGTGCGTTGTTCAACGCGAGTTGCTTCAACTTTGTATGTGACCTTAAGAACTGGCGAATAAATAGAGTCAACAGGAATGCGACCGATTTCAGCTCCAGCTTGCTTATTCTGAACAGCAGTTACATAACCACGACCGCGCTCAACAGTGAGTTCGATTTCAAGGTTTGCTTTTGCATTAAGAGTTGCAAGGTGAAGTTCTGGATTGTGTACTTCAACGCCAGTTGGCACTGCAATATCTGCTCCAGTAACGCTTCCGGCACCTGATTTGCGTATATAAAGAACGCTTGGCTCATCGTTATCTGATGAAAGAACCAAGTTCTTGATATTCAAGACGATATCTGTGAGATCTTCTTTAATTCCTTCAAGAGTGGTGAACTCATGGAGTGCTCCAGCGACACGAATGCTTGTCACTGCTGCACCTGGAATAGATGAAAGCAATGTACGGCGCATGCTGTTGCCGAGTGTGTAACCGAAACCTGGTTCAAGCGGTTCAACAATGAATCGTGAACGGTTTTCGGATACTACTTCTTCACTGAGGGTGGGACGTTGTGCAATTAGCACTGTTGCTCCTCTTTCTTCTCTCGGAGAACCTCTATTTGATCTCCTGTTTGGTACTGCGATCGTGCGGGTGTTTAACAACCATGGGGTCGTTAAACTTTCAAAAATTACTTGGAATAAAGTTCAACGATCAGCTGCTCTTGAATTTGGGTGTCGATAACCGCACGAGCAGGAACTGAGTGAATGATGATGCGCATTTGCGAACCAACAACCTCCATCCATGCAGGAACAGCTTTCTCACCAAGTTCAGCACTTGCCACGATAAATGGTGTGAGATCGAGTGACTTTGGAAGAACATCAATGATGTCCATCGCAGATACGCGATATGAAGGAATGTTTACCTTCTTGCCATTAACAACGAAGTGTCCGTGACGAACTAGTTGGCGTGCCATGTCGCGGCTCTTTGCAAAGCCAGCGCGGAAGACGACGTTATCTAGACGAGTTTCAAGAAGTACAAGAAGGTTTTCACCAGTCTTGCCTTGCTTGCGGTTAGCTTCTTCGTAATATCCACGGAATTGCTTTTCTAGAACACCGTAAATACGTGCGCACTTTTGCTTTTCGCGCATCTGTAATAGGTATTCAGATTCCTTGGCACGACCACGACCATGTTGTCCAGGTGGATAAGGGCGTGATTCGATCGGACACTTTGGTCCATCGCACTTTGATCCCTTAAGGAATAGTTTTACTTTTTCGCGACGGCAACGCTTGCAGTCTGCTCCGGTATAACGAGCCATTTTCTATTCCTCCTTAAACTCTACGTGGTTTGGTTGGGCGACAGCCATTGTGTGGAGCAGGTGTTACATCAGAGATGGCACCAACTTCCAAACCAGCTGCTTGCAATGAACGGATTGCAGTTTCGCGTCCTGAACCAGGACCCTTAACGAAAACATCAACTTTCTTAAGTCCGTGCTCTTGTGCGCGACGAGCTGCTGATTCTGCTGCTAGCTGGGCTGCGAATGGAGTGGACTTACGTGAACCCTTGAAACCAACTTGGCCAGATGAAGCCCAAGAGATGACAGCGCCTGTTGTGTCAGTAATAGAGATGATTGTGTTATTGAAAGTGCTCTTAATGTAAGCATTTCCAACAGCAACATTCTTCTTTTCTTTCTTACGCGTTTTGACTTTGCCCTTTACTGGAGCAGCAGTCTTTGCTTTAGGAGCGGCCATTACTTAGTCACCTTCTTCTTACCTGCAATTGCTTTACGTGGACCCTTGCGAGTACGTGCATTTGTATGTGTGCGCTGACCACGAACAGGAAGTCCCTTGCGGTGACGAATGCCTTGGTAGCTTTGAATTTCAACTTTGCGACGGATGTCACCGGAGATTTCACGGCGAAGATCGCCTTCAATCTTGAAGTTTGCCTCAATGTATTCGCGTAGCTTTGCAAGCTCAGGCTCTTGGAGATCCTTAACGCGAGTATCTGGACTAATACCAGTTGCGGCTAGTGTTTTTTGAGAACGGGTTAAACCCATTCCGAAGATATAGGTAAGTGCGACCTCTACGCGCTTTTCACGCGGAAGATCGACACCAACAAGACGTGCCATGTTTATGCCATTTCTTTAATCCGGAAGGTCCTCCGTCATGCTGTTCTCTGGCCTACCGGTCCAGAGGTCTTACACATTAGTTTTCACTAATTAGTAAGTCGCACAACGCGTTGTGTTCGTTAGGGATTTATCCCTGACGTTGTTTGTGTCGCAAGTTTTCGCAGATAACCATGACACGACCTTTGCGTCGAATGACTTTGCACTTATCGCAAATCTTCTTAACGCTTGGTTGTACCTTCATTATTACTGCTCCTAATTACTTGTGACGGAAAACAATTCGACCTCGGGTGAGGTCATATGGACTTAATTCAACGATGACACGATCACCGGGCAAAATACGAATGTAGTTCTTTCGCATTTTTCCGCTGATGTGCCCAAGAATTTTGTGCCCATTCGTGAGCTCCACGCGAAACATCGCGTTAGGTAGTGCTTCAGCAACAGTGCCTTCGATTTCGATTGCACCATCTTTACTGGCCAAGCGCGTACCTACTTCTCTATTAATGCGTGGAGTGCGAAGGTGCAGTCTAAAGGCTGTCCCCCTACTAAGGGAAATTAGGGGCAAATCGGGGTTATACCCCTAATCTGAGTAGAAATCTTGCAATTCAGGCGTAGATTTTTCGAGATTTTTGGGGATTTTTCCCACCTCGAGCCTATGAAAGCAGTGAGCTGATCTCGACCCCAAGGCTGGCTAATTTGGCCCGGCCCCCATCGATGGCGGTTAGAACAAAAGGTTTTCCATCAGGTGCAATTGCATATGAATTTTCGAAGTGTGCACCACGTGAATTATCTTGCGAAACAACAGTCCACTGATCTGCAAGCACGCGAGTCTTTGCGGTGCCACGAGTAATCATCGGTTCGATGGCGAGTGCGAAGCCTGGAGTTATCTCTGGTCCGTTGCCGGCCTTACCAAAATTTAGAACGTGTGGTTCTTGATGCATCTCTGTGCCAATTCCATGTCCACCATATTCTTGCAAGATGCCATAACTGCCTTGTGAATTAATGTATTGCTCGATTGCATAACCAATATCACTGAGCCGCGCCCCAGATTTTCCAGCTGCGATACCGCGCCACATTGACTCTTGGCAGACATCGAGCATCTTTTGATCTTCTGGATTAGCGTTTCCAACAATTACTGAAAAGGCTGCATCTCCATGCCAGCCATTAATGATTGCACCGCAATCAATCGAAATGACATCGCCATCTTCGATTATTCGATCACCTGGAATACCGTGAACAATTTCTTCATTAAGTGAGATACAAATTGTTGCGGGATAGCCGTGATAGCCCTTGAAATTAGATGTTGCGCCACCGCGCTTAATATTTGCAGCTGCTATCGCATCTAGGGCATCGGTGCGCATTCCAACTTTTATTGATTCGCGCATCAAATCTAACGTGTGTGCGACGAGCAGTCCTGCTTGTCGCATGATTTTTAACTCATCAAGACTCTTTATTTGAATTGCCATCTGCGAACTACTTATTTGTTGCCGAGAGCTGTGATGGCACGTGTTGTAATTTCATCTACCGCGCCAGTGGCACTAATTGTTATCAGAGAACCTTCGCTGCGGTAATACTGAACAATCGGTGCTGTCTGCTCGTGATAAACATTGAGGCGGTGAACAATTACTTCCTCGGCATCATCTGCTCGAGATTCCACACTTCTGCGATTATTTAAACGCGCAATAATCTCTGAATCATCGATTTGAAGTTCAAGAACGGCATCTAGTGGAGTCTTCTTTTCAATTAAAACACTTGAAAGTACTTGTGCTTGTGCCACGTTGCGTGGGAAACCATCTAGTAGAAAGCCGTTTGCAGTATCTGCATGTGTCAGGCGATCTTTAACCATTTCATTTGTCACTGAATCAGGTACTAACTCACCTGCATCCATAAATTTTTGTGCTTCCACGCCCAGCGGTGTGCCAGCTTTTAAATTGGCACGAAAAATATCGCCCGTTGAAATATGTGGAATCGAGTAGTGCTTGGAGAGGAATTGTGCCTGCGTACCTTTACCCGCACCTGGTGGTCCAACCAGGACTAAACGCATTAGCGCAAGAACCCCTCGTATGAACGTTGCTGCAACTGGCTTTCAATCTGCTTTGCAGTATCTAGACCAACACCAACCACGATCAAGATCGCAGTACCTCCAAATGGGAAGTTCTGCGTTGCACCAAAGAGAATAAGAGCACCGATTGGAATTACTGCAACAAGTGCCAAGTAAATAGAACCAGGGGCAGTAATACGTGAGAGAACATATTGTAAATATTCAGATGTTGGGCGGCCCGCGCGGATTCCAGGAACGAATCCACCGTACTTCTTCATATTATCTGCAACCTCATCTGGATTAAATGTGATTGCAACGTAGAAGTATGTGAAGAAAACAATGAGTGCGGCATAGGTTGCAATATAAATTGGGTGATCTCCAGTAACAAAGTTACGGCTAATCCATACTGCCCATCCGGCCTGACTATTGGTGAAGTTAACGACCAGCGATGGAATATATAGAAGAGATGATGCGAAGATCACTGGAATAACGCCAGCTTGGTTTACCTTAATTGGAATATATGTACTTGTTCCACCATAGCTTTGACGTCCAACCATGCGCTTTGCGTATTGAACTGGAATACGTCGTTGTGCTTGCTCCACGAAAACAACGGCTGCAATAATCAAGATTCCAACTGAGATTACGAAGATGAAAGCAAATAGACCCTTTTGTAGTCTGATGCTCCACAAGTTGCCAGGAAAACCAGCTGCAATGGAAGTAAAGATAAGAATGGACATACCGTTACCAACACCACGGTCAGTAATAAGTTCGCCGAGCCACATGATTACTGAAGTTCCAGCTGTCATAACAAAGATCATTGTCAGAATTCGCTGCCATGAAGTATCAGGAATGATTGCTAGATCGCAACCAGAGATTAAACGACCAGGTGTGCGTGCAACTGCAATCAAACCTGTTGATTGCAAAATCGCAAGACCGATAGTTAAGTAACGTGTGTACTGAGTAAGTTTTGCTGTTCCAGATTGTCCTTCAGCTTTGAGAGCTTCAAAGCGAGGGATAACAACTGTTAAGAGTTGAATAATAATTGAGCTAGTGATGTAAGGCATGATGCCGAGTGCGAATACAGATAACTGCAAGAGCGCTCCACCGCTGAAAAGGTTAATCAACCCAAAGAGCCCACCAGATTGAACCTGAGTAAGGCACTGTTGAACGTTCGTGTATGAAACACCAGGTGTTGGAACAACTGAACCAAAACGAAATAAAGCCATGATTGAAAGAGTGAAGAAAATCTTCTTTCGTAGTTCAGGGGTCTTAAAGGCCATACCGAATGCTGAAAGCATCAGATTTTCTCCCTCTTCCTAATCAATCACTAATTATTTATTGCCAGTTAATTACAGAGTCTTAGTAGATCCGCCTGCTGCAGCAATTTTTTCAATTGCTGAACCAGAGAATCCATGTGCAATCACATTTACCTTGACTGAAATTTCGCCATTGCCTAGAACCTTTACAGGAAGGCTGTCGCGAACCGCGCCCTTTGCAATCAGATCTGCAACTGATACATCTCCACCCTTTGGATAGAGCGCATTAATTGTAGAAACATTGACAGCTTGGTATTCAACGCGTGCAGGGTTTTTAAATCCGCGCAACTTAGGCAAGCGCATTACCAAAGGTAGTTGTCCACCTTCGAAACCTGCACGAACCTGGTTACGGGCGCGAGTTCCCTTGCCACCACGACCAGCAGTCTTACCCTTTGATGCTTCACCGCGACCCTTACGAGTCTTAGCTTTCTTAGCACCAGGGGCTGGACGAAGATGATGAAGTTTTAGTGTCATCTTTATTCAACCTCCTCAACCTTGATCAAGTGGCGAACGGCGTAAACCATGCCACGAATTTCTGGACGATCTTCTTTGACAACAACATCGTTAATTCTCTTTAGTCCAAGAGAGCGAAGTGTGTCGCGAAGTTCTGGCTTATTGCCAACCTTTGAACGTATTTGAGTAACTTTCAAACGTGGCATTAGGCACCTACTGTTATCTGTGATGCACGAATAATTGCAGCTGGTGCAACATCTTCGAGCGGACGACCACGACGAGCAGCGATTGCTGCTGGTGACTCAAGCATCTTTAGCGCAGCAACTGTGGCGTGAACCATGTTGATTGCGTTATTTGATCCGAGTGATTTTGTAAGAACGTCAGTGATTCCTGCACATTCAAGTACCGCGCGCACTGGACCACCGGCAATAACTCCGGTACCTGGGCTAGCTGGGCGAAGTAGAACAACGCCTGCTGCAGTTTCACCTTGAACTGGGTGAGGAACTGTTCCTTGAATACGAGGAACAACGAAGAAAGATTTCTTTGCTTCTTCTACTGCCTTCGCAATGGCTTGTGGAACTTCCTTAGATTTTCCATAACCAATTCCGACAGTTCCGTTCTGATCTCCCACAACAACTAGTGCTGTGAATGAGAAGCGACGACCACCCTTTACAACTTTAGAAACGCGGTTAATGAAAACCACGCGCTCTGTGTATGGGCTCTTCTCTTGTTGACGATCATCACGACGTTCACGACGTTCGCGACCGCCTTTACCTGGTGCATTACCACCAGTTGATGGTGCTGAGGTTGGATCAATAGCCATTAGAACTCCAATCCATTCTCTCGTGCACTATCTGCAAGAGCTGCGATACGACCGTGATATTTATTGCCACCGCGGTCAAAGACAACGGTAGAAACGCCTGCTTCTTTTCCACGCTTAGCAATTAACACACCAACTTGGCGAGACTTTGAAGTCTTATCGCCTTTATCGTTGCGAAGATCTGCTTCCATGGTTGATGCATAAGCAAGAGTTTTTGCAGTTGAGTCATCAACGATCTGCACGAATAAGTGACGAGCAGAGCGAGAGACAACTAGACGTGGGCGAGCAGAAGTTCCGGAGACCTTCTTGCGCACTCGGAAGTGACGACGGGCGCGAGCATTTGTTGCCGAACCTTTACGGACCTTTACACCGATAGCCATTACTTCTTACCTGTCTTTCCTTGCTTACGGCGAACAACTTCGCCTGTGAGTCGCAAGCCCTTGCCCTTATAAGGATCAGCCTTGCGAAGCTTTTTAATCTTTGCGGCGGTTTCGCCAACCTGCTGCTTATCAATTCCTGAGATAAACAACTTCGTTGGTGATTCAACCTTGAATGTAATTCCTGCTGGTGCAGGGAAATTAATTACGTGGCTGTAACCGAGTTGGAACTCAAGATCTTTACCCTTTTCAGCAACGCGGTAACCAACACCAACGATGTCAATTGAGAGTGTGTAACCATTGGTTACGCCTTCAATCAAATTAGCAACGAGTGTGCGAGATAGACCGTGAAGTGAACGAGTAATGCGCTCTTCATTTGGGCGAGCGACAGTGATGACGCTTCCCTCTTGTGAGACTCGAATTGGCTCAGCAACGTTTAGTGCAAGTGAACCCTTAGGTCCCTTAACTGCAACGTTCTGACCAGAAATTGTTATTTCAACACCGCTAGGAACGGTAATTGGCATACGTCCAATACGTGACATCTGTGATTACCATACGTAAGCGAGAACTTCTCCGCCTACGCCCTTCTTGTTAGCTTGCTTATCAGTTAACAAACCTGATGATGTTGAGATGATTGCAACGCCCAGACCCCCAAGAACTTTTGGAAGTGCAGTTGACTTTGCGTATACGCGAAGTCCTGGCTTTGAAACTCGGCGAAGACCTGCGATCGAACGTTCGCGGTTAGTGCCGAACTTAAGGTCAAGAACTAATGTCTTGCCTACGCCATTTGCATTTGAATCAACGCGATATCCAGCAATAAAACCCTCTTCTTGAAGGATTGCTGCGATACGAACCTTTACCGATGATGACGGCATTGAAACCGCATCGTGGTAAGCAGAGTTCGCGTTGCGCAGACGTGCCAACATGTCTGCGATCGGATCTGTCATTGTCATACGTGGCCTGTGGCCTTTCTCGAATTGGTTTCCATTTATCTAATGGACCTACTTCGTAGTTGTTGGATTAAAAAATTACCAGCTAGCTTTTGTGATGCCAGGAAGTTCACCGCGGTGTGCCATTTCGCGGAAGCAGATACGGCAGATGCCGAACTTTTGGTAGACAGCGTGTGGACGACCACAACGTTGGCAACGGGTGTAGCCGCGCACCTTAAATTTAGGTTTGCGAGCTGCCTTTACCTTTAGCGATGTCTTTGCCATCTCTTATGCCTCCCTGAATGGAAAACCGAGCGCTTTTAGAAGTGCACGACCTTCTTCATCGTTTTTAGCTGTAGTAACAATGGTGATGTCCATACCGCGCGGACGATCAACTTTGTCTTGTTCGATTTCAGGGAATACAACTTGTTCGGTTAGACCGAATGTGTAATTTCCCTTGCCATCAAATTGTTTTGGTGAAAGACCACGGAAGTCGCGGATACGTGGAAGAGAGATTGAAAGCAGACGATCTGCAAACTCCCACATACGATCGCCACGAATTGTTACGTGGGCGCCGATTGGCTGACCTTCACGCAACTTAAATTGCGCGATTGATTTACGTGACTTAGTTACTTGTGGCTTTTGGCCAGTAATAATTGTTAAGTCGCGTACTGCACCCTCGATGAGCTTTGAGTCACGAGCAGCGTCGCCAACACCCATGTTCACAACAATCTTTACGAGTGTTGGGATCTGCATAGGGTTTTTGAAACCGAATTGTGTTTTTAACGCTGGCGCAATTTCACTGCGATAGCGAGACTTTAGACGTACATCAAGTGTCGTCGACATTAGATGTCCTTTCCGGTACGACGCGAGATGCGTACATTTTTGCCGTCATCATTCTTGCGAGTGCCAAGGCGTGATGCCTTGCCGTCTGCGTCAACAACCATGACATTTGAAATGTGAATTGAAGATTCAACAGTGATGATTCCGCCAACTTTTACGCCGCGCTCACCACTCTGTTCTTTCGTGTGACGCTTCACGCGAGCAACACCTTCAACGAGGATGCGGTCACCGACAACATCGAGAACCTTTCCTGTAACGCCCTTATCTTTTCCGGCGATTACCAAAACAGAGTCAGATTTCTTAATCTTTGCCATTTTTATAACACCTCCGGAGCAAGGGAAATAATTTTCATAAAGCGCTTATCGCGAAGTTCACGTGCAACTGGTCCGAAGATACGAGTTCCACGTGGTTCACCATCAGCCTTTAAAATTACTGCAGCATTCTCATCAAACTTGATGTAAGAACCATCTGGACGACGACGTTCCTTAACTGTACGAACGATGACAGCCTTTACGACTTCACCCTTCTTAACTTGTCCGCCAGGAATTGCATCCTTGACTGAACAGACGATGATGTCTCCGATACC
>JBIKPX010000032.1:0-9500 GCA_044357195.1 Candidatus Planktophila sp. | reverse complement strand
AAAATGTTTCCGAACTCTCAAAATCTCTGGGAACTATTGCAATTGATCAATATAAAAATGGCGGATTGAGCCAGAGCTTGGAACTTTTATTCTCATCTGATCCAACCCTTTATTTATCTGCCGCGGGCTCACTTGATGCACTTACCCGTCGTAAAGCTATTGAATTAAATAAATTTCAAGCAGCAGAACAACGACTTAATGCAACAACGTTAACTGTGGAAGACAAGCTTGCTCTGATTGCAGCTGCTCAAAAGAAGTATCAAGCACAAGCTCGTTTGGCTCAATCTAAATTAGCAGAAGCCGAAAGATTGCTGGCGCAATTAAAGAAAGAAGATAGAGAGAGATTGGCGCGTCTTGCAGAGGAGCAAGAAAATGCCGATCAAGCATCATCTCTTGAAGCAGCCAAAGGCGCTCAGGGAGTATCAGGAAGAGCAGGTGTTGCTCTTAAATATGCGCTGAAGCAAATTGGCGATAGGTATGTTTTTGGTGCAGATGGATTAACTACGTGGGATTGTTCGGGTTTAACGATGCGCGCTTTCCAAGCATCAGGGGTTTCGTTGCCTCACTCCTCAGCGGCGCAATTTCGCTACGGAAAATTGATTTCGCGATCGAATCTTAAGGCAGGGGATTTAGTATTTTTTGGCTCTCCCATTTCCCACGTTGGAATTTACCTAGGCGGTGGCAAAATGGTTCACGCACCACGTTCGGGTTCACGTGTGAAGGTTGCAACGATGGACATGGGACGCAAAAAATTTAGAGGTGGTAAACGTTTATAAAAAAATTCTCCTTGTAACAAATGATTTTGGACCCAGAACTGGTGGAATCGAAACATTTGTCATCGGATTAATGGAGAGAATCAAAGGCCAAGAAGTCATAGTTTTTACATCCGCACAAGGCGATACATCTGAGTATGACCGCAACTGGCTAAATCAATATGGTGTGCTGGTAATTCGTGATCGAAGCAAAATTTTATTGCCTTCGTGGCGGGTAACTAAGAGAGCAAAAGTGATTGTTAAATCACACAACATTGACGTGCTCATCTTCGGAGCTGCGGCGCCTCTTGCTTTGATGGCTCCACCCCTTCGCAAGTTAGGTGTTAAGAAGATTATTGCTCTTACGCATGGACACGAAGTGTGGTGGGCCAAAATCTTTCCATTTAATCTAGCCATGAGACGAATTGGCAGCGCAGTAGATCATCTAACTTATCTTGGTGAATTTACGAGAAATGCAATTGCGCAATCCTTGACTCAAAGAAGTGCTAGCGCCATGGTCAAAATTGCGCCAGGAATAGATACCTCACATTTCATTCCACAACCAGATGCCATGCAAAAACGCATCACACTTGGCTTGGAAGATAAGAAAATCATCATCAGTGTTGGTCGATTGGTTCATCGCAAGGGTCAAGACAAGTTAATTCAGGCCATGCCTGTGATTTTGCAGAAAATTCCCAATGCGCATCTTTTATTAGTTGGCGAAGGCCCTTATCGAGCTCACTTAGAAAAGTTAACGAAGAAGTTATCGCTTAATGAAAATATCACTTTTGCTGGGCGAATTTTGTATGACAAGTTGCCAAGTTATCTCTCTGCAGCTGATCTTTTTGCTATGCCCTCTCGTTCCCGATTCTTTGGGTTAGAAGTTGAAGGACTTGGAATTGTTTACTTAGAAGCCAGTGCATGTGGAATACCCGTTGTTGCGGGAAATTCTGGAGGCGCATCCGATGCCGTGCTTGATGGTGTTACAGGATTGTGTGTCGATGGCACCGATGTTAATAGCATTGCAAAGGCAGTAATAGATATTTGTAGCGATGCCAAGCGAGCATCAAACATGGGATCTGCAGGACGAAATTGGGTTGTTGATCAATGGAGATGGGAAATTTGGTCTAAAGAATTTAATGCTCTTTTAGTTGATTAGTAAACCATTTTTTCTTGCCACGATTATTGCTTGGATTCTATTTTTGGATTCAAGTTTTCGGTAAATAGAGGCTAAATGAGTTTTAACGGTTGCTTGGGTAATGAAGAGTTCTAATCCGATATCTGCCGCACTGAGGCCATCAGCTAATTTTTGAAGAACCTGCGCTTCCCTTTGAGTAAGAGAATTTGCTTGCACATCTTTTGTCATAACAGCAGAAATGCCCTGGGCACTAAATGACAATGGTGAAGAGGCTGAGTGTTCAATGGCAGAGATCAATTCGGCAAGGGGTGCGCTTTTTTCAACATAGGCACTTGCACCAGATTTCATGACGGTCAATAAATAATCCTTTGCACTATTTAGCGTGAGCACAACTATTCCTATGCGCTGTGAAATGGAGCGTGCCCAAATGACAATTTCTAATCCGTTTCCATCAGGAAGGGATAGATCAACAACTATTACCTGCGGATTTGTATGTGCAATCTGAGCACGAGCTTCGGCAATATTGGCTGCTTCTCCTACACAAATATGTCCTGCACGTGCTAGCGCAACCTTTATCCCGGCTCTGACACTTTCATGGTCATCAATTATTAATACAGTAAGTGGTTGCTTCATGAAGGCAAGGTGATTGAGTAATTAATACCCATTGGCGTGCTCGACATAGTCAACGCGCCATTAATTGCTGAACAACGCTCTTGAATTCCACGGATTCCAAAACCTTCTGAATTAGATGTATTCATACCTTTTCCATTATCGCGATAGGTGTATTCCAAGCCATTCTCGCTTTGGCTGATGCAAATCTCTATAACGCTAGCCCCAGAGTGCTTAAGTGAGTTGCGAAGTAATTCACGAGAAATAGCCAATAACTCTTCTTCGGTGTGGGCAGCAATGACGCAATCTTGCCGAGCAATCTTTAATTCAACGGTTGATTTGAGTTCGAGCAACAGAGCTCGCAGAGATTGCTCGAAAGAGAGTAACTCCTGGGCTCGTAAGTTAAAGATCTCTGCACGAACACTTTCAATCAAAGTTGATACCTTAAAAAGAATCGTTCGAAGTTCTATGCGCGTGAGAGATGGAGTTTCGGGGGCGGCAAGGAGCAGATCTAATGAGTATGAAAGCCCCACGAGATCTTGTGCTATTCCATCATGTAACTCTTGAGCGATTTTTATTCGCTCACGTTGTGTCACCTAATCTGCAAAGAGAGCAGCGATATCTGCTGCGAATTCTTTTCCAATCACGTGGCGTTTCAATGAGAGTTTCGCGGTGAGATGACCGCCTGCGATAGTGAAATCAGTTGGCAGAATTCTAAACTTACGAATCGATTCTGCACGGCTGACTGCCTTGTTTGCTTCATCTACTGCTGTTTGAATTACTGCAATGAGATCAGGATCTGTTGTCAGGTCAGCAAGGGATGCACCCTCTTTTTTATTAGCTACGACCCAAGATTTTAATGCATCTTGATCGATAGTTATCAGGGATGCAATAAATGGTTGATTATCACCAACGACCATGCACTGACTGATCAGTGGATGAGCGCGTAATCTATCTTCAAGAACAGCTGGTGCAACATTTTTTCCACCAGCTGTAACAATAATTTCTTTCTTTCGTCCAACGATAAATAAAAATCCATCATCGTCTAGCTTGCCGAGGTCTCCAGAGTGGAACCATTGATCACCGGAGAAAACTTCTGCATTTGCCGCATCATTTTTCCAGTAACCCTGCATAACGATTGGTCCCTTAATGAGAACTTCGCCATCTTCAGCGATTTTAATTGTTGTGCCAGGAATTGGGCGACCGACTGAACCAACTCGAATCTCATTTGTCAGGTTAAGAGTTGCACCTGCTGTTGTTTCGGTAAGTCCGTAACCTTCAAGAATTGTGATGCCAGCGCCACGGTAGAAGTGACCAAGACGCTCACCTAGTGGTGCACCTCCTGAGATTGCAGCCTCTACGCGCCCACCTAAACCAGTGCGAATCTTTGAGTACACAAGTTTGTCAAAGAGTCCATGCTTTAATTTAAGAGCGGGTGAAATCTTGCCACTTTCGATTCCTCGGCTGTATTCAATTGCAATGTCTGCAGCTTTTCTAAATATTTTGCCCTTACCTGCGGCCTCTGCTTTTGCTTCAGCTCCGTTGTAAACCTTTTCAAATATACGAGGAACTGCAAGTACGAAAGTTGGCTTAAAGGAAGCAAGATCAATTGGCAAGCGGCCAACAGGATCGCTGCAATGTGCCATATGTAAACCTGCGGCAACAGAACCAATTTGAACCATGCGTCCAAAGACGTGAGCTACCGGTAAGAATAAAAGTGTTGATCCGCCAGGCTTAAGGAACAAATCATTTGCACCTTGTACAACGTTTCCACACTCAGATAGGAAGTTTGCGTGCGTAATTTGAACACCTTTAGGTTTACCAGTTGTACCTGATGTGTAGATAAGTGTTGCCAAAGTTTCTGGCAATAGAGCTTTTCTACGCTTTTCGATCTCTTCATCGCTGACGGCTGCTCCATCGTATGCAAGTGTTGCCAGAACATTTTCAGTCATGGTCCACATACGGGTTGTGTGTGATGGTTGAACAGTCTTAACGAGATCGCGCAGCGCGGGGGTTTCTACGATAATTGCAACCGCACCTGAATCGTTGAGAATCCAATCAATTTGCTCAGCAGATGATGTGTCATAAATTGGAACAACACAACCGCCGGCATACCAAATTGCAAAATCTAAAATCGTCCATTCGTAACGGGTACGAGCCATAATTGCGACTCGATCGCCGATATTTATTCCTGCAGCAACTAAACCTTTTGCACTTGCACGTACTTCAGCTTCAAACTCTTTTGCAGTAACACCCTGCCATCCATCACCGAGTGCACGTGAGAGCATGACGCGTTCAGGTTCGAACCACGCACGTTCAGATATAAGGTTTGTTAGGTTTCCAGCGCTGGCATTTGGCACAAGGGCCGGGATTGAGATCTCATTCATGTGGCTAACGCTAGCGTGAGTGGGTTATTTTGCGAAAGAGGTGTTACTTAAGGGTAACCTTGCCCCATGAGCGACTTAAGCACTTCAACC
Organism: Candidatus Planktophila sp.; assembly: GCA_044357195.1. GTDB lineage: Bacteria > Actinomycetota > Actinomycetes > Nanopelagicales > Nanopelagicaceae > Planktophila. The sequence continues at coordinate 4,524 of JBIKPX010000032.1, read as the reverse complement.
ATATCCATTGACGCACCAGTTGACGCGGTCCGAGCCATCCTCTTTGACCTGGCCGGTTACCCAAGCTGGTCAACTGCCATCAAGAGCGCCGAAGTTAAGGAAACCGATGATCAAGGTCGCGCAACGAGTGTGAAGGTTTCTATCGATGCGGGAATGATGAAAGATCGCGTTCTTCTTAATTACGACTGGAGCGGGGCACCGGACAAACTTGAGTTTTCACTAGAGGATGCCGACCTATTAACTGCAATGAATGGTTCATACATCACTAAAGCAATCGATGCCGATACAACATCTGTTACATACGAGCTTGGTGTTGAAGTTTCTATGCCAATTCCAGCAATGATGCGAACCAAAGCAGAAAAAGCCACAATCGATCAGGCGCTTTCGCAACTTAAAGCACACGCTGAAAACTAGTTTTTTAGCGCAGCCCTTATGTCACTCACAATCGGAATTGACGTCGGTGGTACAAAATTATTAGGTGGCGTTGTCGATGAAAATGGAAATGTTCTCTCTCACGCACGAAGTGAAACACCGCGTGAAGGTGGCCGAAAACTACTTCAAAACATTGCAGATCTAGCAAAAGAATTAATTGCTGATAATAAAATTGAAGCTGTAGGACTCTCTGCAGCAGGCTTTGTTTCATCTGATAGAAAAACGATGCTTGCAGCGCCAAATATTGCCGATTGGAATGGCGTAAATCTTGATAAGGAATTAAACGAATTAATTGGCCTGCCAGTTGTCATTGAAAATGATGCAAATGCAGCAGCGTGGGGAGAAGCTAAATTCGGAGCTGGTAAGGATCAAGACCACGTAATGCTTCTAACAATTGGAACGGGCATTGGTGGCGGCTTAGTTGTAAATGGAGATCTTCATCGCGGAGCATTTGGTGTAGCAGCCGAATTCGGTCACGTCCGTGTTGTTCCCGAGGGACATTTATGTGGTTGCGGTGCCCGAGGTTGTTTCGAGCAATATGCATCTGGAAACGCATTGTTACGCCATGCACGTGAAGCAATCGCAGCTAGTCCAGAGCTGGCACGAAATCTTTTATCACGTGGTGACGGAAGTGTGAATGGATTAACTGGCGCTGCAATCACAGATGCAGCGCGAGACGGGGATCCAGTAGCACTTGCAGCCTTTAACACAACAGCGCAGTGGCTTGGAGCAGGTATTGCAACTTTAAGTGTTGTTCTAGATCCTCGATTTGTAATCATCGGTGGGGGAGTAATTGATGCCGGCGATATTTTGCTCAAACCAACTCGTGAAGCTGTTGCGCGTTATATGCCATTTGCTGGCAAACATCCGTATCCAGAAATTATTCCTGCAGCCCTTGGTAATAAAGCTGGCCTTATTGGCGTTTCTGATTTAGCTAGACGTTAATTTCATCACTCATTAAAGCTCGACTCCATCATCTCTATCATTTTGATGTCGCAGCCATCGCCTAATTGCAATGCGCGCACTAGCAATGAAATTTCTTATCCCGGGCCACTTGGGATTGGGTTCTTCAAAATGGTTATCGTCGAAGGCATCGGCATTTTCTAAATCATCTAAGTACGTATTTGGTGTTGATTCATCAAGTGATAAGCCCGCAACCATGGATTCAAACTCTGAATTTATGAGATCCATCTCATCATCGTTTGGATCCTTCGGTGCTGGGGTATCGCTCACGCTCAAATAGTGGCACAGGCGTTGGTATCCACTAAATTAGGAGCACTGGATTTGCAAAAGTTTCTCAACGAGGAGGAGTGAAGATGAATGTAAACAATCTTCCATACGGCGTGCTGCGTGCATTCCTGACTCCATTTTTGATGTTGGCTTTTCGTCCCAAGGTAAAAGGCTTGAGAAATGTTCCATCTAGTGGCCCAGTCATTATCGCCAGCAATCATTTATCTTTTAGCGACTCTATTTTCATGCCACTTGTGGTTCCGCGCAAAGTTACATTCCTTGCAAAATCTGAATACTTCACTTCTCCTGGACCAAAAGGTTTGCTTAAAAAATTAACATTTATTGCTCTCGGCCAAGTTCCTGTTGATCGCTCCGGTGGTCGTCGCAGTGAAGCTGCACTCATCACTGGATTACAGGTTCTAGCAGAAGGGGAGTGCCTAGGAATATATCCCGAAGGCACACGTTCTCCCGATGGTCGTTTATATAAGGGACGAAGTGGAATTGCTCGTTTGGCAATTGAATCAGGTGCGCCAATTATTCCAGTTGCCATGTTTAATACAGAAAAAATTCAACCGACTGGAAAAGTTATTCCAAAAATTATGCGAGTTAAAATGATTTTTGGTGAGCCAATGTATTTCCAAGGAGATTCATCTGATTTGCTGCTCCTGCGAGATGTCACCGATCAGATTATGAAAAAGATTCAAGATATGTCTGGGCAGGAATACGTAGATATATATGCCAGCCGCAGAAAAGATGAACTCAAAGACGAATCTGAGTATTAATTCTCTATTTCGCTTCGCTGCACTAAGTAATTACAGGTTGGACACTTAGGGCCCGCATCAGGAAAATCTGCTTCTAATACATTAATGAGATCTTCAATGAGCGCCATGAACTGTGCTTCATTTCGCTCTACTGGCAGATAGTGCTGAGCTGCAAAGAAGCCTTGTTTTTCTTTGATATCAAATGCTGCATTGGGGTTCCACACAAGCAAACCCATCGTCGCCACATTCACGGCAGCGCCTTGAAGTGGATTTTCAAGTGAGTGTGCATACGCCTCTAATTGAGGTGCATAGAACTCACCGTTATCTCGAGAACTATCTGAAACCTTGCAATCAATAAGGGCTACGGTGCCATCTTCATTGCTAGCAACTAAGTCATATTTTCCACGGATATGCCATCTGGTCTCAAAACCATTTAATTTAATGGGCTTGCTCTTTACCCATCCACCCCATTGTGTAACTTTTCCTGGGCGAAGAGTTGGGTGTAAATCCTGCATAGATGCCCCACGAAAGTGTTTTTCTTGCAGATCGGCCAACGTGCCAACTAATGGAAAAGCACCGGGCATGGTTACTTTGAACCAGTACTTAATCCATAGACATCTTTTACACGTTGATAATCCAAATGTGAGATCTGATGGAGAGATAAATTCTGTGGCGGGGGCTGCTGGTTTATTCATGAATGAATCTTCTCGCTAAGCACTGACAATTGCTGAGATCAAGACCGATATTCCAAGAATAATCATCACTGTTCCACCTGTTGCGCGTAGTTTTTCTAATCTTTTAGGATCAGTTGCCAACCATTGACGCGCGGTGCCCGCGAGTAACCCCCACGTGCCATCAGAGACAAATGCCAAAATTGAAAAAACTGCACCAAGAAAAATCAGCTGAAGTGCGACATTACCTTTTTCCCGATCAACGAACTGCGGCAAAACTGCGGCATAAAAAACTAAACCTTTTGGATTGAGTCCTCCAACCCAAAACCCATCGCGCATCGAACGCATAATTCCTGGGGCAACATCTCCTTGATTGCGCATATCTTCAGCGTGTACTCGACGATGTCTAATTGCATCCACACCTAAGTACATGAGATACAAACCGCCGCCCCATTGAATAGCGGCGTATGCAAGATCAGATCTTTGAAGTACTGGTCCTAGTCCGATTGCCACAAGAGTTGAAAGTGCAAAAGCACCAGTGACATTTCCAGCAACTGTAAAAACTGCAGTTTTGCGGCCCCATGCAATCGCGCGGGCGATAACAAATAAAACACTTGGTCCTGGCGCCAAGATGATCACCATCGCGGCCACGATGTATTCAGGTAGCCGCGATGGAATCACCATAGATATATCTTACTTACTTGCGTGAGTTAGCGAGTGCTGTTAACACACGGTGACCAACAACTGCAACCAAGGTTGCGTTGATGATTCCGTTGAATGTGTAATCACCTCGAGTCCATGAGATGTCTGCAATACCGATGATTAGAGCAGAACCTGCGATGAGAAGATTAGTTGAGTTTGAGAAATCGACTCGACTATCAATCCAGATACGAGCGCCCAGAACACCGATCATTCCGAAGAGAGCAACTCCCACGCCACCAAGTGCGCCAACTGGCGTTGCACTCAGTACTGCACCGAATTTTGGTGAGAGCGATAGAAGCACCGCTCCAACTCCTGCGATCCAATAAGCAGCAGTTGAATAGACGCGAGTAGCAGCCATAACGCCGATATTTTCAGCATATGTAGTTGTACCTGAACCACCACCTGCACCAGCAAGAGTTGTTGCAAGTCCATCTGCCATCAGGGCGTTACCCATTTGATCATCAAGGTTCTTACCTGTCATCGCAGATACGGCCTTAACATGTCCAACGTTTTCGGCAATCAATACCAAAACAACTGGCAAGAAGAGAACGATTGCTTTTGCATCAAATGTTGGTGATGTAAATGATGGTAAAGCAACCCAGGACGCAGCGCTGATTCCATCGGTATTGACATCGCCCATGATCATGGCAACTACGTAACCAATGATTAAACCAACAAAGATGCTAATTCGATTGAGGAATCCGCGAGAAAGTGCAGAGACAACACCG
>JBIKPX010000115.1:0-3108 GCA_044357195.1 Candidatus Planktophila sp. | reverse complement strand
TTCTCGAGTCAGTGCGATTTCGCCACTTTCTTCTAAGTCAAAAGATGCACCGCGTTCAATTAATCTGCGCACCGCATCTGGTCCTTCACTTACTAATACTTTTACTGCTGCAACATCACATAGTCCTGCGCCTGCATCGAGTGTGTCTTTTTCATGTTGTGCAGGTGAATCACCGGGCCCAAGTGCTGCTGCAATGCCACCTTGTGCCCACTTAGTTGATCCTTCATCTACACGCGCTTTTGTTACGAGCAATACAGATAAACCAAATGTTCGAACCTGCAGCGCAGTTGTTAAACCTGCAATTCCAGATCCAACAACAATGACATCGGCGCGCGAAGTCCACCCTGGATTAGGAGCTAGTAACTTCATTGGGCGCCGCCGTTCATTGGCATATTGTCAATCAAACGGATGCCATTTACCCAACCGGCGATAATTGCACGCTTATTTGTATCACTCTGCTGGGCCTTTTCAAAGTTTTTTTCATTAATGATTTCGGCGTAATCCAGAGTAAAGGATTGCTCACTACCTAAAACTTCTGCCATAACACTGCGTGCGCCATCAATACTTTTTTCATTAGCTGCAGCCTTGAGTGCGCGATAAATTACTAACGCCGCACTTCTATCTGATACTCGCACATTACGAGAAGAAAGAGCCAAGCCATCAGCATCTCGCACCGTTGGCGCACCAATTATTTGCACATCTGATTTCATAGATTTAATGAGTGTGAGTTGCTGAAAATCCTTTTCACCAAAGACTGCCCACGTTGGTTTAACTAATTCAAATAGTCGATTGACAACTGTGAGCACGCCATCAAAGTGAGCCGGACGTTTAACTCCTTCGTAAATATCTCCGAGTGGACCAGCTGATAACTTTGTAACTTCTCCTGGATAAATTTCATCAACATGTGGAAGCCATAAATGTGTTGCACCCACACTTGCTGCAAGTTCAATATCAAACTCTGGCGTGCGTGGGTATTTTGCTAAATCATCTTTGTTCTCAAATTGAAGTGGATTAATAAAGATACTGACAACAACGCTCTGGCTATATTCGCGAGCCTTTTTAATTAAAGATGCATGGCCCGCATGTAGCGCGCCCATTGTTGGAACAAATGCGCAGGCGCCATCGACAGATAACTCTTTAGCGTTTACTGCGATCTTCATCTTGTGGCTCCAGTCCTTTCAGGTACCGGGCGATGATGGGTTAATTCTAAAGCGATGGTGGCAATTGCTCCAAAAGTTGGTCAATTCGCCCGTGCGTAAGCAAGATCGCATCAGGCTCTATTTCATGCCACGGTTCTAAAACAAAGCGCCGCTGGTGTGCACGTGGATGCGGCAGCGTTAATTCTTCACTTTTTGAAAGCAAGCTCCCATATGAAATTAAATCTAAATCAATTACGCGTGGACCCCAGTGAACTTCTCGAACACGGCCCATACTCTTTTCAATTCCGTGCAAAAGCGAAAGTAAATCGGCGGCAGGTAAATCACTTTCGAGAGTCACAACTGCGTTGATGTAATTTCCTTGCTCTGGGCCACCAACAGGCTTTGTTTCATAGAGGGAAGAAACAGCGGTGACATCAGTTGATTGCTTCAGTAATTCGATGGCTAATTCAATTGCTTTGCGTGGTTCTTCTAGGTTGGCACCGAGTGCAACAACTGCTTTCATCGCGTGCGATCAATCCTGACGCTAATATCTTGAACTGGCGCACTCACCGGTGCATTTGGTTTGTGAACCGTAATTGCAACGCTTTTGATCCGCGCATCTTCAGACAAAACTCTTTCGGCTATGCGGCCTGCAAGGCGTTCGATTAATTGAACACGTTCACCTGTGATTTCTGAAACTACTGAATCGGTTATTGCGCCGTAATCAACAGTGTCTTTGAGTTCATCACTTTCGCTGGCCTTATCTAAATTAACTCGTAATTCGACATCAACAAAGAAATCTTGTCCATTGGCTGCTTCATGTTCGAAAACTCCGTGATAGCCAAAAGCTTTGATGCCAGTGATTGTGATCAGATCATTCACTTGGCACCTGCAATGACATCAACGTGTGGTTTCACGCTATGAACTCTAACGCCCCAAATACCTTGTTGCACAAGAGTTTTTGTTAATTCAATCGTTGCTGCTTCGCGTTCATCAGGATTATCCCCACCAAGAAAGCGTTTGCGGGATGCGCCAATTAATACCGGATAACCCATAGAAGTGAAAACTTTAAGGTTTCGAAGTATCTGCCAATTATGTTCGGCATCTTTTGCAAATCCCAAACCCGGATCGATAATGATTTGAGACTTATCGATACCAGCATCGAGTGCGGCATCTATCTGAGAATTCAACTCTGAAATCACATCAGTGACAACGTCGGTATAAATCGCTCGCGAATTCATATCCTTAGACTCTCCGCGCCAATGCATCAATATGTATGGAACTCCAAGTTTTTTAACTGTTGCAAACATTGCAGGATCTGAAAGACCACCGCTGACATCATTAATGATTGAAGCACCCAGTTGCACTGCCTTTTCTGCAGTATCTGCGCGCATTGTGTCGATACTAATTTTCACACCATTTTTTGAAAGCTCTGCAATAACTGGCAGTACTCGTGATTGTTCTTCTTCTGCACTGATGCGTTCGGCGCCTGGTCTAGTTGATTCTCCGCCAATATCGATGATGTCCACGCCCTCTGCAATCATTTCTAGACCGCGCGCAACACCTGCTTCAAAAGAGTTATGGCGTCCACCATCTGCAAATGAATCAGGAGTGAGATTTAGAATCCCCATGACCAACATGGGATTTACCGATTTGTAATTAAGCTAATTGCTTCGGCGCGAGTTGCAGCATCACGCAAGATTCCGCGCACAGCACTTGTGACTGTGCGTGCTTCTGATTTTCTAACTCCACGCATAGACATACATAAGTGTTCACAATCAATGATCACAATCACACCAGCTGCATCCAAGATCTCAACCATTGCATCGGCGATCTGAGATGTCAGGCGCTCCTGCACTTGTGGACGGCGAGCAAACAAATCAACAAGGCGTGCAACTTTTGATAGCCCAGTTATCTTTCCGCTAGGGATATAGCCAACGTGTGCAACGCCGTGAAATGGAGTCAAGTG
>JBIKPX010000114.1:0-3123 GCA_044357195.1 Candidatus Planktophila sp. | reverse complement strand
CGAGCAACTGGAGTTTGCTGCAACATTATTTCTGAAACTAAAACACCCCAGGCGGTTGTATTTCGCCACGGTAGATCACGTTTGTTCTTTTTAAACCAACTAGTGATCTCTTTTTCTAGATGGCTCATTCGCCGTTAATTTTTACCCTAGTCAGCGCTTGATCAAGTCGAGATACTTCTACGATTTCCATTCCAGCAATCTTTACATCAGAGCCTGCAGGTACAAGTGCACGTTTAAATCCGAGGCGGAAAGCTTCTGCAAGTCTGCGTTCTACACCGCTAACTTTTCTAATTTCACCAGCTAAACCAACTTCACCAATTGCAACAAGGTCAGCCGGTAGCGCTAAGCCTTTTGCAGCGGATGCCACAGAGAGTGCAAGTGCAAGATCTGCTGCTGGTTCAGACATTTTCATGCCACCAACTGTTGCGGCATAGACATCGCGGCCACCGACTTTTACATGCGCGCGTAGTTCAAGCACAGCAAGTGTCATTGATGTGCGGGCTGAGTCCAAACCACTTGTGACGCGGCGTGCATTTCCGAAATCATTTTCTCGTCCTGCGCTGACTAGCGCTTGAATCTCTGCCAGCAATGGTCTGCGTCCTTCGAGTGTGACCGTTACGCATGTGCCAGGCACGGGTTCGCTGTGGCGAGAAGTAAATAGACCAGTTGGATCTATAACGCTTTCGATTCCGGTGTCACTTAGGTCAAAGCAACCAACTTCATCGCTTGCACCAAATCTATTTTTAATTGCACGGATTAAACGCAGACGTGAGTGACGCTCGCCTTCGAATTGCAAAACAACATCGACAATGTGCTCGAGCATGCGAGGGCCAGCAATTGAGCCATCTTTTGTCACGTGACCCACTAAGAGCAAAGTGATGTCGCGATCTTTACAGATACGGATAAGTGCGCCAGCGACTTCGCGAACTTGTGTGACACCGCCTGGTGCGCCATCGGCTGCGGCCGAACCAATTGTTTGAATACTGTCGATGATTAAGAGTTGAGGCTTAACAATGTCGATGTGTGAGATAACAGCGCTGAGATCTGTTTCAGAGGCTAAGAATAATTCGGGATCAATTGCGTTAATGCGTTCTGCGCGAAGTCGAACTTGAGAAGCTGACTCTTCACCGCTTATATATAGGGCGCGAATTCCAACCTTTGCAGTTTGTGCGGCAACGGAGAGAAGAAGCGTTGACTTACCAACACCTGGTTCACCCGCTAATAAAATTGCAGCACCTGGCACAAGTCCACCACCGAGTACGCGATCTAATTCGCTGACTCCAGTTGGTTTGGCACTTGCAGCCGAGAGATCTACATCGCCTATTGGTGTTGCTTTATGTGTAACGGCGCCAGGAACAAGTGATAAACGCTTTGGTGCATTTATTTCTTCGACAGTTCCCCATGCCTGACATTCACCGCAACGGCCAACCCATTTATTCGCACTCCACCCACATTCGGTGCAGCGAAACGGATCCTTCTCAACCTTTGCCATGGCGCTTAGCCTAGAGGCAAGTACTGACTATTTGCCTGCCGCAATTGTGGCTGGGTGTTGAATAACAAAGAGTGGAAGTGAACGCTTTTGTGCATCTTTGATGCCGGCTATGCGCTGATCGCATAGTTTGGCGAGCACTGCATAGGCTTCTTTACCCATGAGCGCCTGCAACTCGGTTTTGTTTGAAACATATACCGGTTCTTTTCCAACGTGAGCTTCAGTGTTGCTTGTGCAATACCAATCGAAATCTTCTCCACCATCGCCCCATGCAAGACGTTCGTATTCTCCGATAACAGTTACGGAAATTTCGCGCTCGCCAAGTTCACGAGTTTCGAATGAACGACGAAGAGGTAATTGCCAACATACATCAGGTTTTGTATCAACAAAGTGAATTTTTTCTTTTTCTGCCAAGTGGTGAAGTACGCAACCAAATGAACCGGTGAAGCCATCTGCTTCATGACCCTTGCGATTTAAAAAGATACATGCGCCATCGACGGTACGAGTCTTACGTTCTTTGTCTTCATCTTTTTCTGAAATTCTTAATTTGCCACCAGATTTTTTTGGCTGTGCTTCATCAAAGAATTGCCACATTTCTGGTGTCAGCATTTCAGCAGCTTTTAAAGTACGCGCTTCATCTTCTTCATCTGAGTACATTGCGCCTTCAGTGCAGCAGCCATCATTTGGACGATCTTTAAATACACCTTTGCAACCATCGCCATAAATACAGGTCCAGTTAGAGGTCAACCATGTGAGGTCGCACTTAAAGATTTCTTCTGCGTCATTAGGGTCAGTAAATTCAACCCAATCACGTGCGAACCCAGGCTTTATTTCAGACATAGTTGCAGAGCGTACAGGTATCCTTAGCAACATGAGTACCGAAACAAAGCCACTACAACCTTCACAAGTTGGTGTTATCGGTGCCGGTGTTATGGGCGAAGCACTTATTGCAGCCCTCATTAAATATGGAATCAAAGCCTCATCAATATGTGTCAGTGAAAAGCGTGAAGACAGAGCACAAGAGCTCATTGCAGGCTACGGAATCTGTGTCTGCGACCTTGCAACCAATGTCAGCGGCAGCGATGTCTTGCTCTTAGTTGTTAAGCCACAAGATATGGCTGCAGTATTAGATGAGATCAAAGGCTCAATCAAGGCTGGTGCACTCGTTATTACATTTGCAGCAGGCAAGAGCACTGCATTTATCGCATCGCACCTAGGTGCAAATAACCCTGTTATTCGAGTGATGCCAAATACACCTTCATTAGTTGGCGTTGGCATGGCAGGTATGTCTCGTGGTGCTGGCGTGAGTGATTCACAAGCCGCATTTGTCAGCGCATTCCTAGGTGCAACTGGAAAAGTTGTTGAAGTTCCTGAAGATTTACAAGATGCAATAACTGCAACCAGTGGCTCAGGTCCTGCCTACTTCTTTGCATTCGCCGAACACATGATCCAAGGCGCTATGGCACTGGGATTATCAAAAGAGGTAGCAACAACGTTGACTGCGCAAACAATGCTGGGCGCTGCAACTTTGTTAGATCAATCTGGAAAGAGCGCAACAACTCTTCGTGAAAACGTGACTAGCCCTAATGGAACAACTGCGGCGGCGCTGGCATCACTTAACGAATCAGATTTTG
>JBIKPX010000031.1:0-9732 GCA_044357195.1 Candidatus Planktophila sp. | reverse complement strand
AAGAATATTCGAATTATCTCCGTTGCTGACCGCAGCAAATGCATCTGCTTTTTCAATGCCAGCTTCTAAAAGTGTGTCTCGGTCAAAACCCATACCTGTAACTGTGTGGCCTTTGAAGTTAGGTCCTAAACGGCGAAATGATTCGCGAGCCTGATCAATAACAGAAACTGAGTGACCAGCCGATTCCAATTCAATTGCGAGGGAAGATCCAACTCGACCGCAACCCATAATGACCACGTGCACGTAGTACAACTTACACCCTTACTCTTAGATACATGGAATCAAAGGCACAAATAAGCCTGCAGGTAGGCCAACGCCTCACAGTGGAGATTGAAAAAATTGCTCACGGGGGACACTTCATCGCGCGCCACGAAAGTCAATCGGGCAAGAAGGCTGTGATTTTTGTGCGTCACGCAATCCCTGGAGAAAAAGTTGAGATTGAAATTACAAGTACAAGTTCGAACTTTATCCGCGCAGATGTTGTTGATGTCATTACACCTAGCCCAGATCGCGTTGTGGCCCCGTGTAAATTTGCGCATCGTGATGGCTGCGGAGGATGCGATTTTCAACATATCTCCGCATCCCGACAACGGGTATTAAAGTCAGAAGTTATTACTGAACAATTTGCGCGAATTGCAAAAATTCCAATGAGCGTTGAAGTCGAAGAAGTAGATCAACCCCTACATTGGCGAACACGGATAACTGCTACAACAGATCACAATGGAGCCATAGGATTTTATTCTTCGAGAAGCCATCGAGTAATTGCAGTAGATGAGTGCCTCATAGCCGTGCCTGAGATCGGCATCAAAGAGATGTCCAAGCAAAAACTTTCACCAGATGTTCGTATTGAGATTGCATACTCTTCTGAAGGCGAGCGAATGGTTGCAGAGGCACCAAAGAGTGGTGACGGTAAGTTTAGACAAAATAGTGGACCTGCTGTGCTGCATGAAAAAGTTGGCAATCAATTGCTTGAAGTAAGTCAAAGATCTTTCTGGCAGGGACATAAGCGAGGTCCAGGAGTATTAACAGAAGTTGTAAGCAACTTTGCAGAGATTAAAAATGGAGACCACGTTCTAGATTTATACGGTGGCGTCGGCCTCTTTACTGCTTCTTCTTTGGAGGCAGTAGGTAGCGATGGTTCTATTCACTTAGTTGAAGGCAGCAAAGATGCCACATCAGATGCTAAAAACAATTTTGCTGGGCTGGCGAACGTAGAAATTTCAACAGGAAATGTTGCCAAAATAATCACGCGCATTCAAAGCGCTGATGTCGTTATTTTGGATCCACCCCGCGAAGGCGCTGGAAAAGAAGTTGTGCAGCAGCTATCTCGTATTGGCGCGCGAGTGATTATCTACGTCGCTTGTGATCCAGCAGCTCTGGCCAGGGACACTGTTTATCTAGCCGAAAGTGGTTATTCACTAACAAAAATCCGTGCTTTCGACTTATTTCCCATGACTCACCACATCGAATCTGTTGCATTGTTTACCCCAAGTAAGGTATCTTGACGTCAAGATAGTTTTAGGAAGGAGCACCCGTGAGTACAAATTCCTTTGATGCTAAGAGCACATTAAAAGTTTCTGGAAAAAACTACGAAATATTTGATATTTCTAAAATCGACGGTGCTAGCTCACTTCCATTTAGTTTAAAAATACTTCTTGAAAATCTATTGCGAACCGAAGATGGCGCGAATATTACGGCAGCCCACATCAAAGCATTAGCGCAGTGGGACCCAGCGAGTGAACCTGACACAGAAATTCAATTCACTCCAGCTCGTGTGGTGATGCAAGATTTCACCGGTGTGCCTTGCATCGTAGATCTTGCCACCATGCGTGAAGCAATTGTTTCACTCGGTGGAGATGCATCCAAAGTTAATCCACTTGCACCCGCAGAATTAGTTATTGACCACTCCGTAATTGCAGATGTGTTCGGAACCAAAGATGCTTTTGAGAAAAATACAGATATTGAATATGAGCGAAATCGCGAACGCTATAGATTCTTGCGTTGGGGCCAAAGCGCATTTGATGAATTTAAAGTTGTTCCGCCTGGGACTGGAATTGTTCACCAAGTAAATATTGAATACCTCGCTCGAGTTGTCATGACTAGAAACGTCAATGGCGTCTTGCGCGCTTATCCGGATACTGTTGTTGGAACTGATTCACACACAACGATGGTCAATGGACTGGGTGTCCTTGGTTGGGGAGTCGGTGGCATCGAAGCTGAAGCAGCGCTGCTAGGCCAGCCTGTATCGATGCTTATTCCTCGTGTAGTTGGTTTCAAACTCAGGGGAGCATTGCCACTTGGAACAACGGCTACAGATCTAGCCCTGACGATTACCGAAATTCTTCGCAAGCATGGCGTTGTTGGAAAATTTGTTGAATTCTATGGACCAGGAGTTCTTTCGGTTCCAATGGCGAATCGCACAACAATTGGAAACATGAGTCCTGAGTACGGATCAACATGTGCGATTTTCCCAATTGATGAAGAAACTTTACGTTACCTACGATTGACAGGGCGCACTTCTGAGCAAGTGGAACTAGTTGAGCGTTACGCCAAACTTCAAGGTTTGTGGCACAACCCAGAAGTTTCACCTCGATTCTCAGAAAATATCGAACTTGATCTAACAACGGTGGTTCCTTCAATTGCTGGACCAAAGCGTCCGCAGGATCGAATTTCACTGAGCGACTCCAAGAGTGCTTTTGAAAAAATATTGCCTACGTATTTCGGAGATAAAACTAACAAGAACCCAATCGATATTAAGGTTAAAGAAAAAAGCACCACGATTAAAAATGGTGACGTTGTCATTGCATCGATTACATCGTGCACAAATACCTCAAATCCTTCAGTAATGATTGGCGCCGCTTTGCTTGCAAAGAAAGCGGTAGAAAAGGGACTCTCATCAAAGCCGTGGGTGAAGACAACTTTGGCGCCTGGATCAAAGGTGGTCACTGATTATTACGATCGTGCAGGCTTGACTCCTTACATGGAAAAACTTGGCTTCAATCTTGTTGGCTATGGCTGTGTGACATGTATTGGAAATTCAGGACCACTTCCGATTGAAATTAGCAAAGCTGTCAATGAACATGACTTAGCGGTCAGCGCAGTTCTTTCCGGTAATAGAAACTTTGAGGGTCGCATCAGCCCTGATGTAAAGATGAATTACCTTGCTTCTCCGCCATTGGTTGTGGCCTATGCAATTGCCGGAACAATGGATCACGATTTCATTAAGGATTCTTTGGGCAATGACACAGATGGCAAACCTGTCTACTTGGCTGACATTTGGCCATCTCCAGAAGAGATTCAAAGCGTGATTGATTCTTCTATATCTTCTGAAATGTTTACTAAAGATTACGCAAGTGTTTTTGAAGGTGACCATCGCTGGAAGTCACTCGATACTCCAACAGGAAAAACATTTGAGTGGGATCCAAAGTCAACCTATGTGCGAAAGCCACCTTATTTTGATTCAATGCCACCACAACCAACCCCAGTAACAAATATTTCTGGCGCTCGTGTCTTGGCCATTCTGGGGGATTCAGTTACTACTGATCACATTTCACCGGCAGGAAATATCAGGGGCGATTCACCTGCAGGAAAGTATCTTGAAGCACATGGAGTTGATCGTAAAGACTTCAACTCTTACGGATCTCGTCGTGGAAATCATGAAGTAATGATTCGTGGAACTTTTGCAAACATTCGTTTAAGAAACCTATTACTAGATGGAGTCGAGGGTGGTTTCACTCGCAACTTCTTAAAAAATGGTGAGCAAGCAACTATTTATGATGCGTCGATTGATTATCAGAACGCGGGCACACCACTAGTAATTCTTGCTGGAAAAGAATATGGATCAGGATCCTCGCGAGATTGGGCTGCAAAGGGCACAGCCTTACTTGGTGTACGAGCTGTCATTGCAGAAAGCTTTGAACGAATTCATCGCTCTAACCTCATCGGCATGGGAGTTCTACCTTTGCAATTTATTGATGGTCAAAATGCGGCTTCACTTGGTCTACGTGGTGATGAAGTATTTGAACTAACAGGGATCACTGAACTTAATTCCGGAATCACCCCTAAGCAAATTACTGTTAAGGCAGGGGATAAAACATTTAGTGCTCGCCTTCGAATTGATACACCAGGAGAGGCCGATTACTACCGTCACGGCGGAATCATGCAGTACGTATTACGTTCACTTCTTGCATAGTGTGCTAATTCCGTCCTAGCGTTCTAGAATGGCGATGTGATCTCTGATATCAATTCGCCTAAGGACTTAGAGCGCCTTAACCTAGGTGAGCTAAATACTCTTGCCTCCGAGATCCGTTCTTTTTTAATCGAAAAAGTAACTAAAACTGGTGGACACCTTGGCCCGAATTTAGGTGTCGTTGAATTAACGATTGCGATTCATAGAATCTTTGAATCCCCAAAAGATGTGATTCTTTTCGACACAGGTCACCAAAGCTATGTGCACAAAATTCTGACCGGTCGCAGCGAAGGTTTTGATTTACTTCGACAACGTGGTGGTTTAGCTGGTTATCCAAATAGATCTGAAAGTGTTCATGACGTTATTGAAAATTCCCATGCATCAACAGCACTTTCTTGGGGCGATGGAATCTCCCGTGGATTTAGCCTGAGTGGCCAAACCGATCGCTGCGTTGTAGTCGTTGTTGGCGATGGAGCGCTCACTGGAGGAATGTCGTGGGAAGCTCTTAACAATATTGCAGCATCGAAAACTCAGAAACTAGTAATTGTCGTTAATGACAATGAGCGATCATATTCACCGACTATTGGCGGATTAGCGACTTACCTCTCTACTTTGCGTGCAACTCGCGGATATGAAAAATTCTTAGATTGGGGCAAGGAAGTTCTGGCTCGCACACCCGTTGTTGGTGGACCGATTTATGACACTTTGCACGGAATGAAAAAAGGCATTAAAGACATTGTTGCGCCACAAGGAATGTTTGAAGATTTAGGATTGAAATACTTAGGACCATTTGATGGCCATGACATTGAAGCAATGGAGAAAGCTCTAGTAAAGGCCAAAGAATTTGGTGGACCAATATTGGTCCATGCAATTACTGAAAAGGGTCGCGGATATGCACCTGCTGTTGAAGATGAGGCAGAGAAGTTTCACGCTGTTGGAATTGTGGACGCAGAAACTGGTTTGCCAGTAAAGAAGAGTTCTGCTTCGTGGACAAGTATTTTCTCAAATGAATTAGTTGAAATTGGCCGAGAGCGAAAAGAAATCGTTGCAATAACTGCTGCGATGCTTGGCCCAACTGGCTTAGATAAGTTTCAAAAAGAGTTTCCGGAGCGCACAATTGACGTTGGAATTGCCGAGCAACACGCTGTTACAAGCGCTGCAGGATTAGCTTTTGCTGGATTGCATCCAGTTGTTGCTGTCTATGCAACTTTTCTCAACCGAGCATTTGATCAGATGCTATTAGATGTTGCACTACATAAAGCTGGCGTTACTTTCATTTTAGATCGCGCAGGGGTAACGGGAGATGATGGACCTTCGCATAATGGAATTTGGGATCTGGCTTTAACTGGCATTGTTCCAACATTGCGAGTTGCCGCCCCTCGAGATGGCGCGCGTGTAAAAGAGACGTTGCGCGAAGCAGTAGATGTAAACGATGCGCCAACTCTTCTTCGTTTTCCTAAAGGCGCTGTCATAGCCGACATTCCTGCTTTCGAACGTCGCGACGGTATCGATGTTTTATATCGTGGCGAAAGCGCAGATGTTCTTCTCATCAGTATCGGTGCGATGGCAAATATCTCAGTAGAGGCAGCTTCACAGGCTTATCGCGAAGGTGTTGGAGTAACTGTTATTGATCCACGATGGGTAAAGCCATTGCCGCAATCACTGATAACAATGGCACAGCGCTATAAGAGTGTTGTTGTGCTTGAAGACGGAATAAGACATGGTGGAATCGCAAGCACGGTTTCAGAAATGTTTAGAGATGCAAATTTGCAAGTTCCAATTCATTCAATTGGAGTTCCACTTGAATTCTTGGAACACTCCAAGCGTGATGAAGTATTACAAGATCTTGGAATAACAGTGCAAAATATTACGCGTTCAATCGTGGAGTGGAGCAGTTGCCTTAAGGAAGAGATGCAATTCCCGGCTGATGAAAACGCTTCGCGCACACAGCTTCGCTAATTCCTTCGCGATCTAAGTACGGCAATATTCCGCCAAGATGCATCGGCCAACCGGCGCCAAGTAGCATGCACAAATCAATCTCTGCAGCAGTCGCCACGACACCTTCATCGAGCATCATGCGGGCCTCCTCTGCAAGTGCTGTCAGTGCACGAGAGCGAACTTCTTCGCCAGTCGATGCTTTATTTCCAGAGACAATAAGTGCAACTGCTTCTGGATTTGCAACAAAGGCGCCCTTGTCATCTTTAACATAGAAAGTACGGATCCCGCCCTTGACCATTGCTTGCATAGTTGGTGAAATTTTGTAACGTGGTCCGAGATTCTTATTTAAAGTCTCTGAGACGTGTAATGCCACGCCTGGGCCAACAAGACCGAGTAATTCAAATGGAGACATAGGAAAACCAATTGATCGCATGGCATTATCTGCAATTTCTGGGGGAGTGCCTTCATCCATTGCATCAGTGATTTCGCCCATGAAACGTGTGAGCAAGCGATTGACCACAAATCCTGGAGCATCTTTTGTGATCACCATTGTTTTCTTTAACTCTTTACCAACATTCACTGCAGTTGCCGTAGTTGCATCATCTGTATGTTCTGTGCGAGCAACTTCTAGCAGCGGCATGATGGCAACTGGATTAAAGAAGTGAAAACCAACGACTCGTTCGGGATTCGTAAGACCTTCGCTCATGGCTTGAACAGAAAGTGATGAAGTATTGGTAGCCAAAACACACTCAGGTGAAACTATGTTTTCTAGTTTCTTAAATAGTTCTTGCTTAAGTGAGAGTTCTTCAAAGATTGCTTCAATAACGAAATCACACCCTGCAAATACGCTTTGATCAGCCGAGCCAGAGACAAGTGCCGATAAACGATCGGCGCTCTCTTGGGACATGCGACGTTTCTCAACGAGTTTTGCCAACTCTGCGCGAACCCAGGCGACTCCTTTATCGGCGCGAGCTTGATCAATATCTGTCATAACAACTGGGCATTTCAGATTTCGAACAAATAGGAGCGCAAGTTGTGAAGCCATCAACCCTGCGCCAACAACGCCCACCTTTGTGACTTTGCGGCCAAGTGCGGGCTTTGGCGCACCTTCTACTTTCTTGCGCTTCTTTTGAATTAAGTTAAATGCATATAAAG
Source organism: Candidatus Planktophila sp. (assembly GCA_044357195.1). Taxonomy (GTDB): domain Bacteria; phylum Actinomycetota; class Actinomycetes; order Nanopelagicales; family Nanopelagicaceae; genus Planktophila. Next base: position 2,450 of record JBIKPX010000031.1, on the reverse strand, counting down.
ATGCACGCAATGGATCTGCCATGGTCAAATCAGCAAGTGCCTGATCTTCGGCATCAAATCCACTTGAACGTGTTGCAGTTTTAGACTCTGCGATAAGTTTTAGTGCTCGAGTAGGCGCTGCAATTTCTGCACCACCATATTTTTTAAGAGCAGCTGCCCGACCGGTAGCCAGTGCGCTATCCCATGCAGGATCATTGCTGAAATCTTTTCGTTCTATTTTTGTAGCGCCACTTAAAACGGATGCGGCAAAGGCGACTGATTTTTCAAGGAAGTCTGCTGGTTCATAGACTGCATCAACAACACCTAATGAGAGTGCATCTTTTGCTTTCATCATTGTGTTGTTATTAAGAGCATTGAGCATGATTACTTGAACAGCCTTTTCTGGACCAATTAACTGTGGAAGAAGTGTTGCCCCACCCCATCCAGGAACTAGTCCAAGGAAAACTTCTGGCAAACCTGTAAAGGCAGTGGAGGAGAGTGTTCTGTAGTTGCAATGAAGCCCAACTTCTAATCCACCACCGAGTGCTAAACCATTAATAAATGAAAAGGTTGGAATATCAATTTCGCCTAAACGACGAAAGACATCGTGGCCTAATTTTCCAATAGCAAGAGATTGTTCACGCTTGGAAAGAAATGCGAGTGCCGATAGATCTGCGCCAGCTGCAAATATAAATGGCTTACCAGTAATTGCGATGGCAGCAGGTGCGGTTGCGATTGCGGCTGTTATCGCATCGCTTAGGGCAGCAAGTGATTGCGCTCCAAATGTGTTTGGACGCGTGTGATCTAATCCGTTATCTAAAGTGATCAGCGCCAAAGTGCCTTTAAATCCAAATGGAGTTAAATCAATGGGGCGAAGGAGTGCCTGAGTAATAACTTCTTCAGGAGCACCTTCTGGAAGTGTGAGATCTGCAGATGTGCTCATTACTTTGCACCCTTCGTAAAGTGTGGGTTTTCCCAAATAATTGTTCCGCCCATACCAAGGCCGATACACATCGTTGTTATGCCATAACGCACCTCAGGATGCTCTTCAAAACCGCGAGCTAAATTAAGAGCTAGACGAACACCAGAGGATGCAAGTGGATGGCCAACTGCGATTGCGCCACCAACTGGGTTAACGCGAGGATCATCATCTGCAATTCCAAAGTGATCAAGAAAAGCTAGAACTTGAACTGCGAATGCTTCGTTAATTTCAAAAAGACCAATATCGGCAATTGTTAAGCCAGCTTTCTTAAGTGCTTTCTCAGTTGCAGGAACTGGTCCGTAACCCATTACTTCTGGTTCTACACCAGCAAAGGCAAAAGTTACTAAGCGAGCTTTAATTGAAAGTCCTTTTTCTTTTGCAAAATCTTCACTGGCCAATAATGAAACTGTTGCGCCATCATTTAGTCCAGCAGCATTTCCAGCAGTTACTCGACCTGCAGGACGAAATGGTGTCTTAAGCGCTGCAAGTGCTTCCATAGTTGTGCCCGGACGAGGTGGTTCATCAACTGTTGCAATTGACCAACCGAGCTCAGGATTTCGTGTGGCAGTTGGAATTAAATCTTTTTGTATTTTTCCTGCGGCATACGCCTTTGCAGTTTTTTCTTGAGAACCGAGTGCGTATCTATCTGCACGCTCTTTAGTAATTGCAGGAAAGCGATCGTGTAAACGCTCTGCTGTATTTCCCATTGCAAGTGCATCTTGTTCAACAATTTTTTCGGCAAGATAACGTGGATTTGGATCCATACCTTCGCCCATCGGGTGATTTCCCATGTGCTCAACACCGCCAGCGATTCCGACGTCATAGGCTCCCATTGCAATCGAGCCAGCAATAGTTGTCATTGCAGTGAGCGCTCCCGCGCACCAACGATCAATGGAATAACCAGGAACTGAATTTGGTAATCCAGCCAGAAGAGTCGCACTTCGACCAATGTTCATTCCTTGATCGCCACTTTGGGTTGCAGCTGCAATTGCTACGTCATCAATATCTGTGGGCGCAATTTTTGGATTACGTTCTAGAAGTCCCCGCATCGCACGAACAATCAAATCATCGGCGCGCGTGCCGGCATACAAACTGCCCGCTTTTCCAAAAGGAGTACGAACGGCATCGACTAAAACCACTGAACGTGACATTTAAGGCTTCTTTCTATGGCTCCTGTATGAGGTGCTCATAGGTTACTCGTCAGTAGCCAAAAGTAAAAGAACTACGCTGAAAGAAGTTCCTTCTTTGAGACTCGAGCCGGCTTTAGATAAAGCCAGAGGATGATTCCAATGTAGGCACCAGCGACGATGAATTGCAACCATGACGTCGTTGTATCAAATCCGATGGAACCGGCAAGCACGGTGGCCAGGATCGAATCCTTTGCCATCCAACTTGTGACATCCCAAATAAATGATTCGCCTCCTGGGAGCCAGCCCAACTCTTGATACTCATGAATTCCATAAGAGAGAACGCCGGCTGCAACAATAAT
>JBIKPX010000030.1:0-9810 GCA_044357195.1 Candidatus Planktophila sp. | reverse complement strand
CGGTGTGTGTAACTTCTAGACCAAGGCGACCCAGGATTGAGTCATATTTCAGCAAATGTGCCAGTGTCGCGTTATCTGTGAGGTCATTAATTCCTACGATATTGATATTTGGATTATTTAGGCTTGCGCGAAAAAAGTTTCTACCAATACGACCAAATCCGTTAATTCCAACGTTAATCATCTGTGTTCCTCGCTTGTTAGGGGGCCCATTTAATACGAGCCTTGAAAAATGACCCTCGTGCACCACAACGCTGGGGTATGGAATAACTCTATCAGCAGAGCGTTATTACTTAAAAGTAGATAAAGATCAGGGTGCTAAATGCCTATTTAGTTCAATAAATCTGGTGATAACCCAGCTTCAGTATCGGGAATTCCTAATTCGCCCGCTCGTTTATCTGCCATTGCAAGTAAGCGACGAATTCTTCCAGCAATTGCATCTTTGGTCATTGGTGGAACTGCAAGAGATCCTAATTCTTCCAAACTCGCTTGTCCGTGACTAATGCGCAACTCCCCTGCTTCCTTTAAATGATCAGGAATAGTCGGTCCAAGAATTTCCATCGCCCGTGACACACGAGCAGATGCTGCAACAGCAGCGCGCGCCGAACGACGCAGATTTGCATCATCAAAATTTGCTAAACGATTTGCTGTTGCGCGAACTTCACGGCGCATTCTTCGTTCTTCCCAAGCAAGCACGCTCTCGTGAGCACCTAATCGTGTAAGTAAAACTCCAATAGCATCGCCATCTCTAATAACTACGCGATCAACCCCGCGAACCTCTCGCGCTTTGGCAACTATTCCAAGGCGACGTGCAGCGCCAACTAATGCAAGTGCTGCTTCAGGTCCTGGGCATGTAATTTCAAGAGAGGATGAACGACCAGGCTCTGTTAAAGAACCGTGAGCAATGAACGCTCCTCGCCACGCTGCTTCTGAATCACAAATCGCAGCTGAGACAACTTGTGGCGGTAGACCGCGAACAGGTCGTGAATTAGCATCGACCAAACCTGTCTGGCGTGCGAGTGCATCGCCTTCATTAATGACACGAACAACGTAGCGTGAACCTTTGCGCAATCCACTTGAAGATAGAACTGCTAAATCACTTTCATGCCCATAAATATCAGAAATATCTTTGCGCAGGCGACGCGCACTTTGAGCCGTGTCTAACTCAACTTCAATAACAATCTTGCCTGCTGCAATGTGTAATCCCCCAGCAAATCGAAGAAGGGATGAAACTTCGGCCTTACGACAACATGGCTTTGTAATCGCCAAGCGACTGAGTTCATCTTTTACCGCTGCTGTCATTGCCATGGGCTCATCCAACCAAAGATTTGTCCATGATGTGGCTCAAAGCAGAAATTAATTTTTTCACATCATGATGAAGACTTCCCGGTGATTTGCGTAACTCTGCCACGTGCAATGAGCCCCCAAAACTCTCAACAAGACGTTGAAGCCTCTGTCCATCTTCTAACTCCGCTTTATCTATTAATACATGATCAATCTTCATATCGGGTGCGTATGTACGCAGCATTTCAAGATGTTCTACAGGGGTATTTCCCGCGAATTCATCGGCTTGTGCATCCGAATGCGAGTCTAAATTGAGAATAATTATTTTCTTAGCGCTACTTCGAGCAAGAGCTTCGAGTTGTTGTTTGACTAAAAAATGTGGGAGAACGCTTGAAAACCAAGAACCTGGACCAACTGTGATCCATTCGGCTTGCTCAATGGCCTTTAGCGCAACTGGCAAAGCAGTTGGATTTTCAGGAACTAGTTGAAGTGACTTCAATTTTCCCTGCGCAGTAGCAACTTGAACTTGCCCCTGAACCTTTTGCAGTACTCCAGCATTATCAAAAATTGCTTCAATATCTAATGGCGCAGCCGCCATTGGCAGTACTCGTCCAACAACTTTTAATAACGCAGCAACACGATCTAGTCCAGTAACTGGATCAACATCTCGATCCCATAGCGCTGCTAATAAGAGATTTCCAACAGCGTGACCATCAAGCGCGCCATCGCTTGTGAACCGATACTGCAAAATATCTGCCCAGCTTCTGCCCCATTCATCATCTGCACATAATGCCGCTAGCGCCATTCGCAAATCTCCGGGAGGAAAAATAGGAAACTCTTCACGCAAACGTCCGCTGGATCCCCCGTTATCTGCAACTGTAACAATTGCTGTTATTTCTGATGTTAGTTTGCGAACCGCAGCAAGTGTGGCTGCAAGACCATGTCCCCCACCCAAACACACCACGCGTGAATTAACGTGCGAACTCATTCACGCCCAACATCGCGATGTGAAGCATGCGCACTAATTGTCAGTTCCGCACCATCTCCATCTAATTTGTCTGCGATTTCTCGTGCTACCGAAACGCTTCTGTGTTTTCCACCTGTGCAACCAATGGCCACTGTGAGATATTTTTTACCTTCGCGCAAATACCCTGGCAACATCTGTTGGATGAGTGAGACATAGGTATCGACGAATTGGCCAACACCTGGGTTTGCTAAAACCGTTGACTTTACCTTTTCATCTAAACCAGAAAGTGGTCGCAGCTCTGGGATCCAATGTGGATTGGGTATGAAGCGGCAATCTAGAACAAGATCTGCATCAACTGGAATACCGTACTTGTAACCAAATGAGAGCACATTTACTCTGACCGACTGCGTAAGGCCTTGAGCAAATATCTCGGCTGTTCGTTTTTCTAGTTGATGAACATTTAAATTGGATGTATCTATTACAACATCGGCTTGTGCCAACAGTTCTTGGAGTTTTTGGCGTTCTGCCGCGATGCCATCGACTATTCGACCAGAGCCCTGCAGTGGATGAGGTCTGCGAGTTGATTCAAATCTTTGCACCAACGCCTGATCCGTTGCATCAAGAAAAGCGACACGAAAATTAGTTCCGGATTCTTTCAGGTGCGCTAAGGAAGAGGCTAATTCATCAAAGAATTTTCCACCGCGTACATCTACAACAACGGCTAAGGCACTTATTTCAGATTGCAATCCTTGGCTGATCAGATCAGATAGCAGAGTTGGCGGTAAGTTATCAACGACATACCAACCTAGATCTTCCAGAGCGTGAGCCACGGTAGAACGACCCGCCCCCGACATTCCGGTCAGAATCAAAACTTCTTTACTCATGCTCGTATCTTTGCCTACCTGTCAAGCATCTTCAATAACGCCTGTGGCCATATCAATTTTCGTGGAGTGCGCAGTAGATAGGAACTCATAAACAATTGCGGCAATCTTCTCTCCGATACCTGGGGTCATAGCTATATCTTCAAGTGTTGCTTTCTTCAGGGCTGCAACTGAACCAAAGCGTTCTAGTAACGCATTTCTACGACTAGGTCCTAATTGTTCGATCTCATCAAGAATTGATTCCAGCATAACTTTTGATCGTCTTGATCTATGGAAAGAGATTGCAAATCGATGGGCCTCATCACGAATTCGTTGCAATAGGTATAGACCTTCACTGGTGCGCGGCAAAATAATTGGATCAGTCTGCTCCGGCACCCATACTTCTTCTAAACGTTTTGCTAGGCCACACAAAGCAATATCTGCAATTCCTAACTCATTCATGGCTCGTTGGGCCGCGCTCACTTGTGGCGCACCACCATCGACCACGATTAATTGAGGTGGGTATGCGAACTTACTTAACTTTCCTCCAGCCTCAATTATCTCAGCGCTATCTACAACTCGATCATTGAGCAATCTCTTTAATCGACGAGTGATTACTTGATGCATGGCGCGAGTATCGTCAAAACCATCTTGGGTATCAATAATAAATCTCCGATATTCACTTTTCTTAGCTACTCCATCTTCAAAAACAACCATGGATGCCACCACTGAAGTACCTGAAATGTTTGAAATATCAAAACACTCAATACGCAGTGGTGTCTTTGCCAACCCCAGCTCTTCTTCAATTTCCAAGAGCGCCTTACCCGATACTGCAGCATCACTTGCTCTCTTACTCATGAACTGAACGAGTGCGTAGTGAGCATTTCGCTTGACGGTTTCTAGCAACTCAACTTTCTCGCCCCGTTGTGGAACCTTCAAAATCACCTTGCTGTGAGCAAGGGATGTCAGCCACTGCTCTAATGACTCAATGTCTGCAGGCTGTGAATTCAAATAAATTGATTGCGGGATCTCAGTTGTCTCTGCGCCATAGATAGAAAACAAAAGAGATGCCCACTGATCATCACCTTCTAGTGCATGTTCTTGGTTAACAATCCAAGAGCGTGATCCTTTGATGGAACCGCGTCGTAACATGAAAATCGAACCAGCAGCGTGAAGTCCTTCTTCGTGAATAGCAATGAAATCTCCATCTAATTCATCAGATAAGTTGCCTTGTGTCGAGCGTTGAGCCTTTTCAAAAGAGTCAATTTGATCTCTAATCCGAGCGGCTCGTTCGAACTCTTCACGTTCTGAGGCTGACTCCATCTCTGATTGCAACGCTGGTAGAAGATCCTGCATTCCAGCTTCCATAAATGCATCTAATTTGTAAACAATTTCTTTGTGCTCTTCAGGTGTTACCCACCCAACACACGGGGCCGCACACTTACCTATATCACCCAATAAACATTGACGCTTACTCTTTTGTGCGCGCGCAAAATTGCCAGCACTGCACGATCTCACCGGGAAAACCTTTAACAAGATATCGAATGTATTACGCAGAGCCCACGCATTTGTATATGGCCCAAAATACTTAAGTCCAGGACGTTTTTCTTTTCTAGTAACAAATATTCTAGGAAATTCATCTTGCATCGAAATCGCTAAATAAGGGTATGACTTATCATCTTTGAATTGAACGTTATAGGTGGGGTGATACTGCTTGATCCAGGAAAACTCTAAAGCCAGAGCCTCTAATTCTGTATTAACAACTGTCCAGTCCACGCGCACGGCTTCATGGACCATTCGATTCGTTTTGTGAGCAAGATTGGATTGAAAGTATGAGCTCAATCGATTCTTGAGATTCTTTGCTTTGCCAACATAAATAATCTTCTCGCTATTATTATAGAAACGATAGACCCCAGGTTCTTCTGGGATATCAGTTGGACGATAACTGGCTGGATCGGCCATAACTACTTCTTCTTCGCAGGTGCTTTGCGGTTTGTCTTTAAAACTTCAGAAAGAAAATGTCCTGTATAGCTAGCAGTGATCTTTGAAACTTGTTCAGGAGTTCCCTCTGCAACAACTGTTCCACCGCGGAATCCACCTTCTGGACCCATATCAATAACCCAGTCAGATGATTTAATAACATCTAAATTATGTTCAATAACAACAACAGTATTTCCTGACTCCACAAGGCGATTGAGCACACCTAATAACTTATTCACATCTTCGAAGTGAAGTCCCGTGGTTGGTTCATCAAGTACGTAAATAGTGCGTCCAGTTGATCTACGCTGCAGCTCTGTTGCGAGTTTGACGCGTTGGGCTTCTCCGCCAGAAAGTGTTGGCGCTGATTGGCCCAATCGAACGTAGCCAAGACCCACATCACACAGGGTCTTAAGAAAGCGAGAAATTGTTGGCACGGATTCAAAGAAAGTATGGGCTTGCTCAATCGGCATATTTAGAACATCGGCAATTGTTTTGCCTTTGTAATGAACCTCTAAAGTTTCGCGGTTATAACGCGCGCCATGGCAGATTTCGCAAGGAACGTAGACATCTGGCAAGAAGTTCATTTCAATGGTGATGGTTCCATCGCCTGAACAATTCTCGCAACGGCCACCTTTGACGTTAAATGAAAAGCGGCCCTGCTGGTATCCACGAACTTTAGCTTCTGTAGTTTCTGCGAAAAGTGCTCGAACTTTATCAAATACACCCGTATACGTTGCTGGGTTAGATCGAGGTGTACGACCAATTGGTGATTGATCAACGTGTACAACTTTATCCAACAAATCAACGCCAGTAACAGTGCGATGACGCCCTGGAACTATTCGGGCGCCATTTAATTTATTGGCCAATACGCTATACAAAATATCATTTACTAGTGTTGATTTTCCAGAACCACTCACACCTGTAACAGATACAAAAACTCCCAGTGGAATTTCAACGTCAATGTCCTTTAAATTATTCTCTTTAGCACCTTTAATCACCAACTTTCGCTTTGCATCTAGTACTCTGCGTTTGTTTGGTATTTTAATTGATTTACGGCCGCTTAAATACGCACCTGTTATGGACTCTTTGGAGTCAATCAATGATTGATAATCACCGGATACAACAACTTTTCCGCCATGTTCTCCGGCCCCAGGACCAATATCTACAATCCAATCTGCGGCACGGATCGTTTCTTCATCGTGTTCAACAACGATTAACGTATTACCCAAATCTCTCAATCGAGTCAGGGTGTCAATTAGTCGACGGTTATCTCTTTGATGTAAACCAATGCTTGGTTCATCCAAAACATAGAGCACGCCAACTAATCCAGAACCTATCTGGGTTGCTAAGCGAATTCTCTGAGCTTCACCACCTGAAAGTGTTGCGGCCGGACGCGCCAAGGAAAGGTAATCCAAACCAACATCTAGTAAGAATCCCAGACGTGCGTGAACTTCCTTCATCACTCGTTCAGCAATTTGTGCTTCACGAGCATTCAGGGAGATCTTTTTTAAGAACTCTGCGCAATCTGCAATGGAAAGCTCACATATTTGAGCAATGGATAAATCTCCTACTGTTACAGCGAGTACTTCAGGTTTTAATCGAGCGCCTTTACATACAGAACATGGAATCTGTCGCATATACGCTTCATACTTTTCGCGGCTGTAATCACTATCGGTTTCTCCATGACGTCTATGGATGAAAGGAACCACACCTTCAAAACCACTTGTGTGGTTACGAATTCGACCATAGCGATTCTTATATTTCACATGTACTTCGTATTCATACCCATTGATGATTGCTTCGCGAGCTTTTTCAGGTAGACGCTTCCACGGAGTATTTAGTGAAAACTTCACATCTTCAGATAGCGCTTCAAGCAATCGAAGAAAATATTCGGATGATTGACCGCCTGACCAAGGCGCGATTGCTCCATCATAAATAGATATAGAATCATCAGGAATAATTAGTTCTTCATCTACTTCTAGTTTTGTGCCAATACCTGTGCACTCTGGGCATGCTCCAAATGGAGAGTTGAAGGAAAATGATCGTGGTTCTAACTCTTCGAAAGATAAATTGCAGTCATGACAGGCTAGGTGTTCACTAAATGTGCGCTCTTTATCGGCGCCCTTTGCATCCACAAAATCCAACAAAACAATTCCTGATGCCAATCGCAGCGCTGTTTCGATCGAATCGGTTAATCGGGACTTCGACTCAGCTTTAGCACTCAAGCGATCGACAACTACTTCAATTGTATGTTTTTCTTGCTTCTTTAATTTGGGAGCATCACTGAGAGCAACTATTTGACCATCGATGCGCGCGCGGGCATAACCTGAGGCAATTAGCTCTGCAAATAAATCTACAAACTCACCTTTACGCGCTCGAACAACTGGTGCCAAGATTTGAAACTTAGTTGTTGGTGGCATTGTAAGAATTTGGTCAACGATTTGTTGTGGGCTCTGCCGCGTAACAGCCTTGCCACAACTTGGACAGTGAGGACGCCCTGCTCGCGCAAAGAGAAGGCGCAGGTAATCATAAACTTCGGTAATCGTTCCAACAGTTGAACGAGGATTTCGGTTCGTTGATTTTTGATCAATGGAAACTGCAGGTGATAAACCTTCGATGAAATCAACATCGGGTTTGTCCATCTGTCCTAAGAATTGGCGTGCATATGCTGATAAAGATTCAACATAGCGGCGCTGGCCTTCGGCAAAGATTGTGTCAAAAGCCAAACTAGATTTACCTGATCCAGATAATCCAGTGAACACGATCAAGGATTCGCGAGGTAATTCAATAGAAACATCTTTGAGATTGTGTTCGCGAGCACCGCGCACGATTAACTTATCGATGCTCATTAGTGCCCCGCTTCCTGCATCGCTCTAAGTTCCTTTTTAAGATCTCTAATTTCATCGCGCAGTCGAGCTGCCAACTCAAAGGATAACTCTGCAGCCGCACTTCTCATCTGATCAGTGAGCGACTCTATCAACGCAACTAACTCTTGGCGCGGCAAAGATCCCGCATTCTTACTTCGCAACCCAATTGGCGGTGCACTTGATGATTTAGATTTACGCCCCGCAGAAAGTAGCTCGTCAGTGTCATCGCTTTCACGATTAATCAGATCAGTAATGTCTGCGATCTTCTTACGAAGTGGTAGAGGGTCAACGCCCCGCTCGAGGTTATAAGCAACTTGCTTTGCTCTGCGACGATTAGTTTCATCAATGGCTTTTGCCATGGATTTAGTGATGTTATCGGCATACATATGTACTTCACCTGAAACATTTCGAGCTGCACGACCAATTGTTTGAATGAGCGAAGTAGCAGATCGTAAAAATCCTTCTTTGTCAGCATCTAAGATCGCAACCAACGATACTTCTGGCAAATCTAATCCCTCACGCAATAGGTTAATTCCAATCAACACATCAAACTGACCGGTTCGTAGTTCACGGAGTAATTCAACTCTGCGCAAAGTATCAACTTCTGAGTGCAGATACTGCACCTTGATTCCTTTTTCTTGCAGGTACTCAGTGAGATCTTCAGACATTTTCTTAGTCAAAGTTGTAACTAGGACTCGTTCATTCTTCTCTGTTCGAATTTTTATCTCAGCTAATAAGTCATCGATTTGCCCCTTAATGGGCTTAACAATGATTTGAGGATCCACTAACCCAGTAGGTCGAATAACTTGTTCGACAACATCGTTTTCCACCTTACCTAATTCATAAGGCCCAGGAGTTGCAGATAAATAAACCTTTTGTCCTACGCGATCTAAGAACTCAGGCCATTTAAGAGGCCGATTATCTAAAGCACTCGGAAGTCGAAATCCATGCTCAACTAGTGTGCGCTTTCGCGAAGCATCGCCTTCAAACATGGCACCGATTTGCGGAACAGTCACGTGACTTTCATCGATGACGACAAGGAAATCCTCAGGGAAATAATCTAATAGGCAATTTGGCGCTGACCCTGGATCGCGACCATCTAGGTGGCGAGAATAGTTTTCAATTCCAGAACAAAAACCTAACTGCTCCATCATTTCAAGATCGAAGGTAGTACGCATTCTTAATCTTTGTGCTTCTAGTAGTTTGCCCTGCTTCTCAAATAAATTAAGTTGAATCTGCAATTCATCGGTGATCTCACCCATGGCTCGCTTCATTGTCTCTGGGCCAGCGGCGTAGTGGGTTGCAGGAAAGACATACATCTCTTCTTCTTCTCGAACGATTTCACCTGTGAGTGGATTAAGTGTTGTTATGCGTTCGATTTCATCGCCAAACATCTCAATGCGAAGAGCGAGTTCTTCATACATAGGAATTATTTCAATGGTGTCCCCGCGGACTCGAAATGTTCCGCGTTCAAATGCCATGTCATTGCGCTTGTATTGAACATCTACGAATCTACGAAGCAGAACATTTCGCTCAATCTCATCGCCCACCCGCAATTTGATCATTCGATCCACGTACTCTTGAGGTGTTCCGAGTCCGTAGATGCAGGAAACTGTTGCCACCACAATCACATCTCGTCTAGTCAACAGTGAATTCGTCGCAGAGTGTCGCAAGCGCTCAACTTCATCATTAACACTTGAATCTTTTTCAATAAAAGTATCTGTTTGTGGAACATAGGCTTCTGGCTGGTAATAATCGTAATAAGAAACAAAGTACTCAACTGCGTTATTTGGCAAAAGCTCTCTGAACTCATTTGCTAGTTGCGCAGCCAGGGTTTTGTTAGGAGCCAACACCA
>JBIKPX010000112.1:0-3227 GCA_044357195.1 Candidatus Planktophila sp. | reverse complement strand
GTGCACAGTTATTACTGCAGAGGGTTTAACAGGCGGAAATGCAGATTCATCTCTGCCGTGTGAATCTAGTACCGAATCATTTGTTGAAATTCGGCCATCAACTAGCGCGCCAAGGGCTGCTAATTGATCACCAGATAGTTCTTGTCGTGTGCGCATGTTCCTACTTGGGTAGATTCAAACTATGTAGTCCACCATCAACAGCTAAGACTGTTCCAGTTGTGGATTTCTGTCCCGGATGCGCCAAATAAATAATTGCATTGGCTACTTCATCTGCACTGACAAGTCTGCCCATGGGTTGACGTGCTTCAAGGGCCGCACGTTCTTTTGCAGGATCAGCTGCTTGCGATAACAAACGATCTATCCAGGGAGTTTCAGCTGTTCCAGGATTAACACAATTAACTCTAATTTTTTCGGGAAGTAAGTCTGCTGCCATTGCAAGGGTCAGTGACAAGATCGCTCCTTTGCTTGCGCTATAGATTGCGCGCTTTGGAAGACCAACTGTTGCAACAACCGAACATGTATTAACGATTGCTGCATCCGTGCTCTTTCGAAGTAAAGGCAATGCAGCAGCAGTGACTCGCGATGTACCAATCACATTTATGTTCAAAACTTTGTTCCACTCTTCAGTGGTTGCAGCTTCTACCCCACCTTGTGCGCCAATACCTGCGTTATTTATGAGTACATCAATTTTTGAAACCGTGCCTGCGATAATTGCAAAGGCTTTGGTCACTGATTCATCGCTTCCGATGTCGCATTCAATCCATGTGCCAACGCCATCTAGTTCACCGGCCTGCAGATCTAACCCAAAAATATGTGCGCCTTGGGCCTTTAACTTCTTTGCAACAGCCAAGCCAATGCCTGAACCTGCACCTGTAATGACAACGTTAAATCCTTGAAAATCTGTACTCATTTACTTTCCGCCTTTCGAGTAAGCAACGAGTGAGGATTGAATTTCACCAATTCCTTCGATACCGGTGCGCAGAACATTTCCTGCACGCAGATAATTTGGCGGCTTATAGCCAAGTCCAACGCCAAAAGGCGTACCAGAATTAATGATGTCACCAGGATGTAGCTCCATGAATTGGCTGATGTACCAAATAATATGGTTGATTCCAAAGAGTAAATCATTTGTATTTGAATCTTGACGCATCTCGCCATCGACGCTGCACCACAAGCGCAGATTAGATCCATCAATTTCATCTGCGGTAACAACACATGGACCAATTGGATTAAATGTTGGGAATGATTTTCCTTTAACCCATTGCCCAGAACGCTCTAGTTGCCAATGACGTTCGCTGACATCTTGGCTGATGGAATATCCCAAAATATATTCTGAAGCTTGATCCGGCGATTGCAAATACAGGGCTTTCTTTCCAATCACAATTGCGAGTTCGACTTCATAATCTGTTGCATCACTATTAGGCGGAATAACAATGTCATCATTTGGACCAACAACGCTGTCTGGTGACTTCATAAAAATAATTGGTTCCTTAGGCGTCTCTGCGTTAGCTTCTTTAATATGCCCCAAATAATTAAGGCCTACGCATATAACCTTCGTTGGATTTTGGATTGGCGCACCGATGCGACTCTTACCAAGTGGTTCAGAGGCAAGGGCGGATAAATCGGCAGCAGCTACTTTGCCAATCGCTCCATTTTCTAATTCGTTTCGTGACCAATCAGAGATGACGGAGTCCACAAAGATTACGGTGTCACCAGAGATCACGGCAGCACGTTCTTTTCCCACTGCTCCAATGCGCGCGATTTTCAACGGTTCAACTCTCTCTTGAAATACCTCATGAACTTAACCATATCGATGTGCAGGTAGTCCACTTAATCCAGTGCCAGTAACAGCAATAATTTTTCCTGCCAGCCCTTCTTTATTGCAATCGATACCTTGGCTCGCGCTTGTAACAATGAGAACATCTCCATTTGTTCCACCAAATGTGCATGATGTTGGTCGGCTTACACCCAATTCGATCTCTGTTGCTTTTGTGCCATCAGGTTCATAAATTTCGACACGTCCACCATCCCATAAAGCAACAACAATTTTTCCATCGGAGCTAACTGACATTCCATCTGGAATACCTTTGGTCGTATCAAATGTAATCAAATCTATTGGATTACTAATGAGACCATGTACCGAATCAAAATCAAATCTCTTTAGTACTCCTGGAATGCTATCTATGTAATAAAAATAATGAGCATCCGGGCTCCAGCCCATTCCATTTGAAAGTGTGCACTTATCTAAAACGCTTCTATACGAACCATCTTTTTCTAGTACATATAAAGATCCGCGTCCGGCTTCAAATGAAAGTGCAAGACTTCCTGCCCAGAAACGTCCAACTGGGTCAACTTTTCCATCATTCATACGCATGTCATCTGCAAGAAAAGAGTGCAACTGTGAGAATTTTCCATCAATTCCAACAAAGGCAAAACCTTCTTGATTTGCTGCTACATAATCTCCACCACGGGTGTGAGCTATAGCCCCAACCATTGATGGTGCGCTAAAACTCTGTGTTGCTCCAGTATCTATATCTGCGGTGTGAAAAATATTTTGTGTGATGTCTGTCCACGTTACGCAATTAGTCTGGGGACTCCAGATTGGGCCTTCGCCCAAATCAGATACCACTTCTGAAATCGCTCGAATATTCATGGCTACATAATTCGTGGATCTATATGAACTTTCGGACCAATGCCGGCACCTTCAATTTTCTTACCTGATAAAACATCAGAACTCTTAGATAAACCAACAGTTGCAGCAACGATAGGACGTGGGTCGATTTCACCACGCGAATAAAAATCAATGGTTCCTTTTAAACCAGGCGATGCAGAGAGAATTCCAACTGCCGTGACATCTTTAAGTACAAGTGATCGACTATCTAGTGTGCTGGGTTCACCTGAAACTCCAATGTAAACAACGCGTCCACCTGGTTCTACGCGAGCAAGTGCTTCTGCTGGAATCGCTGCGCTATTTGTGGCATCAATAATTGCATCAAAGCCACCATCTACTTCTTCAAACTCTTGTGTCGAAAAATGCACACCCAATTGCTTGGCTAGAGAAAGTGTTTCGGGATTGCGACCAACCATGTGGACTTCTGCGCCCATCGCCAAGGCAAATTGGGCGGTAAGCAATCCAATAGTTCCGCTTCCCCACACTAAAACTTTCTTGCCAGGAGCAGCGAGTGCGGCTTGGGCAGAACGTAAAGAGTTTCCACCAGGTTCGATCA
>JBIKPX010000111.1:0-3237 GCA_044357195.1 Candidatus Planktophila sp. | reverse complement strand
TAGATCGGCTCGCTTGTGCGCAGGCATCTTTGAGATGTCTTCACCGTTAAAAATAATCTGACCACTTGATACTGGTCGCAGCCCAGAAATAGTTTTAAGCATCGTTGTTTTGCCCGCACCATTTGCACCAATGAGTGTGACAATTTCACCTTCATTGACAGTAACGCTGATGCCTTTAATGGCTTCGATCTTGCCGTAGTGAACGTGTAGATCTTTAATTTCAAGACGCATCAGCAGGTGCTCCCAAATACGCTTCGATTACACGTGGATCATTTTGCACAACCTTTGGAGCATCATCTGCAATCTTTTGACCAAAATCCAACACCGCTACGCGATCTGAAATATCCATAATCAGTGACATATCGTGTTCAATAAGTAGAACTGTGTAACCAGCATCTCTAATTTTTCTAATAGTTGCAGCTAAGGCAACTTTTTCCGCTGGGTTAAATCCTGCTGCAGGTTCATCTAGTAAAAGTAATTGAGGATTTGTGGCCAGCGCACGAGCTATTTCAAGACGTCGTTGATCACCGTAAGGCAAATTCTTTCCTAATTGACCTGCGCGGTGCTTTAGTCCCATGAATGCAAGTAATTCCATTCCACGTTCTAGCGCAGCTTTTTCTTCGCGGCGTGATCGAGGTGTTCCAAAGATTGCTCCAACCACACCTGACTTAGAGTGAACATCTGCTCCTGTAACAACATTTTCAAGAGCCGTGCTCTCTCCAAAGAGGCGAATGTTTTGAAATGTGCGGGCGATACCCATCTTGGTTACTTGATAACGCTTCTTGCCCACAACGGATTGGTTGACGAAATTTACTTCGCCAGAAGTTGGTTTGTAGACGCCAGTAACAACGTTAAAGACCGTGGTCTTACCAGCGCCATTTGGGCCAATGAGGGCAGCAATTTCACCCTTGTTCACATGAAGATTTACTTCATTAAGGGCTGTAACTCCACCAAATTTCATGGTGATGTTTTTGAGTTCAAGCAAAATTTCTGACATTACTTGATGCTCCCTTCACCAGATTCTTCAACTGTGTGCCAATTTGGATCAAAGTGTTCACGCTTTTTCTTTGGCAAAATACCATCTGGTCGCAAGTTCATCATGACTACTAGTGCGATACCGAAAACCAAGATACGTGGCTGGCTTAAGAAACGGATTCGCTCCGGAGTAAATGCCAAAAGCGCTGCTCCAAGAATTACGCCCCATAGGTTTCCAATTCCTCCGAAAACCACACAAGCTAAAATCAAAATTGAAACGTTTAAGTTAAATTGATCTGGAACAATTGAAAGAATTTGAGATGCGTAAAGTACTCCACCTGCGCCAGCAACAGCTGCACCAAGTACGAATGCCCACACTTTGTACTTCAAAGTATTAACACCCATTAATTGAGCAACGTCATCATCTTGGCGGATCGCATCCCAAGCGCGGCCTGGACGACGTGCGGCAATACGACGCACCATCCAAATAATTAGAAGTGTGAAGGTTAGGAGAACCCAGTAATACGGCTTTGGATCAAGGATTGTGAACTTTGCTTTGAAAACATCTGGAGGCGTTGGAATTCCTGCGATACCGCGGGGTCCACCAATTGCTTCAATGTTTACAGCAACGATGCGAACGATTTCTCCGAAGCCAAGGGTCACGATTGCTAAGTAGTCACCACGCAAACGAAGTGTTGGCGTACCTAACAAAACTCCTGAAACCATCGATAGCGCAATACCGATTGGAAGAATTTCCCAGAAATTCAATGATGTATGGGTACCCAAAATCGCCATCGTGTAAGCACCGATGGCAAAGAATGCAACGTAACCCAGATCTAGAAGACCACTCTTTCCAACCACAATATTTAAACCAATAGCCATCAACACATACATGCCTACTGGATAAAACAGAACTGATTGGAAATCAGATCCCGGAGTATTAATCAGTGGGTTATTTAGAAATGGAAGTGCATAGAAAAAAGCTATAAAACTAATTGATAGCGAAACTCGGCGCCATTTAGGAGAGCGCTCCCAGTATTCGGCAGCATGATCGCGAAGGTTATAGCGAAACTTCTTATCAGCCATTAGACCCTCGCCTGCTGAATTGATTCACCAAATAAACCTGTCGGCTTAATCAAAAGAACCAAAACTAGAATCAAGAACGAGATAACTGCTTTCCACGCTGTGCCAAAGACGGCGCTTGTGTATGTTTCCAAAACTCCCAATACAAAGCCACCAAAGAGTGCTCCTTTGAGATTTCCAATTCCACCAAGGACAGCGGCAGTAAATGCGCTGATGCCTAAGAAGAATCCAACTTTAAATGAAGTGTTTTCATAAACTAACATGTAGAAAAACGCAGCAGCCCCAGCCATTGCTCCACCGGCTAGGAATGTGACTGTAATAACTTTATTGATATTAACGCCCATCAATGTTGCAGTGTTTTCATCCATCGAAACCGCACGAATACCTTTGCCGTAACGTGACTTTGAAATAAAACGCTCAAGAGCAAACATCATCAAGGCCGCGGCAACAATAACGATGACCTTGTCATTTCGAATATCCGCACCAGCGTATGAAAATAGGAAAGTCTTATCCATGATGCGTGGAAACTCGCGAGGAAGTGAATCTGTGATGATGCGAAAAGCTTCAACTAGTGAGATAGAAACACCAATGGCTGAAATAAGTGTTGCTAATTTAGTAGCGCCTCGCTGACGCAATCTGCGATAGGCAATTATTTCAACCAGAACCGCAGTGACAGCCGAGGCAATCATCGCTGCGAGTAAACACATTAAGAGTGTGAAAATCATTCCCCAACCAGTGCGTGGGTCATCTTCTACTTTTACGCCCATAATTCCTGAAGCAACAAGGGCTGAGAAGGTACCGATCATAAATACTTCAGAGTGTGCAAAGTTAATGAGACGAAGCACGCCATAAACAAGTGTGTAACCCAGTGAGATCAATGCATAGATTGCGCCGAGTGCGAGACCATCAAATGTCAGCCCCCAGAACGCATCACGCAGGAGTGCAAAATCCATTTCTCACCCAATCCTTATAAGAGTCGGAGCCGGTGATTTCTCACCGACTCCGACCGATCTTACAGAAGAACTATTGTCTTTCTAGTTACTTAATAGCACCTAGAAGAACAAGCTTTCCGTTCTTTACGATGAAGCCATTTACGTCAGCACCAGATACTTCACCTTCAGCGTCAAACTTAAGTGTCTTTGAAAGACCCTTGTGTGACTTTGTAGATACGTACTTGTT
>JBIKPX010000028.1:0-10018 GCA_044357195.1 Candidatus Planktophila sp. | reverse complement strand
TGCTTTGTTAAGGGTTACATTTAGAATTGCCTTATTATTTACATACTTAATAGGTGGAACTGGTCCCCCAGGCATTTGAAATCCGTCGCGCAGAGGTTCAATGGAGGTAACTCCAGGTGCATTTTTAATAGCTGCTGCAACGGCGTCCATCTTGTCCGCATTGACAACTATTTGCGTTGGATCGCCTTCTCCGCCAGGAAAGTGAGTGAGCAATAATTTTTGTCCCACAACAGATTCTGGATTAGTTGTAAATGTATCAACGGTTCCAATTCCATCTGCCTTAAGTGTCGGAGACATGAATGCAAATCCCAATAAAACAACTCCGGTAATGATCCACGCTCTGCGTGGACGGCGACCGATTGAACTGCCAATTTTTGACCATGTGCCTGAAAGAACGTGGTCATCGCCATCGAATTCTGGACGTCGTGGCCAAAAAATCCATCTTCCAAAAAGTAATAGAAGTGCTGGTAGCAAGGTCAAAATCGTAATCATGGAACATACGATTCCAATTGCACCCACTGGACCAAGTCCTGCCGTATTTGTTAGCTGACTAAACAAAAGCACGAGTAAAGAAATTGCAACGGTAGAACCAGATGCCAAAATTGGTTCCCACACACCTTTATATGTTGCACGCATTGCATCGAATCTATTTTCATGCAGGTGCAGCTCTTCGCGATATCTAGCGATGAGAAGCAGTGCGTAATCCGTTGCGGCGCCAATAACTAATACCGAAAGAATTCCCTGCGATTGACCATCGACATCAATGATGTCATTTTTGGCCAAGAGATAAACGATTCCTCCTGCTGTAGAAAGAGCAAAGAGTGCTGAAAGCAATGGAATGATCCACAAAATCGGAGAGCGATAAACAACAATTAAAATGACTGCAACAACGGCAAGTGTTGTTAATAGCAAGGTTGAGTCAATCGATCCAAATGCCTTAAATAGATCACCGAGTAATCCACCAGGACCTGTCACATATGAGGTGAGATTATTTGCTTTGGCTATTGGAGTTAAATCTTCACGCAGCGCTTCCACAACGGCCGGAAGTACAGGTTCATCATTTGAAAGAACTTTTGATAAAGCGTTTCCATCTAGTGGCACTGTTGCAAGGATTGCTTTTCCATCTTGTGCTGCAAATGCTGTGATTCTTTGACCTGGAGCAAGGTAATCTGAAATTTTGGCACTAGTGCCTGCAAGTGTTAATTCACCAACAGCATCTAAATGTGAATTAATTGCCGCAAGGCTCTGAGGTGATGCGTTCCCCTCAAATAAAACAAGGGCTGGAAAATTAAAAGAGTCTTTGCCAGAAAAAGTTTGAATCAGTTCAGAAGCTTGAGTTGCCTCTGCACCCTTTGGCAAGAAAGATGAGTTGTTATTTTCTTGGACCGATGTGAGTTTTCCAAAGAGTGGCCCAAATACACCGGTGAGTAAAAACCAGACCAAGACAACAAGCATTGCAAGGGCAAAAGGTTTACGAGATTTCTGAGAAGTAGTTCTTGACACGAGAATGAAGCCTTTCGATCTGGCGGGAGCGCGTGATTCGCGACTGGGCAAGCCTACCTTTAGGCTTAGTGTGTGGCCGCCACAGAAACTATCCAAAGCAGCATTTTGGTGCATGATTTAAAGCACCTTGCATACGGTGATGCCCTACTCATTCAAGAGCAGACACATGAACAAGTTAGTTCAGGGCACATTCCAAACACACTTCTCTTTGTTGAGCACTCACCCGTTTTCACAGCTGGAAAACGCACTCTGGATTTTGAGCGACCACAAGATGGCACTGCCGTAATCGATGTCAACCGTGGTGGAAAAATTACGTGGCATGGTCCGGGACAAATTGTTGGCTATCCAATTGTGCGCCTTGCAAAACCAACTGAATTAGTTGCATTTGTTCGAGAACTCGAAAGTGCACTCATCGACACGTGTAATGAATTTGGATTGCAAGTAGAACGAATAAAAGGTCGCTCTGGTGTGTGGATAAAGGATGAAATCAATCCCCGTAAAATTGCAGCAATCGGAATTCGTGTCGCAAAGGGCACAACCATGCATGGCTTTGCACTAAATGTTAATCCTGATCTCTCGGCCTTTTCCCAAATCATTGCCTGCGGAATTACAGATGCAAAAGTAACTTCAATGGCGCAAGAGTTGAAACGTGAAATCAATGCCTCTGAAGTTTTACCGATTCTAGAACGCAATCTGCTTTCATCTTTGGCTAAGGTGAGCGCATGACTATCGCACCAGAGGGTCGCAAGATGATTCGCATTGAAGCGCGTAACGCCCTCGTGCCAATTGAGCGCAAACCTGAATGGATTAAGACTCGCGCAAATATGGGTCCTGAATACACCCGTCTTCGCTCACTCGTTAAATCAGAGGGTTTGCACACCGTGTGCCAAGAAGCAGCGTGCCCGAACATTTTTGAATGTTGGGAAGATAAAGAAGCCACATTTTTAATTGGCGGAGAAAAGTGCACACGCAGATGCGATTTTTGCAATATTGATACTGGTAAACCCGATCCAATTGATCGTGACGAACCACGCAAGGTGGCTGAATCCGTAAAAACAATGGGATTAAAGTACGCAACAATTACTGGTGTTACACGCGATGACTTAGAAGATGAAGGCGCGTGGTTGTATGCCGAAACAATTCGCAAGGTGCATGAGTTAAATCCTGGATGCGGAGTAGAGATGCTGGCTCCAGATTTCCATGCAAAAGCAGAACTTCTTAATCAAATTTTTGAAACCAAACCAGAGGTTTTCGCACACAATTTAGAAACAGTTCCACGCATTTTTAAAAGCATTAGACCTGCTTTTACTTATGAAAAGTCTCTGACAGTGATCACCATGGCGCGAGATTTTGGTTTAATCACAAAATCTAATTTGATTTTAGGTCTTGGAGAAACTCGAGAAGAGATTTCTCAAGCACTTCTAGATTTACAAAGCGCCGGTTGTGATCTCATCACCATCACCCAATATTTGCGACCAACTAATCGTCACCACCCAGTGGAACGTTGGGTTAAGCCAGAAGAGTTTGTTGAACTTGCAGCAGAAGCCAAAGAAATCGGCTTCCTAGGTGTGATGAGTGGACCACTGGTTCGTTCTAGCTATCGCGCTGGACGACTATATAAAGAAGCAATGGCTGCTAAAGCAGGTGTATCTCGTGGCTGATTTCGTCTATCCCCCTGTAGTGGCAGTAATCAAATCTTTTTGGAAATACCTAGATCTTCGATTTTCTTTTTCTGGTGAAGAAAACATTCCACAAGAAGGTGGAGCAATTCTTGCAATCAATCACATCGGATACTTAGATTTCGCTCTTGTTGGAACAGCCGTACTTCCAAAGAAACGCTACGTACGATTTATGGCAAAGAAGGAAATATTTAATAACAAATTAGCTGGGCCATTGATGCGCGGAATGCACCACATAAGTGTTGATCGTGGAAATGGGTCTGCATCCTTTGTCGCTGCCCTTCGAGCACTTCGCAAAGGCGAAATCGTTGGCATATTTCCTGAAGGAACGATTTCAACAAGTTTTGAAATTAAGCAACTCAAATCTGGCGCTGTAAGACTTGCAATGTCTGCCGGTGTTCCAGTTATTCCAACAATCGTATGGGGCAGCCAAAGAGTGTGGACCAAGGGCGTTAAAAAGAATTTGTTAAGAAAAAGCGTTCCGATCACGGTGGCATTTAATCCACCACTTAACTTCGCAAAAGATTGCGATGTGGAACTTGGAGAAGCCCAATTACGTGATGTGCTTCTTGCCAGCTTAAATAAAGTTCAAGAAGAGTATCCCGATAGCCATCAGGGCCAACGCTGGGCGCCCGTGCGTCTTGGTGGTACGGCCCCTGCCCCACTAAACTTATGAGCATGTTCAAACGAAATAAGAAGAATAAAGAAGCAGCGGTTAAGACTCCGCGTTTTCAAACATTTAGAGATGCCTACTCTGTAACAAAGAGTGCAAAACCGTGGATTGGTTTAGCACTCATTGCAGTATTCCTTGTTGCGTGGGCGATCGGAATTGGTATCGGTATCGCAGTTGGTCATCCAATTTATGTGGGTTTTGTGTCACTTCCTGTTGCGTTGCTAGCTTCAATGTTTTTCTTTACACGTCAAGCATCAACGGCTGCCTACTCATCTATTGAAGGACAGTTGGGCGCCGGTGCTTCTGTGTTGATGGCAATTCGCAAAGGTTGGACAACTACCCCAGCCGTTGCAGTAGCTCGAAATCAAGACATGGTCCATAGAAGTGTTGGTCGTGCAGGAATCGTTCTAGTTGGCGAAGGATCCCAAGGCGTCAAGCAAATGTTGGCAGATGAACGCAAAAAATCTGAACGCTTTGCCCCTGGTGTTCCAATTACAGAAGTTATGGTTGGAGATTTACAAGGTCAAGTATCTATTCGCAAATTACAGAAGCACTTGTCAAAACTTCCAAAGAAACTATCGGCCCATCAAATGCGAGAAGTTCGTGCGCGTTTGAAAGCAGTTGGCGGAATGTCTATGCCAATTCCTAAGGGACCACTACCAAAAGGCGTTCGAATTCGTTAATGAGTTAAAACGATTTTAGTTTTACTAAATCGTTCGTGAATTCCACGGCCATTTTCATCATAGGTAATTGCCGTAATCACAATAACCATTAGTAGCGACCGAATGAGTGATTGAAGAATCGTTGGAGCACCACCATCCTCAAAATTAACAATACGCATCCGAAATACCCTGTGACCTGCAGATGCTCCTTGAAGAGTGACCAGAAGAAAATACTCCGTGAAAAATAGGATCAGAGCGGGTGCGCCAGCATGCGTTGTGCGTTCAAGAAAGGTTCCGGGACCACTGAAGAAAACGATGGCAATGAGGTAGCTGGCTAACCAATCCAGAGTTATAGCCCCAAATCTTCTTCCCAAAGTGACTTCTCGATGCATGCCATAAGCGTAGCCTGAGCCCAAAGCCCCGCAATTCTTAACATAGACGTAACACGTGGGTTATGCCTTTTTCACTGATAACTCGTAGCCTTTGCACAAGCGCCCTCGATGAAGCGGTGCGCAAAGCTCTGATCAACATCAACTGGGAGAAAAATGTTTAAGAACTCTGCAGAAATTTTTGCATTTATTAAGAAGGAAGACGTCAAATTAATCGACGTTCGCTTTATTGACCTTCCTGGTATTCAACATCACTTCAATGTGCCTGTTGAATCATTCGATGAAGCTGTCTTTACAGATGGACTCATGTTTGACGGTTCTTCGATTCGCGGATTCCAAGCGATTCACGAATCCGATATGAAGTTGCTGCCAATTCCTGGTTCAGCATTTATTGATCCATTCCGTAAAGAGAAAACACTCGTCATTCTATTTAGTGTCCACAATCCAGATGATAACTCCCCATACAGTCGCGATCCTCGCGGTGTAGTTGGTAAGGCAGTTGAATATTTAAAGTCAACAGGAATTGCAGACACCGCGTTCTTCGCACCTGAAGCTGAGTTCTATGTATTTGATGCAGTTCGATTTAAAACAGATATGCACGAGTCATATCACCACATCGATTCATATGAAGGTGCCTGGAATACTGGCGCAGAATACGATGCTGACGGAACTCCTAACCGCGGTTATCGCACACGTATCAAAGGTGGTTACTTCCCAGTTTCACCAACTGATCAGTTTGCAGACCTACGCGATGAAATGGTGATGAATCTTGGCAAAGTTGGTTTATTAGTAGAGCGCGCACACCATGAAGTAGGTACAGCGGGCCAAATGGAAATTAACTATCGTTTCAGTGACATTCTGAACGCAGGCGATGATGTAATGAAATTTAAGTACATCATTAAAAACACTGCGTGGGAAAATGGTAAGACTGCAACGTTTATGCCAAAGCCACTCTACGGAGATAACGGCTCAGGCATGCACGTTCACCAATCACTTTGGAAAGACGGAAAGCCACTGTTCTTCGGAGATGGTTATGCCGATCTTTCAGATATGGCTCGCTGGTATGTCGGTGGTTTGCTCAAGCACGCGCCTTCACTACTTGCATTTACAAACCCAACTGTTAACTCTTACCACCGCTTAGTTCCGGGTTATGAAGCACCTGTAAATCTTGTGTACTCAGCTCGCAACCGTTCTGCATGTATTCGTATTCCAATTACTGGTTCGAATCCAAAAGCTAAGCGCATCGAATTTCGTTGTCCAGATCCATCATCGAACCCATATCTAGCATTTGCAGCAATGCTTATGGCTGGATTAGATGGAATTCAAAATAAGATCGAACCACCAAAGCCAGTTGATAAGGATCTCTACGAACTTGAAGGTGCAGAAGCTGCAGCCATTCCACAAGTTCCGGGCTCTCTTGAAGCAGTACTTAACAACCTCGAAGAAGATCACGAGTTTTTGCTTAAGGGTGGTGTCTTCACTAAAGATCTCATTGACACATGGATTGCATTTAAGCGCACACAAGAAGTTGATTATGTTCGCTTGCGTCCACACCCAGCAGAGTTCGAGCTTTATTTCGATCTCTAAGATTGAACTAATCAAAAGCCCCGCCGCACACGTGGCGGGGCTTTTGCTATTCTTGCCAACATGAATCGCCTTGGTCTCTTTCTTACTAAGTTCATTAGAACGGAGAGCTCAGGCGGTGTAGCGCTAGTAATTGCTTGCGCAATCGCACTAATTTTTGCGAACTCCCCGCTACGTGATTTCTATGAATCATTTTTTTCACCTTTTCATAACTTCATAAATGAAGGTCTAATGGCCATTTTCTTCTATCTAGTTGGCTTGGAAATAAAAAGAGAGTTTGCGCAAGGTGAGTTTAAGAATCCAAAGAATGCAGCCCTGCCTGTAATTGCAGCCCTTGGCGGAATGGCTCTGCCAGCAATAATTTTCGCGACGTTAAACTCTTCAGGCAGCGCATCATCGGCCTGGGCTGTGGCAATGCCGACAGATATTGCTCTGGCCTTGGGAGCACTTGCACTGCTGGGTTCGAGAATTGATTCTTCACTCAAGATTTTCTTGTTAACTCTGGCTATAGCCGATGATCTATTTTCGATCATCATTCTTGGAATCTTTTACTCTTCAGGAATTAGCGCAATCAAAATTGCCTCAACAATTGGTGCTGTCTTATTGGCCCTTGCCCTGCCCAGTGGTAAAAAAATCACAACTACAAGATTAATAAATTGGATTCATCCCTACAGCGCGTTCATAATCATCCCGCTCTTTGCCCTTGCAAATATTGGAGTCTACGTAGATCTTTCCACGCTGAAAGAAACCATCACATCCCCCATTGCTACAGGTTTAATTTGGGGACGTATTATTGGAAAGATTGTTGGAATTACACTCTTTGCATGGTTGGCAATTCAATTAAAATTTGCCATTAAGCCTGCATCGTTGAGCTACAAAGAAATTGCTGGCGCAGGCGCCCTTGCAGGTATGGGACTTACAGTTTCACTCTTTATCGCAGACCTTGCCTTAACTTCACCTCAAGATTTAGCACAAGTAAAAGTTGGGTTAATAGTTGCAGCGCTTATCTCAGCTCTTATTGGCTTAGCAATTCTTAGAAAATATTCAGTTAAGAGCGACTAGTTCTCCTGGTGCGCAATGCTCTTTTTGCCAAAAATATAACGACCAGATGATCCAATAATCATCGCGAAGATGACACCCACGTTGGCATATGCCCACGCACCATCTTTACCGTCAATTGCACCTAAGAAATATCCTTGCCAACTCAACCAGGATGCGAAGGTATTGGTAACAAATCCCCAACCAATAATTGTTGCAATGGCAACGATGGATATAGAACTCCAGTTAACAGATCCATATTTTCCATTAGGTGTAAACAAATCAGCTTCGATATAGCTCTTCTTGCGCATCAAAACATCTGTTACGAAAACAGCGCTCCAAGCCGCAACTGGTACACCTAAGGTGATCAGAAATCCTTGGAATGGAAAGAAGAAGTTATCGGCGATCCAAACGATGTAAATCGCACCAATTAACATGATGAAACCATCTATTGAGGCAGCAATGTGACGTTTGACTGGAACTCCGAGACTAACAAGTGTTAATCCTGAAGAGTAAAGATCTAAAATTGCCCCACCAACTAAACCTAAAATTGCAACCAGTGAGAAAATAATTAAATACCAGGTCGGCAGCAATGTTGTTAGCGCTCCTATTGGATCCATGGCAATTGCTGCTGATAAGGCTGCGTCACTGGCAGATAATGCGGCCCCATAAATGACAAGGATGATCGGAACAATGGATGCACCAAGAACAGTCCAACCAACTACGGATTTGCTCGCAACAGATCTGGGTAAATAACGAGAATAATCTGCTGCGGCATTTACCCAACCCAAACCAATTCCAGTTACACCAAAAATTAAGGCACCAATGAAGCCCTGAATAGAACCATTAGGAACATCAATAACAGCGCTCCATTTAACAGAATCCAGAGTAAGTGCAATATAGCCAAGAGTTAAAACAATGGTAATTAAGGTCAGATACTTTTGAATTTTCATAATTACTTTAAATCCAAGGACACCGCCGATTAGTGTGAGAGAAACCGCCACGATAAATCCACAAACCATCGCAATATTGCGATCAACGTTTCCGACACGCTCAAACACAGTTCCGGTTGCCAGAGTAGCCAGTGAAACCAAAACTGTTTCCCAACCAACAAAAACTAAATATGAAAGAAATCCGGGCAACACATTGCCTTTAACTCCAAAGGCTGCACGAGAGAGAACCATTGTGGTTGCATTTGATTTTTTACCAGCCAGAGAGCTAAAACCAACAACTAAGAAGGACAGTATTGTTCCAAGAATTGCTGCAAGGGTTGCTTGCCAAAAAGATATTCCAAAACCTAGAAAGAACGCACCGTATGAAAGTGCCAATAGCGAAACATTTGCGCCACACCACGGCCAAAATAGGTCACGAGCTCTTCCATGTCGCTCGTTTTCAGCAATCAGGTTTGTAGAGTTAATTTCATACGCTGGCATTTTCGCTAAAACCTTTCTTAGTCCAAGAAAAAGTCGAGTAAGAAATCCTTCGTTCCTGGAGTGACAGAGTATTTTTCGAGGTCTGTGATTCCCTCACTTGCAAGGAGCGTGTCGTCTACAAAGAAGTTGCCTGTGCATTCCTTTGCGTCTCTATTAAAAATAATGTGGGCAGCATCAGCCAAAATTCGAGGAGTTCTGCCTGCTAGCGCATCAATACCTGGAATCATTTGTAGCGCTGCTGTGTCGATAACAGTTCGTGGCCACAACGCATTAACGCCGATGCCATCTCGCTTGAATTCTTCAGCCATACCCAGAACGCACATACTCATTCCGTACTTTGCCATTGTGTAAGCAACGTGATTTTTAAACCATATTGCTTTCATCGATAGCGGTGGTGAGAGATTCAATATATGCGGATTACGACCAGCTTCTGCAGACTTTCGTAGGTGCGGCAGCGCTGCTTGTGATGTCAAAAATGTTCCACGCACGTTGACATCAAACATCAGGTCAAAACGCTTTGCAGGGGTTTGATCTGTGCGAGTTAAATTGATGGCACTAGCGTTATTGACCAAAATATCGATTCCACCGAATTGTTCAGCTGTTTTACTAATTGCTGCTTCAATTTGTGCCTCATCGCGAATATCGCATTGAATTGGAAGGGCTGTTCCACCTGCTGCTTCGATTTCTTTTGCTGCAGAAAAAATAGTTCCAGGCAGTTTTGGATTTGCCTCCGCAGTTTTTGCAGCGATTGCAATGTGTGCGCCATCTTGTGCGGCGCGTAAAGCAATAGCTAAACCAATTCCGCGCGAGCCGCCGGTAATAAACATGCGCTTTCCTGCGAGTGACATTATTTACCCTTCTTTGCCATAAATTTCATGAAAGCTTCCATAGCTTCCTCTGATTGAAGTGCTAATGAAAATAATTCAAACTCTGCGCGCATGACAGCTGCCACCGCATCGTGTGATCCACTCTTAAGAAGTGCCTTGGTGTTAATCATCGCTTGTGGCGGTTGCTGAGCGATGTGCTTTGCAATTGTGGTCACAGCAGAAATTGGATC
>JBIKPX010000110.1:0-3258 GCA_044357195.1 Candidatus Planktophila sp. | reverse complement strand
CGGCGCAAGGGTTGTACGAACAGATACAGATGGCGCGATTGCAATTGCTGCAAAAAACCATCGCTTATCAATAAAGTTAGCGCAATCAGGAATACATATTTTCCGATTGGGATAGGAGCACAGATGGATAGTTTGTATCTCATCCTTGGCTCTGAAGGCGCACTGGCAGATAGTGCTTTACTTAAATTAACTGCCCAACTCAAAGATGAGAGCGCCGAACTAACAACGTTGTCGGCATCTGAAGTAATTGTTGGAGATATCGCCGATGCTCTTGCTCCCTCTTTGTTTTCTGAACGCCGAGCACTTGTCATCAAAGAGTTACAGGATTTGCCCGAAGATTCACGCGATGAGATCACTCGCTACTTAGAAAACACCGATCCCACAACGACAGTAATTTTTATGCACAAAGGTGGCGTCAAAGGTAAAGCGTTATTAGATGCGATTAAGAAAGCAAAAGCCACAATCATTGCGTGTGAGCCACTTAAAAAAGAGAGTGAAAAACAAGAGTTTGTGCGCAATCTGTTTTTAGACCTGGGGCGCAAGGCATCTGCTGCTGCAGTCAATGCATTAGTCAATGCTGTTGGTGGTGACCTACGAGAACTCAGCGCTGCATGTTCACAAATAGTTTCAGATACACCAACTGGAACAATTGATGAATCCCACGTTGAAAAATTTCATCAGGGTCGTATTGAAACTACAGGCTTTGATGTTGCAGACATCGCACTCGATGGAAATCTGGCCCAAGCACTTATTACTCTGCGCGGTGCGATTGCAACGGGCACAGATCCAGTAATGATTACTAGCGCACTTGCTTCTGCACTACGCGGATTAGCAAAAGTTTCTGGTGCTAATAGAAATGTGAAATCTTTTGAGTTAGCAGGTTCACTTGCAATGGCGCCATGGCAGATTGATAAAGCGCGCAGACAACTTGCGGGCTGGACACCAAAAGGACTCATCGCCGCGGTGGCTGCTGTGGCGACAGCCGATGCTGATGTGAAGGGGGCAGCGAGTGACCCGATTTACGCACTCGAAAAGGCGATTTCAGAGATAGCTTCCGCTCGAAATGGGCAGCGGATCTCAGTTTGAGCGTAAGGGGCACGCGCTGGTAGCCTACGCATCTATTAATAACCCTTATTAATTCGAAGTACACAGAGAAGTGAGTTTTTCACGTGGCAAATATCAAGTCGCAGATTAAGCGCATCAAGACCAATGAGAAGGCACGCCTTCGCAATAAGGCTGTTAGCTCATCACTCAAGACCGCTGTTCGTAAATTCCGCGACGCTGTAACTGCTGGTGACAAGGCTGTAATCACATCTGAACTTCGCACAGCTTCTAAGGCACTCGATGTTGCAGTTGCCAAGGGCGTTCTACATAAGAACACAGCTGCAAACAAGAAGTCTTCAATGGCGAGTGCGGCTAATAAAGCCGGCGTTCGTTAATTCTTACTTCCAGACATTAACTGCGAGGCTAATTTAAATGCCTGCGATAGCCCTAGATAAAGCACCGCAACCTGCTTCCACAAAACCCGAGCAGATTCGCAATTTTTGCATCATTGCTCACATCGATCACGGTAAATCAACACTTGCCGATCGCATGCTCGGAATTACTGAAGTTGTAGATGCACGCAATATGCGTGCGCAGTATCTCGATCGCATGGATATTGAACGCGAACGCGGAATCACAATTAAATCTCAAGCAGTCCGTCTTCCATGGCGCAGCGGCATCGATGGCCAGGAATACATCCTTAATATGATCGATACACCTGGTCACGTTGACTTTACATACGAAGTATCGCGCTCGCTGGCTGCATGTGAAGGCGCAGTGCTCCTCGTTGATTGCGCACAAGGAATTGAAGCCCAAACGCTAGCCAACCTTTATTTGGCGATGGAAAATAACCTCACGATTATTCCGGTGCTCAATAAAATCGATTTGCCGAATGCTCAACCAGAAAAATTTGCAGCAGAGCTTGCAAAACTAATTGGCTGCGAACCAGAAGATTGCTTACGTGTATCTGGAAAAACTGGTGAAGGTGTTGCAGAGTTATTGGATCAAATTGTTTCTCAAATTCCCGCCCCTGTGGGAGATACCAGCGCTCCTGCGCGCGCACTTATTTTTGACTCTGTCTATGACTCATATCGCGGTGTAGTTACATACGTTCGCGTAGTTGATGGACATTTATCTCCACGTGATCAGATCCAAATGTTTTCAACTGGCGTGCGCCATGAAATGCTAGAAGTTGGCGTGATTTCTCCAGAACCATTACCAAGTAAAGGTCTCGGAGTTGGTGAAGTAGGTTATTTAATTACTGGAGTAAAAGATGTTCGCCAATCGCGTGTGGGCGACACAGTTACTACTTATAACAATCCAACAAAGAAGGCGTTGGCGGGATACAAAGATCCAAAGCCAATGGTTTTCTCTGGGCTTTATCCATTAGATGGCGCCGACTATCCAGCGCTTCGCGAAGCACTCGATAAGTTACAACTAAACGATGCTGCGCTGGTTTATGAACCAGAGTCATCTGCTGCCCTTGGATTTGGTTTTCGTTGTGGCTTCTTAGGACTGCTTCACATGGAAATCGTGCGCGAAAGATTAGAGCGCGAATCTAAACTCAATCTTATTTCAACAGCACCAAACGTTGTGTATCAAGTAACTCTGGATGATGGAAAAGAAGTACGCGTTACTAATCCATCAGAGTTTCCAGATGGAAAAATTGCAATGGTTCGGGAGCCAATCGTAAAAGCCACAATTCTTGCGCCTTCTGAATTTATCGGAACAATCATGGAACTCTGCCAAGAGCGTCGCGGTTTATTGCTCGGCATGGATTACTTATCAGAAGATCGTGTTGAAATTCGTTATACCTTGCCACTTGCAGAAATCGTCTTTGACTTCTTTGATCAATTGAAATCACGTACACGTGGTTATGCATCCTTAGATTACGAAGAAAAAGGCGATGAAGAAGGCAACTTGGTAAAGGTCGATATTTTGTTACAGGGTGAAGCAGTTGACGCATTTAGCGCAGTTGTTCACCGCGATAAGGCATATGCCTATGGCGTGATGATGACAAGTAAATTGCGCGAATTAATTCCACGCCAACAATTCGAAGTTCCTATTCAGGCTGCTATTGGTGCGCGCATTATTGCTCGCGAAAACATTCGCGCTATTCGTAAAGATGTTCTTGCAAAGTGTTACGGCGGAGATATCTCACGTAAGCGCAAACTCCTTGAAAAGCAGAAAGAAGGAAAGAAGCGCATGAAGATG
>JBIKPX010000109.1:0-3273 GCA_044357195.1 Candidatus Planktophila sp. | reverse complement strand
ACCACCCATGATGCTTGCACCACCTAGAACAACGGCTGCAATGATGTCGAGTTCGGATCCGGTGAGATCATATGGATTAGCTTTTCGTTGTAGCGATACATACAAAATTCCAGCAAGACCAGAAAGACCGCCGACCAACATATAAATCTTTGCCTGGGTGCGTTTAACTGAAATACCTAAGCGACGTGTCGCTTCAACGCCTCCTCCAAGTGCGTAAACAGAGCGGCCAAACATTGTTCTGGTAAGTAGAAGTGAAATCAGAATGGTCAGGATCGCAACTGGAATGATCAAAATATGCAGACGGGCCAGCGTTCCTTCTTCTGGTTGAATCTTAAGAAGATCTGCTGTTGCAAACTTATCTAATGCAATTGGAATATCGCTAATAAATGATGAACCGATAAATGTGAGCATGAGTCCACGGAAAATTCCAGATGTTCCCAGCGTTGCAATCAGGGTTGGAATTCCAAAGGTTGCAATAGCAATTGAGTTAATTGCCCCCAGGATGGTTCCGATGATGATGGCAAGTGCGATTGGCAAGAGAAGATTTTCAGGATTCCATTCAAAGTGCTGCATGAGTACGACAGCGGTATAGCCAGCGAAGATGCCCACGGCAGGAAATGAAATATCGATTCCACCACTGATGATCACAATCAGCACACCGAGTGCGAATATCAATTGCACAAATGATGATCGGAAGATGTCAAAGAGATTAGCTAATGTAAAGAACTCAGGGCTCTTAATTCCGATAATTAATGAAAGAACAATAATTGCAATAATGAGGGCAGTTTCGTTTCGCAGAAGGAGCTTTTTAAAATTCATAATTAACTCAACTCCTTATATAGAACTTTTTCATCTAATTGCGCTTCACTAAATTCCTTTGAGATCTGACCATTTTTAATAACAATTACACGGTGACAAATCTGAATAAGTTCGGGAATATCATCTGACACAACTAGAAATGCCATTCCTTCTTTAGCGCGATCCCGAATGATTTCAAGAATTTCACGCTTTGATCCAATATCAACACCCACTGTTGGACCATTAAGAATCATTAGGTGTGGATTCATTGCTAGCCACTTTGCGAGTACTACGCGCTGTTGATTACCGCCTGAAAGCGAAGTTACTGGGTTTTGCGGATTATTCGTTTTAATACGAAGATCTTTAATCCAACGCTCACCTGCTTGGGCAAGACGGCTCTTTGAAAGTCGTCCGCCTCTGCTTTGATACTGATCAATACCAACTGCGACTAGATTATTGAGAATTGATTGTTCAAGAAATAAACCTTGTGTGAGGCGATCTGGTGGAACATAACCAATGCCTGCCTTAAGAGCCTCTGAAGAAGAGTTCACATGAATTGGTTTTCCGTCGACAATAATTTCACCAGAATCAACTGGATACTGACCAAAGATTGCTTCTGCCAGTTCCGTGCGGCCCGAACCAAGCAAACCTGTCATACCCAGAATTTCTCCGGGAGCTATTGAAAATGAAATATTTGAAAATGTTGGCTTTGTGGTGAAATTCTTTATTTCAACTACTTTTTTAGTGCTCTTCTTTAGCGGCGGTGCAATGCGAGTTTCAGAGACAGAGAGCCCAGTCATTGCCTTAGAAATTGTCTGACGTTTAAAGTCTTTCATCAAGCCATCGGCTACAACTTCGCCATTTCGTAGAACTGTGATGGTGTTACAAATTTCTTGAATCTCATCGATTTTATGGCTTACGAAGACTGTTGCAACACCGCGAGCTTTAATTTGTTCTACAACTTCAAATAGACGTTTGATCTCCTTGCGTGTCAGCGCCGTTGTTGGTTCATCCATAAACAACATCTTTACGCCAAGGTTTGTTGCGCGTGCAATAGCAATTAATTGTTTTGACGCAATTGAAATATCGGCAACGGATGCGTTAATGTCGATGTCAACACCAATGAGGTCCAATGCATTTGATGCAATCTCTTTGGTTTGGTTCTTACTGAGTATGCGTGAATTATTTAAAATATAGGTTGGCATCGCAATATTTTCAGCCACTGTTAAATTTGGAAGTAAAGAAAAATCTTGGAAAATTACTTGAACGCCTTCACGGACTGCTTCACGTGGTGAGAGATGACTAAATGTTTTTTCGCCAAGCTGAATAACGCCTGAATCAGGGGCGTGAACGCCGCTCATGATTTTAATGAGTGTGGATTTACCAGAACCATTTTCACCAGCAACGCAGTGAACTTCGCCGCCTTGAACGGAGAGTGATACTCCTGATAGTGCCTTGGCGCCGCCAAAACTTTTGACGATGTTTTCTACGCCGTATTGCGCTGTAAGCAACTTAACCATCTCTGTGTATATGCCTTTCTGACATTTTTATGAGGCCGATTTAGTTTATTGCTATTTAAGTAAGAGTGGGGCGCGGTTTCCCGCGCCCCACTCTTTTCAAGCTGTTTTTTATTTGATCGTTAGATCTTGTACTTAGAGATATTGTTCTTATCAACAATAACCCAAGCTGCTCCTGCCCAACCCTTTGTTGTGCCAGGGATCTTTACGATCTTGTTGTAGCCAGCGACCTTAAGGTCCATACCAGCCTTGATCTTTCCACCCTTATTAAGGATTTCAAGCATGTTCAACATTGCTTGACCTGCAAGTGCTGAATCCCAGAAGAAGATCTTGTCGATCGCTCCGGTTGCAACGTACTTGCTTGTCATTGAAGGAATTGATGTACCCATTACGCAGACCTTGTCATTTAGACCAAGTTCTTCAACAGCGCGGCCGATACCGACTACGTCGTTAGCTGATGAGCCTTCAAAGCCCTTGAGATCTGGGTACTTCTTTAGAAGTTCCTTTGTCTTGTTGTATGCAACATCTGCATCTTCCTTTGACTCAATAGGATCTTCAACACGTGTGATGTTTGGATACTTAGCCTTTGCTTGCGCATATGCTCCAGCAACCCATTCATTGTGGCTTCCGTTAGTAAGTGTTCCAACGAATGCAGCGTACTTTCCGCTGCCGCCCATACATGCTTGTAGGTTATCCATCATAACTGCGCCGTATGCAGCGTTGTTGAACGCTTCAATATCAGCATCAGCATTCTTAATTCCTGCTGCTTCGTGAGTTACAACCTTGATGCCTGCTTTTTTAGCTTTAGCAATAACACCATCGATTGAAGCTACGTCGTTAGGAACAATTCCAATACCTGTAACTTTCTGAGCAATAAGATCTTCAACCATCTTTGATTGCTTTTCTGGTGATGCATCTGTTGCACCAGTCATTGTCGCGTCAATCTTCTTTGACTTTG
>JBIKPX010000108.1:0-3282 GCA_044357195.1 Candidatus Planktophila sp. | reverse complement strand
GCGCGACATGTGCGCAGGCCTGGATCAACAATTGCAGCAGGTGATATCGATTTTAGCTTGTTAACTGATGGTCTTGAAGCAGAGCGCGAACAAGGAATCACCATCGATGTTGCCTATCGCTCCATGTCATTACTAGATGGCAGGCGTTTAATTATTTCTGATGCTCCAGGACATGAGCAATACACAAGAAATATGGCAGTTGCTGCCTCTAGAGCAGATATTGCAATAGTGCTCATCGATGCGACAAAGGGAGTTCGCACACAAACTCTTCGCCATCTGATGATCTGTAATTTAATGGGTGTATCTCGAGTAATAGTTGCCATCAATAAATTAGATGCAGTTGATTACAGTCAAGAAGTGTTTAGTGCGATTAAAGAAGATCTGCTCTCTCATATGTCCAGGTTTAATCTGCCTGATATTCACTTCATCCCAATGAGTGCACTTGCCGGCGATAACGTCGTTTCTCACAGCACAAATATGCCGTGGTATGCGGGGCAGAGCCTGCTTGAATGCATTCAATCCTGGCAGCCTAAAAAATCTGAAGAAATCACAATGCGTGCACGTGTGCAATCAATTGTGCGCGCAGAAGATTTTCGCGGCGTCAGCACGACGATTCATCGTGGAAAAGTAACTGTCGGAGATCACGTTCGCATTCACCCAAGTAATCAAGTAGCCACTATTTCAACGATTATTGCTGATATGAAGAAAGTGGAAAAGGCTGATGAAGGCGACGCCGTCACTCTAGTTTTCCAACCAGAAGTAGATATCACTCGCGGTGATTTGATCGCATCGGCCAGTGAAGAGATTTCAGGCAGCGATCGCTTTAGCGCGCACCTTGTCTGGCTTAACGAAGAAGCGCTGATCCATAGCCGCTCATACTTATTGATTTCAGGTCCCACACAGATCCCTGTGATTGTGACAAAAATCCGACATAGTATTGATGTAAATACAGGAGAAGAAAAGCCTGCCAACACATTGGTCATGAATGAAATCGGTGTTGTTGAAATTGCAACTAACGCGCCCCTTGCTCTGCTGCCCTATACAGAGTCGCGTGAGTTTGGAAACTTTATTTTAGTTGATCGCATTACCTCTGAAAGCGTGGGCGCCGGAATGATTCGACACGCCCTTCGCCGCGGTGAAAACATTACATATCAGGCATATGAAGTAGATAAGTCAGCTAGAGAAAGTGCGAAGAATCAAAAGGCCAAACTCATCTGGCTAACTGGTTTATCTGGCTCTGGTAAATCAACCATTGCAAATGCACTAGAAAAAAGATTGCACGCACTAGGTATGCACGTTTATGTATTAGATGGCGATAACTTACGTATGGGCCTAAATGTGGACCTAGGTTTTACAGCAGAAGATCGAGCAGAAAATGTTCGCCGCGTAGCTGAAGTGGGAAAGCTCATGCTAGATGCGGGCCTAATTGTTATAACCGCACTGGTGAGCCCATTTGAAGTTGATCGCCAGAGAGCACGCTCTATCTTTAACGAAGGTGAATTCATTGAAGTATTTGTTGATACACCTGTGGATGTCTGTATTTCTCGAGATCCTAAGGGACTCTATAAAAAGGCTGCACAAGGAAAGATTCCGAATTTCACTGGAGTCGGACAAGATTATGAAAAACCTACAAAGCCTGAAATTACTTTAAATGGCGAAGTTGATACTCAGATAAGCACTGAGCAGATACTAAAGTTCATTTTATGAATTGGATCTTCTTCGCCTTCGCTGGCTCTGTGGCACAACTAATCGATGGCACACTCGGAATGGGATTTGGTTTAACAAGTTCTACGCTGCTCTTAACTCTTGGCGCATCTGCTGCAGTGGCATCTGCTGCTGTTCACGCAGCAGAAATTGGAACAACGCTGGTCTCAGGTGTTTCTCACTGGCGCGAAGAAAATGTGGATATGAAAATCCTGAAGCAATTAGCTATTCCAGGTGGAATTGGCGCAATTTTAGGCGCAACATTTTTATCATCTATTGACCTATCTAATGCGAAGATATTTGTCTCCACGCTCTTATTGCTCTTAGGCTTTTTGTTGCTCTATCGCAATATCTTTAACTTCTCCCAGCAACCAACAACGCTACAAATTACAAATCCACGCTATTTCACCTACTTAGGCTTTACCGGTGGGTTTGTTGATGCATCAGGTGGCGGGGGATGGGGACCAATTGTCACGCCAACGATGATGACAACAACGGTCGTTGAACCAAGAAAGATTATTGGAACAGTCAGTGCGGCTGAATTTATTGTTGCGATTTCTGCAAGTGTTGGATTTTTGATCAATATCAATCGATTAGATATTAATTGGGCAGCAGTGGGCGGCTTGGCACTAGGTGGTTCGATCATGGCGCCAATTGCTGCGCGTATCGTTATTAAGTTGCCACGTAAGCAAATCGGAATTCTTGTAGGACTTGCCGTAATTATTATTAATGGCTTTAGAATTATTACAAACTAAGTTAAATCCTTAATTTCAACGCCTTTACTCTTTAGTTTTTCACACAAAGATCTGTATTTAGCATCAAAGCGCTCTGGGTCCTTTACCTCACTGCGCCAGCGGCCAATATGTAATCGTTCTGTGCTCATCTCTTCCTGAAAATATTGGGTTAACTTAGGAGCATCGTCAAGCTCTAAGAAGCCCAGGATATTTTGATAGGAGTTATCTCTATTGCGCACAACTAGATCTTCGATCCTAAATTCATGCACAGATTTAGGATCAATCTTTGCCAACGCTTGAGAAGATTTTAAAACACGATTAGCCCACCATGAAAGCCCCGCGTATGAATCATCAGGTCCCCATCGCTCTTTGGAAATCGATAGTGCAACATCTCGACCATCTCGAATGACATTGATAAAGCGAGCATCTGGCAACAGCTCTTTGATGTGGAAAGCGTGCATCATGTTCACAGGAGTTGAATCACCGAAGTATTTAGTTTCAGGCTTTTTTAGTTGAGCTTGAGCAAGTGTGTAAAAGAAATCACGTGAAGCACCGGCTGGATCTGATTTAAAAGTTTGAATAAAGCTTTGATGTGCCTGATCGACAATTTCTTTGGAGATAGATTGAACCAATCCACGAGGTTTTCCTGACTTGCCGTCTTCGCTCCACCACGGGCCGTGTATCTTTTGGGTGAAAAAACTCATCTGATTTCTTCCAAGTAGTGGCAAGGCCCTTGTAACTAGGTTGTTACGAAGACCATGGAGATCTTCTTCTAATGAGATGGGACGTTGATAGATGAGATTGAGCAATCCATGTCGACTGGTGAGAAATTTGATTTCGCGGG
>JBIKPX010000107.1:0-3285 GCA_044357195.1 Candidatus Planktophila sp. | reverse complement strand
TGCGGATGCCTTTGATATCAGATGTACGAGCTGGACGAATTTCCATTTTCAATTATTCAGCTTCTGGTTTAACCAATGGAAAGAGAATTGTTTCGCGAATTCCAAGTCCGGTCAGAGCCATTAACAAACGATCAACGCCCATTCCCATTCCACCAGTTGGTGGCATCGCAAACTCCATAGCGCGTAAGAAATCTTCATCGACTTGCATTGCTTCAAGATCGCCCTTGGCGCCGAGTTTTGCTTGTTCAACTAAACGATCACGTTGAATAACAGGATCGACTAACTCTGAATAACCTGTTGCTAATTCAAATCCATCAATATAGAGATCCCACTTTTCTGCCACTCCTGGTATTTCGCGGTGCGCACGAACAAGTGGTGATGTATCAACTGGGAATCCCATAACAAATGTTGGAGCAATCAGTTGATCTTTTGCAACGTGCTCGAAAATCTCTTCTGCAAGCTTTCCTGCAATCCACTTAGGATCAATCTTGATGCCTAATTTCGTTGCAATACGCTTTAAATCATCGACTGAAGTCAGCGCGGTTACTTTCTCGCCAACTCCTTCAGAGATTGCGTCATAGAGTGAAATCTCTTTCCATGTGCCACCGAGGTCTGCTGTGCGACCATCATGATGTGTGACAACGTGAGAACCAGTAATTGCCATCGCTGCATTTTGAACAAGCTTGCGTGTGAGTTCGGCAATTGATTTCCAATCACCATAGGCCTGATAGCTCTCGATCATTGCAAACTCCGGTGAGTGAGAAGAGTCGGCGCCTTCATTTCTAAAGTTACGGTTAATTTCAAATACTCGTTCGATTCCGCCAACAACGCAGCGCTTGAGGAAAAGTTCTGGTGCGATGCGCAGGAAGAGCTCCATGTCATAAGCATTTGAATGTGAAATAAATGGACGAGCTGCGGCGCCACCATGCATAACCTGCAACATTGGGGTTTCAACTTCTACGAAGTTTTCGTTGTGGAAAGTCTCACGAAGTGAGCGCATCACTGTTGGGCGAAGGCGTGCATATTCGCGCGCTTCTGGGCGAACAATTAAATCCACATAACGCATGCGAACACGAGTCTCTTCAGACATTGGTTTGTGTTCATTTGGCAGTGGACGAAGTGCCTTTGAAGCCATTGCCCAAGAATTAGCAAGAACAGATAGCTCGCCGCGCTTTGATGAAATAATTTCACCTGTCACGCTAACAAAGTCACCAAGATCAACATCGCTTTTCCATGATTCAAGTTGTTCTTCACCAACTTTGTCTAAGGAGATCATCGCCTGTAGTTCTGTTCCGTCGCCTTCGCGCAGAGTTGCAAAACAAAGTTTTCCTGTATCGCGCTTGAAAATAATGCGACCGCTAACGCTATGAACATCACCTGTTGCGCTATCTGTTTCGATGTTTGCGTACTGCGCACGTATTTCTACAAGTGTTTTTGTGCGAGGCACAGATACTGGATATGGCTCGATTCCGCGCTCAATAAGGCTGGCACGCTTCTCGCGGCGAATGCGCAGTTGTTCGGGTAGATCGTCCTCGATGCTCATAGGCTTGTAATCCTACCGAGTTACGAGTTTCTCTCGTGTATCAGGCGCAGCCCAATCAATGTTAAATCAGGCTCATGGTGATCAATTGTTTCGCTGACTCCAATTATTAGTGGGGCAAGTCCGCCAGTTGCAATAACAGTTGGGCGCGTACCAAATTGGTCTAATAACTCTGTAGTAATTCGGTCAACCAAACCATCTACTTGTCCTGCAAATCCATAAATTGTTCCAGATTGCAAAGCTTCGACAGTATTTTTACCAATCACATTCTTCGGACGCACCAATTCAACTTTGCGTAACTGCGCAGCGCGCGCAGCTAGTGCATCTACTGAAATTTCAATTCCAGGTGCAAGTGCTCCACCTAAAAACTCTCCCTTAGGCGAAACAACATCTAGATTCGTAGATGTTCCAAAATCCACAACAATTGCTGGTCCGCCATACAAAGTGTGGGCTGCAAGAGTATTAACTATTCGATCTGCGCCAATTTCTTTTGGATTATCAACTAATAAAGGAACACCCGTCTTTGTACCAGGTTCAACGATTGTCACAACGGCGTCTGCAAAATAATCTGTGATCATTGTGCGCAATTCACGAAGGGTTGCTGGAACCGTTGAACAAATCGCTAGAGCCGAAACTTTGTAATCACGAACAAGTGCGCCATATTGCAACCACAACTCATCAGCTGTGCTGCGTGGATCAGTCTTCACGCGCCACGAGCGCAGAAGTTCTTCGCCCTTAAATATTCCTAGAACTGTGTTGGTATTACCAACATCTACGGTGAGCAACATGGCTTACTCCACTTCCATATCTAGTCCGATATCAAAATTTGGTGCTGAATGTGTCAGCGCACCCACTGCGATGTAATCAACTCCGGCATCGGCATATGCACGTGCATTCTCTATTGTGATTCCACCTGATGCTTCAAGTTTTATTGCCCCATCAACTAGCGCAACTGCTTCTGCGCATTGATCTGGACTCATGTTATCCAGCAGAACTAAACCTGGCTTAAGGGGCAAAACATCGCGTAATTGCTGCAGATTATCTACTTCGATTTCAATCTCAGATGTTGGAAACTTTTCATGAACGAGTGTAAATGCGGCAACAACGCCACCTGCTGCTGCAATGTGATTATCTTTGATAAGGGCAGCATCACTTAAGGACAATCGATGATTGGTACCACCGCCCATGCGAACTGCATATTTTTCTAAGGCACGCATACCTGGTGTTGTTTTACGAGTATCTCGTATTTGTGTCTTTGTGCCAGCAACTGTTTTAACCCATTGCGAGGTAAGCGTTGCTATGCCACTTAAGTGGCCAAGAAAATTTAGCGCTGTGCGCTCTGCGAGTAAAATACCGCGAGCATTACCGGTTACTTTAATGAGAACTGTTCCGCTCTTAACAAGATCTCCATCTTTAACCAAGGCAGTTGCATCAGTAACACCAACTTCTGCCAATGTTGCAATTGCCATATTTATGCCAGTGATTACTCCATCGTTTCGTGCGACAAATTGTGCGCTGACTTTTGAATCAGCTGAAAGTGTTGCCATAGAAGTGATATCAACGCCACCATTTAAATCTTCAGCGATAGCACGCTTGATTAATTCGCGATCGATCATCAGCGGTTCACCTCCTGATATTCCGTGCGCCATTGTCCACTCTGATCCATCTGTTGAACAATTCGTTTGTGCCAATCATTGCTTTGTTGTGGAAAATCTTCACGCCAGTGAGAGCCGCGAGTTTCTTGG
>JBIKPX010000002.1:0-31714 GCA_044357195.1 Candidatus Planktophila sp. | reverse complement strand
AGGCGCCTTGGAGTATTCAGGTTCAATCACCTTAGATGAGGTTGAATTAAAGGATGTAGCCGAATTACATAACGTCGTTGTTGCCGATCTTCAAAAGAGTCATATTTTTAATACATCGATTAGAGAGAACTTGATAATTGCGAATCAAGAAGCATCTGAAGATGAGATCTTAAAGGTAATAGCAATTGTCGAGCTGGAATCATTACTTGCTGAAAGTGATCATGGAATAAACACTGTAATAGGAGAATTTGGTCGACATATTTCAGGCGGTGAGGCAAAGCGCTTAAGTTTGGCTCGTGCGCTTTTGTCTAATTCACCAATAGTCATTCTTGATGAACCAACTGAGCATCTGGACTTAGAATTAGCAACGCGTATTGAAAAACGTGTACTGGATTACACATCAGATAAATCTCTCATTGTTATTACCCACTCTGGGTGGCAGGCAATAGATAGAACGATAGAACTTTCTCGATAACTCTCCACAGGGCAATACATGCACCAGAGCAATAAACAGTGGACAATGACGCCATGGCATCCCTAGAGAGCAAAGTCAGCAGTGTTCTGGGCGATCGCACGTCGAAAGTTCTTGAGAGTACTTTTGGAATCAAATCTGTGGGCGATTTATTACGCCACTATCCCAGACGATATGCAGTTCGCGGAGAACTAACAGATATTTCAACCTTGCAAGAAGGCGATGAAGTAACAATTCTTGCCGAAGTATTTAGTGCCACGAATCGACCACTACATGGCCGAAAGGGAAGTATTTTTGAAGTAGTTGTTACAGATGGCAAAGCAAAGCTTTCACTGACCTTCTTTAATCAAGCATGGAGAGAAAAAGATTTACGAGTGGGCCGCCAAGGATTATTTGCGGGCAAAGTGGGAGTCTTTAAAGGCAAGCGCCAATTGGCCCATCCTGATTACGAATTGATTCCAGATGGAAATGATGTCGATAGCGCTGTCGATGAATTTGCTGGAAAGTTCTTAGCGGTATATCCAGCAGCAGGAAAAATGCCCTCCTGGAAAATTGCTCAATGTATAGATCTAGCAATCCAAGGTTTAGATGAAGTTCCAGATTTTTTGCCAGATAAAATTCGTGAAAAACATAAATATCCAACTTTGCACCAAGCGTTAGTACAACTACACAAACCAGCAGACTTAGATCACGCCGAAATGGCTCGTGAGCGGTTAACATTTGATGAAGCATTCTTACTTCAATTAATACTTGCTAAGCGAAAAGCAGCGCTGAAGTCCTTAGATGCAATCGCAAGACCGGCTATCGCAGGTGGATTGCTGCAAGCCTTTGATAAGTCT
This sequence comes from Candidatus Planktophila sp., assembly GCA_044357195.1. Taxonomy (GTDB): domain Bacteria; phylum Actinomycetota; class Actinomycetes; order Nanopelagicales; family Nanopelagicaceae; genus Planktophila. Next base: position 30,403 of record JBIKPX010000002.1, on the reverse strand, counting down.
TTGCCATTTGAATTAACTGGTGGACAGAAAGAAGTTGCCGCAGAAATTGAATCTGATTTAAGTCAATCACATCCAATGCATCGATTATTACAAGGCGAAGTTGGATCTGGTAAAACTGTTGTTGCTTTGCGCGCGATGCTCACCGTTATTGATAATGGTGGACAAGCTGCCTTGTTGGCACCAACAGAAGTGTTAGCGGCCCAGCATTTGCGCACAATCACAAAACTCTTGGGGGATTTAGCCCATGGTGGAATGTTGGGTGGAAGTGAAAAGGCAACGCAAGTAACTTTAATAACGGGTTCTCAGAGCACTGCAGCAAGAAAAGAAGCACTTGCATTGGCAGCAAGTGGTTCAGCCGGAATTGTGATTGGAACACACGCATTACTTGGAGAATCAATAGTTTTTAATGATCTTGGATTAATCGTTGTCGATGAGCAACATAGATTCGGTGTTGAGCAGCGAGATGCTCTTAAGAACAAAGCACACACACCAGCACACTTATTGGTCATGACTGCAACACCAATTCCGCGAACAGTTGCGATGACGGTCTTTGGAGATTTAGATGTTTCAACACTTCGAGAATTGCCTTTAGGTCGCCAGCCAATCACAACTCATGTCATTGCAGCTGTTGAAAAACCCACGCACCTAGAACGTGCATGGCAGAGAATTGCAGAAGAGGTAGCCAAAGGTCACCAGGCTTACGTTGTGGCGCCTCGCATTAGTGTTACAAATAATGAAGATGCCGATATGGATTTTCTATTTGGCACCGAAACACAGAGTATTGCTAGCGTTGAAGAGTTAGGTCCAATGCTTCATAGCGGGCCTTTTTCAGGTTTGCGCGTAGCCCCTTTACATGGTCGTCTCTCAACGGAAGTGAAAGAGTCAACGATGTCTGCTTTTTCATCCGGTGAAATAGATGTGCTGATTTCAACTACCGTCATTGAAGTAGGCGTAGACGTTGCAAATGCCACAGTGATGGTCATCATGGATGCAGATAGATTTGGTGTTTCACAATTACATCAACTACGTGGCCGTATTGGTCGTGGAAGCTCTCCTGGCTTGTGCTTATTAGTTACTAACGCAATGCCAGATACACCGGCCAGAGTTCGTTTAGATGCTGTGGCTGCCACGTTAGATGGCTTTGAGTTATCCAAAATTGATCTTGAACAGCGCAGAGAAGGAGATGTACTAGGTGCTAATCAGTCCGGCACTCGTTCTCATCTGCGCCTGTTAAGAGTTTTACGTGATGAAGCACTTATTGAAAGTGCTCGAGAAAGTGCGGAAAAACTCATTCAAGAGGATCAAGAGCTTGCTGGATATAAATCTCTCAATGATGAATTAAAGTTACTTGAAACAGATTCTGCGACAGATTTTATAGATAAGGGTTGATGGCTATGAGAATAATTGCAGGCGTTGCAAAGGGGCGATCCTTATCAAGTGTGGCTGGTGCAACTAGACCAACATCTGATCGTGCGCGAGAAGCAATTTTTTCAACACTGACATCAGAGTTTGGCGACTTTTTAGGATTACAAATTTTAGATTTATTTTCAGGCTCTGGTGCGATGGGGCTTGAAGCTCTTTCTCGTGGGGCATCTTTGGTCCATTGCGTAGAAAAAGATGATGCAGCGGCAAAGACTATTTCTACAAATAATGCTTTAGTGCAAAAGGCGCAACCAGTTGGTGCGTTCCATCTATTTCACATTTCAGCGCAAAAATTTGTTGATACACCTGCTCAAAATCAATATCACTTTGTATACATAGATCCGCCTTATGATTTTGCAGATTCCGAATTAGTTCAGGTTTTAGAAAAACTTCTAGAAAATAATTTCTATAAAGATGGAGCAGTCATCGCAGTTGAACGGGCATCAAAGTCACCACAACCTGTGTGGCCGGTGGGATATGAGCCTTCTCGGACAAAGGTCTACGGACAAGCCAGTATTTATTACGCCAATTACGCCAAGAATGGATAAGCAAAGAAATCGTTGCTAGCGTTTGACCCATGAGACGTGCAGTGTGTCCGGGATCTTTTGACCCAATTACCTATGGTCACTTAGACATTATTGAACGCGCTAGTCGCCATTTTGATGAGGTAATTGTTGCAGTCCTTGAAAACCGAACTAAATCAAGTTTGTTTACTGTCGCAGAACGAATCTCAATGATTACTGAAGTTACGAAGAAATACTCGAATGTGAGAATTGATTCCTGGAGTGGATTACTAGTTGATTACTGCAAATCAAATGAGGTGCAATCCATTGTCAAAGGCTTACGCGCGGTCTCAGACTTTGATTACGAATTACAGATGGCTCAGGTAAATCTTCAAGGTTCTGGGGTTGAGACAATGTTTATGGCGACTTCACCAACTCACTCCTTTTTATCATCCTCTCTTGTGAAAGAATTAGCCCATTACGGTGGAGATGTTTCCTCTATGGTTCCATCGAGCATTAACGAAGCACTTAAACGTCGAGTAGCAGGGAAGTGATCCATGGATTCGATTGAGAAATTAACGACTGCCATTTCAATGGTTGAAGAAGCACGCGGAGTTCCATTGTCGGCTTCTTGCGTTCTTCATCGTGGTGAAATTTTAGAAATTCTAGATGGAGCGCGAGCAGCACTTCCAAATGATTTAGAAGCAGCACGTAAAATTATGGCTTCACGAGATGCACTGATTGAAGAAGGTCGCTTGAGTTCTGAAGCACTGATCGCAAGTGCTCGCGAAGAGGTTTCACGAATGATTGAGCAGACAGCCATAGTTTCAGCCGCTCGTGAAGAAGCTCAACATATTTTAGATGATGCACATATAGATGCAGATGCCGAGCGGGAAGAAGTAGAGAAATATATTGACTCTCGACTTGCAACCCTTGAAGTTATTCTTAACAAAACATCTGATGCCGTGGCTCGCGGTCGCGAAAGACTTGCTGGCGCTGGCGATAAAGATGTTTTATCGCAACTCGCTAACGATAAGTAAAGTAGTAAAAGCATGACGCGCGAGCATTCACCTTTTCGTGTAAACACCCACGAGCTACCTCGTCGCGCTGGTGAAATGAAAGAGTATTCAATCGATTTTGACCTGACAGAAGCATTTGGCGTGGAGTTAATTAGCGTTCCAGCCGGGGAAGTTATTGAAGTAGATCTCAAACTCGAAGCTGTCACCGAAGGCGTTCTAGCCACGGCAGATGTCTTTGCAACGGCAATGGGTGAATGCATCCGTTGCCTTGATCCGATTGCAATCGATATTGATAGAAGTTTTCAGGAACTATTTCGTTACGAAGTTCATCATGAAAAAGGTTCAAAGGGATCAAAGAAACGTCGTCCAAGTGAAGATGTGATCGATGATTTAGATGTCGATGATGAGTTGTTGATGCAAGGCGATTACATGGATCTAGAAATTCCACTGCGCGATGCCATCGTTTTAGCGCTACCGGTGAACCCACTCTGTTCAGAGCAGTGCTTAGGTTTATGCCAACAATGCGGGGAGAAGTGGGAATTGCTTCCAGAAGGACATGCCCATGAGCAGATTGATCCGCGGTGGGCAGCCCTTGGTTCACTCGGTGACGGGCCAGAGAAGTAGCCTGCTTTTCGAGCCGATTTTAAGAATTCGTACTTTTAGGGGATACTTACGTCCATATCCGCACTCCATGTGAGCGCGGTATCTCAGATGAGATTTAAGAAGAGATTAAGGACGCCACCGTGCCAGTACCAAAGCGAAAGATGTCTCGCTCGAAGACACGTTCTCGTCGTAGTCAGTGGAAAACAACTGCGGCAGCACTAGCAGCGTGCCCACAATGCCAGCAACCAAAATTGCAACACACTGCATGTCCAACGTGCGGAACTTATAACCGCCGTCAGGTTATCGAGGTCTGATCTGTACTCTGATTTAACACAACGCCTCGGTGTTGACGTTGATCCAAATCTTTTAGCCTTAGCTTTTACTCATCGTTCATTTGCATATGAAAGCGGCGCAAAAGAAACCAATGAGCGCTTGGAATTTCTTGGCGATTCAGTCCTAGGTTTAGTAGTCACAGAAGAGTTATATAAACGTTTTCCAGATTTAGATGAGAGCAGATTGTCACCTCTACGCTCCGGGGTTGTAAACATGCGAGCGTTGGCCGATATCGCCCGTGAACTCGATCTTGGTAAATACATCCGATTGGGTAAAGGCGAAGAAGTAACAGGTGGCCGAGATAAAAATTCATTACTCGCAGATGCTCTAGAAGCACTGATAGGCGCTATTTATCTTCATGCAGGTTTGGCAACAAGTGCCGGCGTTGTTCAAAAATTAATTGCAACAACTCTGGCACAGGCCATGGAACGTGGTGCTGGCTTAGATGGCAAAACTGCACTCCAAGAACTCACAGCTCAACTTGGCAAAGGTGCTCCTGAATACATTGTTACTGAAACTGGACCTGATCATGACAAGAGTTTTAGCGCTGATGCCATGGTTGCAGGGGTCTGCATTTCCCGTGGCACCGGAAAGAGCAAGAGAGAAGCAGAGCAAGTTGCCGCCAGAAGTGCCTATGAAATATTGAAACCTCAAGTTATGGATGACACTAAGTAGAGGCGAAGCCGCCGTGTTACTTCGCTAATTAGCGCGCTCGCAAGGTAGGTTTACCGCGTGTATCTAAAGAGCATCACGCTCAAGGGCTTTAAGTCCTTTGCTTCAGCGACCACCCTGCGCCTAGAACCTGGCATCACCTGTGTGGTCGGCCCAAATGGTTCGGGTAAATCAAATGTTGTTGATGCTCTTACATGGGTAATGGGTGAGCAAGGAGCCAAATCTCTTCGCGGCGGAAAGATGGAAGATGTCATCTTCGCCGGCACCAGCGGACGTGCACCTCTTGGTCGCGCAGAAGTTTCAGTCACCATCGATAACGCAGATGGTGCGCTCAACATAGATTATTCCGAAGTAACAATTTCGCGCATTCTTTTTAGAAATGGCCAAAGTGAGTACCAAATAAATGGTGAAGCATCACGTTTATTAGATATTCAAGAGTTACTCAGTGATTCAGGTATCGGTCGAGAAATGCACGTCATCGTTGGCCAAGGTCAACTAGATGCAATTTTGATGGCTAATCCTGATGAACGTCGTGGGTTTATTGAAGAAGCAGCCGGAGTTCTTAAGCACCGCAAGCGCAAAGAAAAGGCGCTTCGCAAACTAGATTCGATGCAAGCAAATCTTGCTCGCGTACAGGATCTGACCGTAGAACTTCGTAGACAATTACGTCCGCTCGGTAAACAAGCCGAAGTCGCCAAGAAGGCTGCAACGATTCAAGCAGATTTACGCGATGCAAAGCTTCGCTTGCTTGCAGATGATTTTATTTCTATGACTAAGACTCTAGATGCTGAAGTCGCAGATGAAACTGCTCTTCGCGAGAGACGATCAATCGTAGATTCAGAGTTAGACAGAGTCCGTGCACGTGAAGAAGCACTCGATGCACAAGGCGCTGTCGACGGCCCACTTCTTATCAGCGCTCAAGAAACGTATTACCAATTAAATTCTTTACGTGAGCGATTTAGAGGAACAGCATCTCTTGCACAAGAGCGTTCACGATTCTTAGCCGAAGAAGCAGAAGAAGCCCGCACCCTCGGCCGTGATCCAGAAGCACTAGATCGCGAAGCACAAACTTTAAGATTAGAAGAATCGCAATTGCGCACCGCGGTTCAGAATTCACATAGCGCCTTAGTGGCTGCAACAACTGCGTTAGCACAAGCTGAAAATTTGCTTAAGAGTGAAGAAGATAAAGTCGCGGCAGCGATGCGCGCAATCGCTGATTCACGCGAAGGAACAGCAAGGCAAGAAGGTCACATTAAATCTCTTCGTGCTCGCTTAGATGCGATTGCTGAAGAAATTGCACGTTTAGAAAAATCACGAAATGACGCACAGCAACGTGCAGATGAAGCATCCCGGGCGTATTCAAGTTTTGAATTAGAAATCGCTAGTGCGGACTCCGGTGAACTGGGATTAGATTCTCAATTCGAAAGCGCTAAATCAAAATTAGATGCAGGCAAAAAATCACTCTCAGAACTAGTTGATACTGAACGAAGTACTGAGCGTGAAAAGAATGCGATTGAAGCAAAGCTTGAGGCTCTTCGCATAACCTCTAAGAGCAATGATGGTGCTTCGGCGCTCCTTGCTAATTCTCGCGGTGTGAAAATTCTGGGAAGTGTCAGCTCACTTATTTCAATTGAAATAGGTTATGAAAGCGCCGTTGCTGCAGCACTTGGCTCACTCGCAGATGCCATCGTTGTTCAAGATTTAAATTCAGCAGTCAGCGCTCTGACAACAATGAGATCAGAAAATCTTGGCCAGGCAGATGTCTTAGTCTTTGATGAAAATTCACGGGCTTCAGATTCAATACCTTCAGGATTAACCTCCCTTACCAGTTACGTGCAATCTAGTTCGATTGCATCCCTGATTTCATCCTTGCTTAGCGCAACTGCTGTCGTTGACAGCGCGCGAGATGCATCTGAGGTATTGCGAAATCACCCAAACATTCGTGTAGTAACGCGCGATGGCGACATCATCACTTCTACGCGCGCCCGCGGTGGCTCAAAATCTGCATCATCTCTTATTGAAATTAGTGCTCTCATTGCAGATCTAACAAGTAAATTAGAAGAGATAAATCACAAAACTGATCGAATTCGTTTTGAGATATCTACTGCAACAACTGAATTAGCATCTCGTCAAAGTGAGTTTGACCAGGTGCTTGGAAAACTCAATGAATCAGATGCCCGTATTGCAGCACTTACCGAACAATTAGCTGTTGCGGGTCAAAATGCAAAGTCTGCGGCCGCAGAAGTAGAAAGACTTGAAGTTACTATTGCAGAAGCTACCGCGGCAAAATCTCGCGACGAAAACGAATTACATATCGCTTCTAACCAACTATCGATGCAAGGTGAAACTCCAGAACCAGATCATGCTCAAGTAGAAGTTTTGCGTGCACATGTCTCTGGTGCTCGCAGCACAGAAGTAGAAGCACGTCTTGCAGTACGAACAAGTGAAGAAAGAGTTGATTCACTTGCAGCGCGTGCAAAGGCTCTTGAAGAAGCAGCTCAGGCAGAGCGCGATGCATCTGAACGCGCAATATCTAGACGAGGCGCACGTGCGCGTGGTGCGGTTATTTCGCAATCTGTTGCAGAGGCAGCATATGAAGTTTTAATTCACATCGAACGCTCCATTGCAAAGGCTGCAACTGAACGTGCTCGACTTGAAGAAACTCGTTCGCAGCGCGAAGGCGAAACTTTGACAATTCGTGCTCGTGGTCGCGAATTAGCAACTGAATTAGAACAATTAACAACTAGTGTGCACCGAGATGAAATTGCACGTGCTGAACAACGTATGCGCATTGAAGCCCTCGAACTCAAAGCAGTTGAAGAATTAGGTATTGATACAACAACGCTGGTAAATGAATACGGACCACATAACGATGTTCCAACTTTCCTTGAAAATGAAGCGGGCGAAATCATCACCACTGAGTTGATTCCATATCGTCGCGAACAACAAGAAAAACGCCTTGCAGCTACTGAACGCTCACTTACTTTGCTTGGAAAGATTAATCCTCTGGCCCTTGAAGAGTATGACGCTCTTGAAGAACGCCTAAAATTCCTTGCAGAGCAGTTAGAAGATCTTAAGAACACAAAGAAAGATCTCTTGGACATCATTAAAGAAGTTGACGATCGTGTTCAACAAATCTTTATGGATGCATTCCAAGAAACCGCCAAGCACTTCGAAGATATCTTTGCTCGACTATTTCCCGGGGGAGATGGCCGCTTAATTCTTACTAATCCAGATGACTTGCTCTCAACAGGAGTTGATGTGGAGGCTCGTCCGCCAGGAACGCGCGTGAAGAGACTCTCATTGCTATCAGGTGGACAAAAATCTCTCGCCGCAGTTGCGATGCTTGTGGCGATCTTTAAAGCGCGTCCAAGTCCTTTCTATGTTCTAGATGAAGTTGAAGCAGCACTCGATGATGTAAACCTTGGTCGTTTACTCGGAGTCCTTGAAGAGTTACGCGCAAGCTCACAGTTGATCATCATTACTCACCAAAAGAGAACTATGGAAATCGCTGATGCTCTCTATGGCGTCACCATGCGCGGAGATGGCGTGACTGAAGTTATATCTCAGCGTCTTCGCGAATCAGAGACTGCTTAGTTTCGAATTCTGTTTTGTATGGGTATTTTTTCTAAATTCTTATCAAAAATCAAAGTATCTGATGTATTTCACAAGCCAGATCTAGAAGAAGTTGAAAGCGAACTTATTGCCGCCGATTTAGGCGCAGATCTTGCTCGCACAATTATAGAAGAGACCAGAAAGCTAAAATCAGAGACTCCAGAAGAGGCGCTGCAGTCTGTTCTCTTATCTCACTTGTCTAAAAAATCCCGACAATTGCAGATACAAAGTGGATTGACCACGGTGATGGTTGTTGGGGTCAATGGAACTGGTAAAACCACAACAGTAGCCAAGCTTGCACAAATGTTTTCTCCACAAGGGTTAGTTGTATTGGCCGCGGCAGATACTTTCCGCGCTGCAGCAGTTGAGCAGCTGCAAACGTGGGGCAAGCGAATCGGCATGGAAGTAATAAGTGGCAAAGAAAATTCAGATCCGGCATCTGTGGCCTTTGATGCAATCGAAAAATCTCGGGATCGATCGGCATCCTTTCTCTTTATTGATACTGCAGGCAGACTTCATAACAAGAGTGATTTAATGAATGAACTCGGCAAAATTAAGCGCGTCATCGAAAAAGTTTCACCGGTGAGCGAAGTGCTTTTGGTAATTGATGCCACTACGGGTCAAAACGGATTGCAGCAAGCCAAGATCTTTGCGCAAGCCGTTAATGTCACCGGAATAGTTTTGACTAAATTAGATGGCAGTGCCCGTGGCGGTATCGCTCTTGCGATCGAGGACGCACTTGATATTCCAATTAAGTTCGTTGGCACTGGTGAATCAATTGAGGATCTAGCCCAATTTGAGCCGATTGAATACATCAAGGGCCTGATTTCTTAACCTAGATGTAACACAAGGCGGCACACGCTCGAAAAATGTGATGTGTCTGAAACCTTGCACGCGAATATGTGTAATGAACATGGGGCACTTTTACCCCATCTCAAAGGCGAGAGTCACAACGTTGAAAGCAGATACCTATGGATGAAATGGTTATTAACTCTGGAGACACAGCATGGATGCTGGCTAGTACCGCACTTGTACTACTTATGACTCCAGGTCTCGCCTTCTTTTATGGAGGAATGGTACGAACAAAGAGCGTGCTCAATATGATGATGATGTCAATGATTTCAATTGGTGTTGTTAGCGTGCTCTGGGTTATTTATGGATTTGAAATAGCCTTCGGATATAAAGCGGATTCCCCTTGGTATGGATCAATTTCATTTTCTGGTTTAGGTGGAGTTGTAAATGACTTCACGAATAACGGTGGGCTTTATCCAATTCCTGTTCTTGTCTTTGCAGCGTTCCAATTAATGTTTGCAATCATTACTCCTGCCCTTATTTCTGGAGCAATTGCCGATCGTGCGAAATTTACTTCTTGGGCAGTATTCGTAGCTATTTGGTCCACCTTCGTTTATTTCCCAGTCGCGCACTGGGTTTTTGCATTTGGAAACAAAGTAGGTGAGACCGTCACTGGTGCTGGTTATTTAGCAGGTAAAGGACTTCAAGATTTTGCCGGTGGTACAGCAGTTCATATCAATGCTGGGGCTGCAGGTTTAGCTCTGGCGATTGTTCTTGGTAAGCGCGTGGGTTGGCGTAAAGAATCAATGCGCCCGCACTCACTTCCACTTGTGATGCTTGGTTCAGGTTTACTCTGGTTTGGATGGTTTGGTTTTAATGCAGGTTCGGCACTGGCTGCAAATGCAATTGCAGCGTTGGCGTTGATAAATACACAAGTAGCAACAGCTGCAGCTCTTGCAGGCTGGCTATTAGTTGAGAAAGTCCGTCAAGGTCATCCAACTTCACTTGGTGCGGCATCGGGGGCTGTGGCAGGACTTGTTGCAATTACTCCAGCTTGTGCATTCGTTGCGCCATGGGCCGCAGTTGTGATCGGTCTTATTGCTGGCATTCTCTGCTCGCTAGCATCTGGGTTGAAGTATCGATTTAATTTAGATGATTCATTAGATGTAGTTGGGGTTCACTTAGTTGCTGGAATTTGGGGATCACTTGCAATTGGACTCTTCGGAGCAAGTTCTGTAAACAGTGTCGGTGTGGATGGACTCTTCTATGGTGGCGGCACTGAATTACTAGCCAAGCAGACAATCGGTGTGGCACTTGTCGGGGTGTACTCATTTATTGCAACACTGATCATCGGCTTTGCAATTGAAAAAACTATCGGCTTTAGAGTTAAACGAGATGTTGAAGTTGCAGGTATCGACCTCAACGAACATGCTGAAACTGCCTATGAAATGACAAGCTCATCACGTGGAGGTTCAATTCTATGAAACTAATTACAGCAATCCTTAAGCCACATAAGTTAGAAGAAGTAAAAGTGGCACTACAAAACCTTGGCGTTAAAGGCATGACAGTTTCGGAGGCGAGTGGATTTGGTCGCCAAAAGGGCCACACTGAGGTTTATCGCGGTGCGGAATACACGGTTGATCTAATTCCAAAAATTAGATTAGAGATACTTGCCGATGACGCAGAAGTTCAGGCAATAATCGATCAGATTGTTAAAAGCGCCGCCACTGGAAATATCGGAGACGGAAAAGTTTGGGCTATTCCAATCGAACAAGTTGTGCGCGTTCGCACAGGCGAGCAAGGATCCGAGGCCATCTAAGCAAATATGCAGGGCTGAAGTAGGCTCTGCATATGTTTGATGCGCTCTCGGCTCGCTTTGCCAAAACATTTGGCGGACTTCGCGCGAAAGGAAAGATTTCTTCTTCAGACATTGAATCTGTCATAGAAGAAATTAGAAGCGCACTCCTTGAAGCAGATGTTGCTCAAGAAGTTATCGATCTATTTACCGACCGCATTCACACTCAAGCAGTTGCGCTCTTGCCTACGTTTCAGGCTGGAAGTAATCAAGCTCAGGCGATTTTCGATGTTGTTAACTCAGAGTTGGTTTCAATTCTGGGCTCTGAAGCAAGACGTATTCGTTTTGCGAAGAATCCACCGACAGTTCTTATGTTGGCTGGATTACAAGGAGCGGGTAAAACAACACTTGCTGCAAAGTTAGCTAAGTTTTATAAAGATCAAGGCAATACGCCACTGCTAGTGGCAGCAGATCTACAAAGACCTAATGCGGTGACGCAGCTGCAAGTTTTGGGCCAGCAAATTGACGTGCCAGTGTTTGCACCAGAACAAGGAAATGGTTCTGGTAGCCCCGTTCAGGTTGCGCGAGATGGAATCGCATTCGCGCAATCAAAACTTTATAACATGGTCATTGTCGATACAGCAGGTCGACTTGGCGTTGATGACGAACTTATGGATGAAGCAATTGCCATAAGAAATCAGATTAAGCCTGATGAAATTCTCTTCGTCATTGATGCGATGATTGGTCAAAGTGCGATAAATACAGCAAGAGCTTTCGAGCAAGGTGTTGGCTTTGATGGGTTGGTTTTAACGAAATTAGATGGTGATGCACGAGGCGGCGCCGCTCTCTCCATTACAGAGATAATCAAGCGCCCGATTATGTTTGTTTCAACTGGTGAAAAAATAAGTGATTTTGATCTTTTCTATCCAGATCGCATGGCTTCTCGAATACTTGGATTAGGCGATGTTGCAACACTTGCCGAACAAGCAAAGAAAGCGTTGAACCCGCAAACGAGTGCAAAGCTTGAGGAAAAGTTTGCACGTGGTGATGACTTCACCTTGGAAGATTTCTTGGAACAGCTTGAAGCGATGGCAAAGATGGGATCCATGGGCAAATTGCTGTCAATGCTGCCAGGTTCTGCCTCAATGAAGAAACAAATTGAAAACTTTGATGAAAGTGAAATCACTCGAACAAAAGCAATCGTGCAATCGATGACGCCACACGAAAGACGTGACATAAAAGTTCTCAACGGAACCAGGCGTTCACGAATTGCTCGTGGCAGCGGTCGCGCAGTTTCAGAAGTTAATTCACTCGTTGAAAAATTTAGTGCAGCGCAAAAGGCTATGAAGCAGATGCGTAGTGGAAATGTTCCTGCAGGGATGCCGGCGGCAATGGGCGATATGAGGAGTGCAAAACCAGCGGTTGCACACAAGAAGAAGTCCAAGTCGGGTAACCCCGCTAAAAGGGCTGCAGAAGAGCGCGAGTAGGCCTTAATTTCGCTTCCTGCGTATCTGATGGCAAGATTAGCCACCTGTGACGGGGCCCTCTACCCCCGAAACATCCAAGTCCATCGCTTGGCCAAAATGATTGCGCACCCCGCTGCGATCGAATTGGCAAGGCATACATTTACAGGAGCACAAGTTACTTGGCTACAAAAATTCGCTTAATGCGCATGGGAAAAATTCGCACACCTTATTTCCGTATTGTTGTTACAGATTCACGCAAAGCTCGCAATGGTTTGTCCATTGAAGAGATTGGTCGTTATGCACCAGGTCAAGAACCATCACTGATCGAAGTTAACTCTGATCGTGCTCTTTACTGGCTCGGCACTGGCGCACTTCCAACGGCTGCTGTAGAGGCAATTTTAAAAGTTACTGGTGATTGGCAAAAGCACAAGGGTCTTCCTGGAACAGAAGGAACGCTTAGAGTTGCCGCACCAAAGCCACACAAGAGCGTTGCTTACGAAGCAGCTGTGAAGCAAGCAATGGATGAGCCAAAAGAAGGCGCAACAACTTTGAAGAAGAAAGCACAAGAAAAGTTGGCTGCAAAAGCTAATCCAGTTGTAGAAGAAGCACCAGTTGCAGAAGCACCAGCGGAAGCAGTGGTTGAAGAAACTCCAGTTGCAGAAGCAGTTATTGAAGAGACTCCAGCGGCAGAAGTTGTTGCAGAAGTAACTCCTGAAGCAACACCAGAAGCGGCTGCTGAATAACAATGATGGATGAAGCACTCGAGCATCTCGTAAAAGGAATCGTCGATAATCCTGAAGATGTTGTTGTGAAAGAAAAAACTCATCGTCGTGGAACAACACTTGAAGTACGAGTAAATCCAGAAGACATTGGCAAAGTAATTGGTCGAAATGGCCGTACAGCTAAAGCTCTTCGTACAGTTGTCAGCGCAATTGCTGGTCGCACGGTGCGCGTCGATCTCATCGAGACCGACGAGGCTCGCTAACAACTTTTCGACTATGCGTTTACTCGTGGGCCGTATTGGTCGTGCTCACGGAATTCTTGGTGAAGCGACAATCGAAGTTCGAACTGACGATCCGGATGTTCGCTTTGCCATAGGTGCAACTGTGAATACTGATAAACACGGTGATTTAAAAATCGTATCTGGGCGAGTTCATAATGGAATTTTGCTCTTAGGCTTTCAGGGAATTACAACTCGTAATCAAGTTGAACAATTACGAAATGAAATGATGTATTCCGAAGTTGATATCAACGCATCAACGGGGAATGAGGATGAATATCACGTTCTTCAACTCATCGGCTGCATTGCATATCTGCAATCAGGTGAGAAATATGGAGAAATATCCGATGTCATTAATTTGCCAGGTCAAGACTTATTAGCAATTCAAACTGGCGAAGGTGAATCACTTATTCCTTTTGTGCATCAATTGGTTCCCGAAGTAGATGTTGAAAACAAACGTTTAGTTGTCATCCCACCCACGATTTCAGGTGAGATCAAATGAAGCTAGATGTTGTAACCATATTTCCTGAATACCTTGCTCCGCTGAAGCTATCTCTTCTAGGCAAGGCTCAAGAAGAAGGTTTACTGGAGATAAATATTCACGATTTACGTGCGCATGCAACGAATAATCATCACAGTGTTGATGACACTCCTTATGGTGGCGGCGCCGGCATGGTTATGAAAGCCGAAGTATGGGGATCAGCTCTTGATCCATTGCTAGTTAACGATGTTGATTTAATTATTTTGACACCAGGGGGAAGACGTTTTAACCAGCGCATGGCAGAAGATTTTGCTACACACTCTCACTTAGTTTTTGCTTGTGGTCGATACGAAGGCATTGATGATCGTGTTCGCCAGTATTACTCGCAGGATAAATTTGCAGATAAGAGCGTTCGAGTTCACGAAGTATCAATTGGTGATTATGTATTGGGTGGGGGAGAAGTAGCGGCAATGGTGATGATTGAAGCGATTACCCGTTTGCTTCCAGGAGTTCTGGGCAATCCCGAATCAATTGTTGAAGAGTCACATATGCACGAAGGATTTGCTGAACATCCTGCATTTACCAAACCACAAACGTGGCGAGATATCGCAGTTCCTGAGATTTTGCTCAGCGGAAACCACGCACAAATCGCAGCATGGCGCGCACAATCTGCCAAAGATAGAGCCGAAAAGAATTTCTAACTCGCGCGTAATGCTTTTCTTACCGTAGGCTTTATTCCATGTCCGAAGAGTCTTCAAATATCCAATCCCGACTTATTCGCGACCTGGAACCAATCGTTGCAGTCGAACTTGAGCGACATTTAGCGATTCAAAAAAATTGGTATCCACACGAATATGTCCCATGGAGTGAGGGCCGCGATTTCGCAGGACCGCTCAATGGTGATGCGTGGGAAGCAAAAGACTCACGATTAAGTTCAGTTGCCCAAGATTCACTCATTCTGAACTTGTTAACAGAAGATAATCTGCCGAGCTATCACACCGAAATCACTCTTTCTATGGGCAGAGATGGTGCCTGGGGTAATTGGATTGAACGCTGGACCGCCGAAGAAGGCCGTCACGCAATTGTCATTCGCGATTACTTAATGGCCACACGTGGTGTTGATCCATACGAATTAGAAGATTTAAGAATGGCGCATATGTCACTGGGGTATCAAACACCCTATGAAAATGACATGTTGCACACAATCGCTTACGTTTCCTTTCAAGAATTAGCTACTCGTATTTCACACCGCAACACAGGCAAAATTTCTGATGATCCAATTGCTGAGGCCATGATGCAGCGAATTGCTTTGGATGAAAATTTACATATGATTTTTTATCGCAATACTCTCAAAGCAGCACTTGATCTAGAACCAAATGCGGCTATGCGTGCGATTGCAGATGTAGTAACGAATTTTGATATGCCCGGTGCCAACATGCCTGGTTTCGGCCGCAAAGCCGTGCAGATTGCTTTGGCTGGAATTTATGA
This sequence comes from Candidatus Planktophila sp., assembly GCA_044357195.1. Taxonomy (GTDB): domain Bacteria; phylum Actinomycetota; class Actinomycetes; order Nanopelagicales; family Nanopelagicaceae; genus Planktophila. Next base: position 15,214 of record JBIKPX010000002.1, on the reverse strand, counting down.
CATGCAACAACACCTTGAAGAAGTAATTGCACCAGTGCTACGCGCCTGGGATGTTTTTGAAAGAAATGATCTTTCCGGTGATGGCTTGGTTGCTCGCGATGAACTCAACGCCTTCCTAACAAAAACCACTGAGGAATCAAATCGTTTCAATGAAAAACGTGAACATCACTTTGAGCGACTTATCGCTCGTGGACAAGAGCCAATTCGCATTCAAAAATGAGTAAACGCGTAATCTTTATTGAACACGACCACGTCAGTGAAGGTGGTCCGATTTGGCACCAATTCAAAGTTCGTGGATATGAAATAACTAGATTCGTCATCGTGGATAAAGAACATCAGAAGAGTCCTAATGTCACGGCGCAATGGCCGGACCTACTCTCATTTGATGTTGTAGTTGTCATGGGCGCACCGTATGCCGCCTATGGTGATGATGTAGTTGGCAATTGGTTATTACCAGAATTAGAAAAAATGAAAGAAGTTCATAACGCAGGAATTCCATTACTAGGTATTTGTTTTGGTGGACAGCTCATGTCACGCGTATTAGGTGGCACAGTTTCTAGATCACCACGAGCTGAACTCGGTTGGTATGAAATCCAGAGTAAAGACGCATCACTTATCCCAGCTGGCCCGTGGTTTCAATATCACTGGGACCGCTTCACGCTTCCGCCAGATGCAACTTTGATTGCAGAAAATGATTTATGTCCTCAAGCCTTTTCATTTGGACGCACTTTAGGTCTGCAATTTCATCCAGAGATTGATCCCCATGTTCTAGATCTATGGCTGGACATGGAGGGCGGATGCGCAGAAGTTGAATCTGAGGGCGTTGATGTTAAGCAACTTCGCGCTCAAACAAAGGAGATTGAAAAGCAAAGCAATCAGCGCGGCTACGAATTAGTTGATCAATTTCTTGATCGCATCGCAACCGCGCCGATTAAGCCGATCTAATTACTTAATTTACATATCAAGCGGAGTTACATACGCTCCAGAAATACCACCATCTACCAAGAAGTTAGATGCTGTAATAAATGATGAGTCATCACTGGCAAGAAAGGCTACTGCTGCAGCAATTTCTGTGTCATCGGCAAAGCGACCCATTGGAATATGAACTAAGCGACGAGCAGCGCGCTCTTTGTCTTTTGCAAAGAGTTCCTGAAGAAGTGGTGTGTTCACTGGTCCAGGAGATAGTGCATTAACTCGGATACCTTCACGAGCAAATTGGACTCCAAGCTCGCGTGACATTGCTAGAACGCCACCCTTTGATGCTGTGTATGCGATCTGGGAAGTCGCTGCGCCCATAGTTGCAACGAAAGAGGCAGTATTAATGATTGAACCCTTGCCAGCTTTTTGCATGTAAGGAATCACGTATTTACAGCAGTGGAAAACACTTGTTGTATTAACGCGCAAAACTCTTTCCCACGCATCAAGGCCTGTGGTTAAAATTGAATCATCATCTGGTGGTGAAATTCCTGCATTGTTAAATGCGATATCAATGCGACCATAAGTATCAAAGGCCACCTTGTACATGTTCTCAACATCTGATGCACTTGTTACATCAGCCTTAACGAAGATTCCGCCAGTTGCTTTTGCAGCAGCTTCGCCAGATTCAGCGTTCATGTCCACTGCCACAACCTTTGCGCCTTCACTTGCTAAGCGCTTTGCTGTTGCTAGACCGATTCCGCTGCCAGCTCCGGTGATTACTGCTACGCGTCCTTCAAGACGTTGAGCCATTTTTCTTCCTTTTCTGTAAGTGTGCTTTAGTCGTTAGAAATAAAGACGTTCTTTACTTCGGTAAATGAATCGAGTGCATCTGGCCCAAGTTCGCGACCTAATCCTGATTGCTTAAATCCACCAAATGGAGTCCAGAAACGTACTGATGAATTGGAGTTAACAGAGAGCGCGCCAGTTTCAATTCCGCGAGATACACGAAGTGCGCGACCGACATCGCGTGTCCAGATGGATCCAGATAATCCGTATTCGCTGTCATTTGCCATTGAAATCGCTTCGGCTTCATCTTCAAATGTCATAACAGATACAACTGGTCCGAAAATTTCTTCGCGCCATGAGCGAGCTTGTGTATTTTTTGGCAACAAAACCGTTGGCGCCATCCAATATCCAGGACCACTCGGAGCCGAACCCTTAAATGCAATTGGTTCATCTAGGAATGATTCAACGACATCGAATTGCTTCTTAGAAATAAGCGGACCCATGTCAGCTGTAGCAAGATTTGGATCTTCTACACGAAATTTCTTGACCGCTACTTCAAAGTGCTCCATAAATGTATCGAATGCAGATCTTTGAACAAGAATGCGAGAGCGTGCACAACAATCTTGGCCAGCGTTATCAAAGACCGCACCAGGTGCACCTGCTGCTGCTTTGGCAATATCAGCATCGGCAAAGATGATATTTGATGACTTGCCGCCTAGTTCAAGGGTCAATCGCTTCACTTGTTCTGCGCAGCCGACCATGATTTGTTTTCCAACTGTTGTAGATCCAGTGAAAACAACTTTTCTTACAAGCGGATGAGTTACAAAACGATTTCCTACGATGCTTCCTTTACCCGGCAGCACATTGAAAACACCCTCTGGAATTCCAGCCTTGAGTGCAAGTTCGCCTAAACGAATTGCAGAAAGTGGTGTGTATTCAGCTGGCTTTAATACAACTGTATTTCCAGCAGCTAGCGCGGGAGCAAAACCCCAACCAGCAATTGGCATTGGGAAATTCCACGGAACGATAATGCCAACAACTCCGAGTGGTTCTTTAAATGTGACATCTATGCCACCAGGAACTGGAATCTGTCGACCAAATAAACGCTCAGGGGCTGCGGCATAATACATAAGCGTGTTGGCAACATTGTCTGCTTCCCATAGCGCATTGCCACGAGTGTGACCTGAGTTTGTAATTTCAATTTGAGCAAGTTCTTCGCGGTGATCTGTAACTATTTGCGAGAAAGCACGGAGCAGACGCGCACGTTCTCCAGGTGTTACGTTTTTCCAACTTTCAAAAGCTTTTGCAGCCTTGGCAATTACAGCATCAGTCTCTTCTAAACCAAGAAGTTTGACTGTTTCTACGATGCTTTCATTTGCTGGGTTTATTACGTCATACGTAGATGGCACTTATTAAAACCTTTCGAAGTTTCGGAATAATTCCCAATCAGTTACAGCTTTTGCATAGGCAGAGATTTCAACGCGAGCCATATTTGCATAGTGGGCTTGGACTTCATCGCCGAAAGTCTCTTTTACCCATGCACTCTTCTCCCAGAGTTCTAGGGCTTCATTCATGGTTGAAGGTACACGAGGAGAATCTGAAACGTAGGCATTGCCTGTAAATGCTGGTTCTAGCTTCATCTTCTTATTAATTCCATCTAGACCGGCAGCAATAATTCCTGCAACAGCTAGGTAAGGATTGACATCGCCGCCAGGAATGCGGTTTTCAAGGCGCAGACCTGCGCCATGGCCTACAAGGCGGAAAGCACATGTGCGATTATCGCGTCCCCAGCGAATTGCTGTTGGTGCAAAGGAACCTGGCACATAACGCTTATAAGAGTTGATGTTTGGTGCGAATAGAAGTGAAAGCTCGCGCATATGTGTGAGCTGGCCTGCAATAAATTGGCGACCAAGTTCTGACATACCGTGTTCTTTGTCAGAATCATCTGTCATGACTAATTCACCCTTAAGGCCGCGGAAAGATAAGTGAATATGTGAAGAGTTACCTTCACGCTCATTTGGTTTGGCCATAAATGTCAGTGCATATCCCGCTTCGGCTGCAATTTCCTTTGCGCCATTTTTATAAATTACGTGTTGATCGCAATTTGAGAGTGCATCAGAGTATTTAAATGCGATTTCGTGCTGACCGAGGTTGCACTCACCCTTAACAGATTCAACGCTCATGCCAGCTGCAGACATTCCAAGTCGAATTTCGCGAAGCAATGGCTCGATGCGGGAACCACCCAAGATTGAGTAATCAACGTTGTATTGATTAACAGGAGTCAGATCGCGATAAGCCTTATCCCATGCTTCTTCATACGTATCTTTGTAAACAACGAATTCGAGTTCGGTTCCACACATTGCCTGCATGCCAGCTTTTTCTAGGTTAGCAATTTGCTTGCGCAGAATCTGGCGAGGTGATGCAACGACAGGGGAGTGATCGAGCCACTGCACATCGGCTAGAACAAGGGCGGCGCCTTCTTGCCATGGAATCAATCGAAGAGTGTTGAAATCTGGAGCGAGTTCAAAATCGCTATAGCCGCGTTCCCAGGATGACATCTCATAACCTTGGACGGTGTTCATATCAACATCTACTGCAAGAAGGTAGTTACATCCTTCAGTGCCATGTTTTAGAACTTCATTGAGAAAGTGATCTCCGTGAATTCTTTTACCTGTTAGCCGACCTTGCATATCTGTCATTGCAACAACGACTGTATCGATGGCACCTGATTGAATTGCAGCCGTTAATTCTTCAATTGATAGTGAACTCATAGCCGTGAGTATTCCACTTTTAGACAAAAATAAAAACTCCCCCTCATCACGTGGACGAGGGGGAGTTCTTATTTGTAATTTAGATAGTGCTCTTTGGTCCTGTGAACCACTTCTTGACTGATAGATGCCACCAGATCCAAAGTAGAAGCATCGATCCGCCGACTAGCACAGGGGCATAGTTGACGAATTTGATGTCAAAGGAATCACTAGTTGGCCATCCCATTGGAGTGGTAGGCATAATGAAGTAGATGCAGATGATAATGATTTCTGCAATTGCAATAGGTGCCATCCACTTGTACTTGTTACCAAGTGTCCATGAACCTGGCTTGAATTTATCGCCCATACGGTAACGCTGATAAATTGGAACCAAGAATGCTAAGTACAGACCGATTACAGTAATTGAAGTTACTGCGTAGAAAGCGGTAGGTACAACAATTGGTGCATCTGCTGAACCGATGTTTACTTCAACCAATGCTGGCAAAGTAATTGCAAGTGCAACAATTGAACAAGCCAAAACAGCATTTCTTGGAACCTTGTTCTTATCTACCTTTGACCACAACTTAGATCCAGGTACCGCTCCGTCGCGACTAAATGCGAACATCATTCGTGACGCACTTGTAAGTGCAGATGTACAGCAGAAGAGTTGTCCGAAGCTTGCGATTAATAGGACTACACCCGCCCACTTAGCACTGAGTGCTTGAGCAAAGATAACAGCGACTCCGCCGCCGCCAGCAGTTACTGCTTCTGCATCTTGTACTGCGTAAAGGAATGCAAGGAGCAAGATCCATCCACCAATAGCGGAGTAGAAAATTGCTTGCCACAATCCACGAGCAGCTGAGTGTTCAGCACCCTTTGTTTCTTCAGACATATGAGCACAAGCATCAAAGCCTGTGATTGTGTACTGAGTTAAAAGGAAGCCAAGTGGAAGCACGTAGAACCAGAATGCTGTGCCGCTTGTTTCGCCACCAGCTAATCCAGCAGAGTTATTGACTCTCATGGAGAACATGTCATAAACGCTCATGTGATTTTCTGGAAGAATAACTAGAACACCGATGATGAAAGCAGCGCCAAATACGTGCCACCATACTGAGATATTGTTCAAAGTTGCCATCAAGTGTCCGCTGCCGATATTGAGAGCAGCAATGATTACAAGAATCACAATGAACATAATGAATACGCGTTGCAATGAATATCCTTCTGCCCAACTTGGACTAAGTGAAGAGAAAGAAAGATCAAAAAATGTTGCGCAACCGTAGGCAACCGATGCGGTGCATCCAAACAAACCAAGCAGATTTAGCCAGCCTGTGTAGAAACCAACCTTAGCTCCACCCATTTTCGATGCCCACCAGTAGATACCACCTGATGTTGGCATCGCAGAAACGAGTTCTGACATACAAAAACCAATGATCAGAATAAATAGTGAAATAATTGGCCAACCAAGTGAAATTGCAATTGGTCCACCGTTATTCCAGGCTTGACCAAATGTTGTAAAACAACCGGCCAAGATTGAAATGATTGAGAAAGAAATTGCGAAGTTCGAGAATCCACTCCATGAACGGTCAAGCTCTTGCTTGTATCCAAGTTCAGCTAAGCGTTTTTCATCATTTTGTAAGTTTGACAAGTCTTACGCCTCCTAAAGCCTCTTCATATTTAAACCGGGCGGCCTAAATAAGGTGGTGCTGGTTCGATGAGGGGCATCGAGGTACTCTTTCTACCTCATAGTGTGACCTGAGCGACAGGGGTTTTGGGATAAATGTGCCGACTTTTGGGTTACGTGTCGCACGAGAAGCAGACCTTCAAATCAGCAGTTGGGTCGGATTTCTCCGAATTTGTGACCCTTTCTTCAGTGCATTGCGATGGCTGGGGAGTAGCGACAATCGATCACAACCAAAGCGTTGCACAGATGATTCGCCAACCCGAAGCTGCCAATAAGAGTAAAGACTTTTCCACCGCCATTGAGAAATCTGTTTCAGATGGAGCGTTGCTTCACCTTCGTTGGGCCACTGCTGGATTACCGGTGAGTGAGAACAACACTCATCCATTTATTTATGAGGATATTTCTTTTATTCATAACGGAGCGACGTATCCACCAGCAGCCCTAGAGCCACTGATATCACCTGAATTGATTCCACTGATTCAAGGCGATACAGATAGTGAAAGATATTTCTATTTCCTTCTCACAAAGATAAAAGAGTTGGGATTTATCGAAGGTTGTAAAGCCGCAGCCAATTACATCCGAGCCAATGTTGACTACTCAAGCATTAACGCAATGATCATGAATGAAAAACAATGGGTTGTTATTTGTGAGCACCACCCAGATCGCGCCCCTGATTGGGCACCTGATGATTACTATGAATTGAAATACAAATCTGATGAACAGGGCGTTTTGGTTGCATCAACGGGGTGGAACCAACCTGGATGGACCGTGCTTCCTAACCATTTCATGCTCGTCATTGATCGAGATAGCTTTGCAGTTGAGGTCGTCCCTCTCTAAAGCTGCCCGTAGTATTGCCCTATGGAGCGTACCTATTGCGTTGAAACCTACGGATGTCAGATGAATGTTCATGACTCCGAACGTATCGCAGGGCTATTAGATGAAGCCGGATACATCCCAGTTAAAACAGGGGAGCAAGCGGATCTGGTTGTTTTTAATACATGTGCGGTTCGTGAGAATGCAGATAATAAGTTGTATGGAAATCTAAGTTTCTTAGCTCCCATTAAAAAGCTTAACCCTGGAATGCAAATAGCAGTCGGCGGTTGCTTGGCACAAAAAGATCAATCAATAATCCTTAAAAAAGCACCATATGTCGATGTTGTCTTTGGAACACATAATGTTGGATCACTTCCTGCATTACTCGAGCGCGCAAGGATTGAAGAAGAAGCCCAAATCGAAATTAAAGAATCCCTTGAGCACTTTCCTTCAACGCTTCCGGCTCGGCGATTATCGGCATTTTCAGCGTGGGTTTCAGTATCTGTTGGATGCAATAACACCTGCACTTTTTGCATCGTTCCAACGCTTCGTGGAATCGAAAAAGATCGCAGCGAAGATGACATTTTGCGAGAAATCCACGCACTAGTAGATCAGGGCGTCATTGAAATTACCTTGCTCGGACAAAATGTAAACGCATACGGAGTTGATTTTGGTGACAGACAAGCCTTCGCAAAACTTCTACGCAAGTGTGGGCACATTGATGGACTTGAACGGGTGCGTTTCATGTCTCCACATCCACGAGATTTCACAGACGATGTCATAGAGGCGATGGCAGAAACCCGCAACGTGATGCCACATCTACATATGCCATTGCAATCTGGCTCAAATCAAATCTTGCAAAGTATGAGACGTTCATATCGCACGGATCGATACCTAAATATTTTAAATAATGTCAGAACAGCAATCCCGCATGCATCAATTACAACAGACATCATTGTTGGCTTTCCTGGTGAAAGTGAATCTGATTTTCAAGCTACTTTAGATTTGTGCACGGAAGCGCAATTTGCAGCCGCCTACACATATCAATATTCGATTCGTCCCGGAACACCGGCTGCAACAATGCCTGATCAAGTTTCATCCGAAATAGTGGGAGAGCGTTACACACGCTTACATGAGCACCAACAAAAGATTTCCCTAGGTGTTAATAAGCGAGCTATTGGTCAAGAGATGCGCGTCTTGGTTGGCGAATATGAAGGGCGCCGAGATGGCAGAGAATCGCGCATGACGGGCAAGAGTGAAGATTTCCGCTTGGTGCACTTTGCTGATTCAAGTTGCGCGCGTGCAGGAGATTTCGTAGATGTTCGGGTCACTGACGCTTCCGCTCATTACTTAATTGCAGATGAGTTGCGCACTATCGCCACAAGGGGTGGAGATGCGCATGAGCTAAGGCATCGAGAGGTCACTTCAACAGGTGTCTCTCTGGGCATTCCTACAGTGCGTGCATGAAACTAGTTGTTATTGCTGGTGCTACTGCCACAGGAAAGAGTTCGTTGAGTGTGCAGGTGGCAGATGCAATTGATGCAGAAATTATTAATGCTGATTCAATGCAGGTGTATCGCGGAATGGATATCGGTACCGCCAAAATAAGCGTTCAAGAACGCCAGGGCATACCTCATCACATGCTCGATGTCTTAGATGTAAACCAAGATTCCACGGTTGCTTGGTATCAAGTCAGCACTCGAGACGTTATCGATGAAATTCATTCACGGGGCAAAAGCGTTGTCATGGTTGGTGGCACTGGTCTTTACATTAAAGCTGTTATCGATGAACTTAATTTTCCGGATACAGATCCTATGGTTCGCCATACTCTCAACAGAGAAGCCGAAGAATTAGGAATCGATGCAATGTTTGCACGATTGGAAAAACTTGATCCAGCTGCAGCACTGGCAATTGACCGAGCAAATTTGCGAAGAATTATCAGAGCGCTAGAAGTTATAGAGATAACGGGCAAACCATTTACTGCCAATTTACCTAGAGAAGAGAGCATTCGATATCCAGATGCTCGCCAATTTGGTTTGGTTATGGATCGTGAGTTGTTATCGGAGAGAATTGATGAACGCGTGAACATAATGTTTGAACAAGGATTTGTTGAAGAAGTGCAGAAGTTAATCCCTGGTGGGTTGCTGCGGGGCAGAACTGCTCAAAGAGCTCTGGGGTATTCCCAAGTAATTGCACATCTACAAGGTGAGTTATCACTCGATGCTGCAATTGAAGAGACTAAACGCGCAACCAGACAATACGCTCGCCGACAGGAAACCTGGTTCTCTCGGGACACTCGAATTAAGTGGATTTCAACTAAACAACCACGTTTAGAAACTATTTTGGAATCCCTGTAAGCAGCAAGAACTACTAAACTAACTCCCACATGAATACTTCACAGCCTGTTCCGGCAACATATGGACACGGCACTCACAATGATTTTGTACTTATTTTTGATCCAGATGATCTGCGATCAGTAACTACTGCCCAAACCCAGGCAATCTGTAACCGAGAAACTGGAATTGGCGCCGATGGTTTGATTCGAATCCTAAAGCGCGAAGGCAAATGGTTTATGGATTACAGAAATTCAGATGGATCTTTGGCTGAAATGTGCGGTAACGGAATTCGTGTGATGGCTAAGTATTTAGTAGTCCACGGTCATCAAGGCGAAGGAATTTTCGCGATAAACACTCGTGATGGATTAAAACATCTTCGCGTTCCAGCCGAAGGTGACATTTCAGTAAATATGGGCAAAGTATCTGATGAATCCGAGGAAGTGACAGCATCGCATAATGGTCACATTTGGAATGGTTACAACATAAATGTTGGCAATCCTCATGCCGTTGTATTTGTTGAAAATTTAGACGAAGTGGGCGAACTCAGCGATGCTCCGATAGTTCGTCCGAAGGAGAGTTACCCAGAAGGCGTTAACGTTGAGTTTGTAGAGTTTATTAGCGAGACTGAATTAAAGATGAGAGTCTTTGAACGTGGAAGTGGCGAAACACAGTCTTGCGGAACCGGAACGTGTGCGGTGGCACTTGCTGCGACACTTAAGAAGAATAAGAACCTGCCAGCACATTGGGTTATTTATCCGCCAGGTGGACGGTTGGAAGTAGATATTGATGGTCATTCAAATGCAACATTGATTGGCCCTGCCGAATTAGTTAAAGAAGTAGATCTGGCGATATTTTTTCAATGAGTGATAAAGGCCGCCACGAAGAACGTAGCGAAGACTCTTTTGAAGCCTTGTTGCGTGAAAGCGCGCGAATTACAGCAGATTACGATGCAGATCAAGATGATTTAGAAGCAACTTCTCAATCTGAAATTGCAGATCGCGCAGCGCTGCGACGAGTTAAAGGATTTTCAACAGAGTTACAAGATATTTCCGATGCCGAATATCGCCAGCTTCAATTAGAAAGAGTTATTTTGGTCGGCGTATGGACTGAGGGCACAGCAGAGATGGCAGAGAATTCGTTAGATGAATTAAGGGCGCTGGCACAAACCGCTGGTTCTGAAGTACTAGATGGATTTATACAACGTCGTGATAAACCAGATCCTGCAACGTATATCGGTTCTGGAAAAGTAGAAGAACTACGAAATGTTGTTATTTCAAGTGGCGCGGACACAGTTATTTGCGATGGCGAGCTATCTCCTTCTCAATTGCAACAACTTGAAGGAAAACTAAAAGTAAAGGTTGTAGACCGAACCGCATTAATTCTGGACATTTTTGCTCAACACGCAAAGAGCAAAGAGGGAAAAGCTCAAGTTGAATTAGCGCAAATTTCTTATCTGCTTCCACGATTACGTGGTTGGGGTGATTCCCTCTCTCGCCAAGTAGGTGGTCGAGCAGCAGGGGGTGCCGGTATTGGTGGACGCGGTCCAGGTGAAACAAAGATTGAAACTGATCGCCGTCGCATCAGAGACAAAATGGCCAAGCTTCGTCGCGAAATTGCAGAGATGAAAGTTTCTAGAGACACAAAGCGTCAAGAGCGAAAGAGAAATAATGTTGCATCCGTGGCCATTGCAGGTTACACAAATGCTGGTAAATCTTCGCTTTTAAATAAATTAACAGGTGCCGGAGTCCTAGTTCAAAATGCCCTCTTTGCAACGCTGGACCCAACTGTTCGAAAAACTCATACAGCCGATGGTCGGATTTACACATTAACTGACACTGTTGGCTTTGTGCGACACCTTCCTCACCAGTTGGTAGATGCATTTAAATCAACGCTTGAAGAAGTATCTGGCGCAGATGTGATTGTCCATGTTGTTGATGGTTCACACGCTGATCCATTTGAACAAATTCGAGCAGTGCGCACAGTGATCAATGAAATTGGTGCACAAGAAGTTCCAGAAATTATCGCAATCAATAAGGCTGATGTGGCAGACCAAGAAGTACTCATGGATATTTTGCGCAAAGAACCAAATAGTTATGCAATCTCGGTGAAAACAGGATTCGGAATAGATGCCCTAATTCATGCGATTGAAAAAACTTTGCCTAGGCCAAAAATTGAAGTCGATGTCATAGTTCCCTATAACCGGGGTGATCTCATTAGCGCCATTCACGAACATGGTGAAATCTTGAGCGAAGAGTATGTTGCCGAAGGAACTGCGATACACGCCCGCGTTGATGGAGGGCTAGCACGCCAAATACAAGCTATGCAGGAATAAATATCGCTTGTGGCGTGTTGTAACAGGCAGTAACCCCAAAAATAGGCGATTATGCGCCCGTTCAGTAATTACTTCAGAAACTAGTGCAATGAAGGTAGGTGAGAGCAGTGGCAACAGATTACGACACCCCCAGAAAAACGGATGAAGAACTCCACGAAGAGTCGTTAGAAGAGTTAAAAGCCCAACGAGTAGATGCTCAATCCGGCCAGATCGATGTTGATGAAGCAGAGGCTGCTGAAACTTTAGAGCTTCCCGGTGCTGATTTATCTGGTGAAGAATTAACAGTACGCGTAGTGCCAAAACAAGTGGATGAATTTACATGTTCACGTTGCTTCTTGGTGCACCACATTACTCAACTTTCTAAAGGTGAAGGCGCTAAAGCAGTTTGTAAAGAGTGTGCTTAACGCAGCGAAGCTGCTAACTCTGATCCGCGCCGTGAAGAAATAATCCAATGCGGCGTATCGTCTCGAATATCTTTGACCTTCACAATTACTCCGCGAGAACTCCAAAATCTAATCGCTAAATAGTTGGCAGGATCGGCATCTCGCCCACGTATCAAACGCATGGCATCAGATTCCAACACTGTGGCATCTCCTAAGTACTTAAGTTCAATATGAGCGTTATTTATCCGCAACTCTTGATCATCTATTTCAATGACCATGCGCCATCGAATATAAATAAACACCAGTACAACGGTGAGAATAATCTGACACCAGAGCGCAGGAGTGTTTCCAATGGCTGCCCAAATCGAGATGCTCATTGATGTAAATAAGAAGTAAATAAAGGCTAAGAGCCAGACTGGGGGAGCAATCACTTCGCGAAATCGCACGGGTGTCACGCTACATCATTAATTATTGACTCGCTAACGCAGTAAACTATCTTCATGAGCCGAGTTGCCAGTACTACGCCACCGACTGGAGCAACAATTCCAGTCCGTCATCCTGAGGCGCCACCGACTGGTTCAAAAATTCCTTCTCACTTTGCTCATTGCTTTGGTTGCGGTGAAAAACATCCAACTGGTTTACATCTAGTTGCACATGTTGGAAATGCAATGGATATAAGAGCAGAGTTTGTAGTTTCTGAAGATCATCAAGGCGCACCAGGGCTTGCACACGGTGGGTTACTTTCACTTGCATTCGATGAGGCGCTGGGAAAACTTATGTGGTTACTTCGCGCACCGGCTGTAACAGCGCGACTTGAAACAGATTTCCTTAAACCTGTGCCAATGGGTTCGAAGATATTTATTACCGCTGAAATCACTGGCCAAGTAAGTCGTAAAGTTTATTGTTCAGCCGTTGGCCGTTTGAATTCTCCAGATGGAGAAATTGTTGTCAGAGCAGCAGCCTTATATGTCATTGTTCCAATGTCGCACTTTCTGCAAAATGCACCTGCGGATTACTTAGAGGCAATTTCCAAAACTCCAGAAGTACTGGCATTCGTTGATCCGAACTTTAATATAAATCCATGAGTGTAAAAGTTCTCATTAAGCGCCTGGATCCAGGGGTGCCTTTGCCAATTTATGCGAAGGGTGGCGATGCTGGCGCAGACATAGTCTCTGCCGTTGACATCACATTGGCCCCCGGTGAACGCGCACTAGTTCCAACTGGAATTTCTATTGCTCTTCCTGATGGATATGTTGCACTTGTTCATCCACGTTCAGGATTAGCAATTAAGCATGGGGTCACCATGGTTAATGCTCCAGGAACCGTTGATGCAGGATACAGAGGCGAATTAAAACTAATTTTGATTAATCACGATCCAAGTGAGTCAGTCTCGTTCAAACGCGGGGATCGCGTTGCCCAATTAGTTATTCAACAAGTTGAGCGAGCAGAATTTATTGAAGTCCAAGAGCTACCTGGCTCAGGTCGAGGTACTGACGGTTTCGGATCAACGGGGCGCACATGAGTATTGAAAACAACGATCGCGACAAGGTAGTAAACGCCCTCGGTGGCAAAAAAGGATTAATTGATTCGGGTCTTCCATCAATCCTGTTTCTAGTTGTTTTTAACATCGCTGATAATTTACGCGCAGCTCTGTATGCAGCTGTCATCACATCAGCGCTTCTGACGATTCTTCGATTGATCAAAAAAGACACTATCCAGCATGTGATCTCTGGATTTATTGGTGTTGCTTTTTGTGCATACCTTGCAAATCGCACTGGCAATGCAACAGATTTTTTCTTACCTAAATTTCTTACTAACCTCGTATACGGAACGCTGTACTTGATAGCAAACGTTGTCGGATGGCCAATTCTTGGATTAGTCCTAGGGCCGATCTTGGGTGAAAATCTTTTGTGGCGAAAGAATCCAGAGCGTAAAAAAGCCTATATTCGTGCTGGATGGCTTTGGGTTGCAATGTTTTATTTGCGTTTACTCGTTCAAGTTCCTATTTATCTCAGCGGTCCAGAAAATCTTAATTTATTAGGAAGCGTTAATTTGGCAATGGGTTATCCGCTTTTTGCAGCCGCCGCATGGGGTTCGTGGTTAATTATTAAGAAAGTACCGAGCGCAAAAGCAGAGGATTAACTCTGAATGAAGCACGCTTTAATTTGAGCTTCAGCAGCAGCTGATGCAACAAAGAGTAATTCATCGCCGGCGGCAAAAACATCATGAGCAGAACACGCAATAACTTGTCCATCTCGCACGATCGCTGCAAGGGATGCGTTATCTGGTAATTCAATTTCTTCTACAGTTTTTCCTATGCAAGAAGATGTATCAGGAAGTGTGAGCTCAACTAAATTTGCTTGACCTTTTCTAAATGAGAAGAGACGGACCACATCGCCAACACTTACCGCTTCTTCCACCAGGGCTGAGATAATTCGTGGTGTAGACACTGCAACATCGACGCCCCATGAGCTATCAAAGAGCCATTCATTCTTTGGGTGATTAATTCGAGCAACCACACGCGGAATTCCGTATTCGGTCTTTCCCAAAAGGGATGCAACCAGATTTACTTTGTCATCTCCAGTTGCGGCCACTAATACTTGGCAATTATTTAATTTCGCGTTATCTAGTGATGTGATTTCGCAGGCATCTGCCATGAGCCATTCAGCATCTGGAACGCTCTGCATCTTCATCGCTTTCGGGTTCTTATCGATTAAGAGAACTTGATGACCGTTATCTAAGAGTTCTCGAGCGATGGCGCGTCCAACATTTCCAGCCCCTGCTATTGCAATTCTCATGAGGCACTCTCCGGAGCGTGTGAAAATGATTTTTCAACGTTTGCATGATCTTCATCTCGCACCATCATGTGCAGTAGATCGCCTTCTTGGAAAACAGTGTGTTCATCTGGAATTAAACCTGAGCCGAGTCGCGTAATAAATGCAACGCGGGCACCAGTGATGTTTTCAATTCGCGCCACTGAGATTCCATACCAACTAGCAACTGGATGAAACTCACAAAGTTGAACTGCGCCACTTGCATCGCGCCACTCAGATTTTGAGCCTTCGGGAACAATTCGTCTTAAAATTTGATCTGTAGTCCAGAGCACTGTGGCGACAGTTGGAATTCCTAGGCGCTGATAAATTTCTGCGCGACCTGGGTCATAAATACGAGCAACAACATTGGCAACTTTGTAAGTTTCTCTAGCAACTCGAGCGGCA
>JBIKPX010000106.1:0-3348 GCA_044357195.1 Candidatus Planktophila sp. | reverse complement strand
CAACTGAATCTGGTCGCGATAAGAAAACTCCGCCAGTTGCAACAGCAAGTGCTAAAACTAAAGCCAGGGCAGATGTCAAAAAGGTGCGGCGAGAAACTTTTGTCCGTGCAATCTTTGTTGTTACTGCTTGACCGGTGCGCACACGATGTAGATCATCAAACATTAATCCGGCGGATTGATAACGATCTTGTGGTTTCTTAGCTAAGGCCACAGCGAGTAGGACATCGATATCGCCAGCTAGTGTTGGTTGAATCGATGAAGGCTTTGGTAATTCACCAGAAACATGTTGGTATGCAATAGAAACTGGTGTGTCACCAGTAAATGGTGGGCGACCGGTGAGAACTTCAAATAACAAACAACCAGTTGAGTAAATATCACTACGTGCATCTGCAGTTTCACCCATTGCTTGTTCGGGAGATAAATATTGCGCAGTACCAACAATGTTCCATGTACTTGTAAGAGTTGCACCGAAATCATCCATCGCGCGCGCGATTCCAAAGTCCATCACCTTCACATCGCCCATTTCGGTAATCATGATGTTGGCAGGTTTAATATCTCGGTGAACAATTCCGCGTTCATGTGAATACTCAAGGGCGGCAAGAATTCCTTCGCCAATTTCTAGTGCGCGATCTAATGGGATTCGCTCTCCACGGTGAATTAATTCGCGCAGCGTGTGACCAGAGATTAACTCCATAACAATGTATGGAGCAGGATCTTCACCAGAGTCATAGACGGCAACAATTCCAGGATGATTTAAACCTGCTGCAGCAAATGCTTCTTTTCTAAAGCGCGAAACAAATGAGGGATCTTTAGCAAGATCGCTACGCAAAATCTTCACAGCAACTTGTCTTGCCAGTCTTTCATCTTGGGCAATATAAACATCGGCCATGCCACCGGTGCCAATCATTTCGCCAACTGTGTAGCGGCCGCCAAGTAGCGTCATTTTGCGGCCCCTAACAATTCAACAGGGTGCAATTCTTCCTCGATGACATCGGCAACCACAACGGTTACGTTATCGGGAGCACCATTGACATAGGTTGCCTCAACGAGTGCTTCAACTGCATCGTCACGATTAGATTTTTTCAACAAAGATTTAATTTCCTTCTCAGTTAAAACACTCGATAGGCCATCACTACATAGTAGAAAACGATCCTTAGAATTTACTTCATAAACCATGAGAACTGGCGCAACAGAACCTTCACCCATGAGAACCTGGGTCAACATAGAACGTTGCGGGTGATCTTGAGCTTCTGACATAGAAATCGTGCCTGAATCTAAGAGCTCTTGTAAGACAGTGTGGTCATGGGTTAATTGCTCAAAAGTATTTCCACGAAGGCGATAACAACGAGAATCACCAACGTGTAGCAGTGCCACGCGGCCATCTCGAATTAAGAGCGCGGTCAGCGTTGTTCCCATTCCGCGTAATTCAATTTCATCGCTTGCAACGCGTGCGATTTCGCCATCTACTGTGTGTAATGAATTAAGTAACAAATCTTCAATGGAGTCAGTATCAATATCTGGCGCAGTTAAAACCGGGACCATGCTTGCAAGAGTTGTGATTGCAATTTTGGATGCGACTTCACCACCTGCGTGTCCACCCATTCCATCTGCCACAGCTAAGAGTGAAGAACCTGTCATCGCTGAATCTTCATTGCCACTGCGCGCTAAACCAATTGCAGTGCGCGCAGAAACAGCGAAGTAGCTCTTACTCATGCCGCCTAGCCTAATGGTTGGATTACGCAATAATAAGTAGATGAAGTTCTACGCACACAGAGGTGCATCGGCAGATTTTCCCGAACACACAATGGCTGCCTACCGCGGGGCGATAGAACAAGGTGCACTCGGTTTTGAATGCGACGTTCGTATAACTAAAGATGAAACCCCAATTTTGTGGCATGACGCAAGCATGAAAAAGCAAGCCAATAACGCAGCAGTTATTGCAAACAATACATATACACAAATTAAGCAGATCTATCCAGAAGTAATGACGCTAGCGCAGTTGCTGGATTTAGCTATTGCGCACAAAAAATCTTTAGCGCTAGAAACCAAACACCCGGTTCCAACAGGAAACAGAGTTGAAGAGTTAGTTATTGCAGAGCTACACAAGAGAAAAGACATCATTGCGGCATCAGGAATAGATATCGCGATAATGTCTTTTTCCTGGTTTGCAATTGAAAAGATAAAGAAAATGGATCCAACAATAAAGACAGTGATGTTGCTTCATGAATCCAATGCGTTAATCGCTCGTCGATTCACATCAGCACAAGTAATTGGCCCAAGTGTTGAAATGATTAAGAAATCTCCAGAATTAGCCAAAGAAATTAAAAAATCAGGCAAAGAGTTATATGTGTGGACCGTGGATTCAACGCAAGATCTTCAGTTTTGCGCAAGCGTTGGGGTAGATATCGTGATGACTAATCGCCCGGCGCATGCACGCTCTGTGCTCGGCTATTCTTAGCCAGTGAGTACATATGCATACCTTGGTCCAGTAGGTACCTTCACCGAGGCTGCACTCAAGAAAATTACATCAGCAACTGATTCTCTTATTCCATATTCAAATGTGACTGCAGCGCTTATGGCTGTGCGCGAAGGCAAAGCTGATTTCGCACTCGTTCCAATTGAAAACTCTGTTGAAGGCGTTGTTGCTCGCACGCTAGATGAATTGGCAACTGGTGATCCACTGGTTATCGCAGGCGAAGTGACACTGCCTGTTTCTTTCTCATTGATGTCAAAGCCCGGAACACAAACTATTAACCGCATTGCAACCCATCCACACGCAGAGTCACAATGCCGAGCATTCATTGCAAAGAATTATCCAAAGGTTGAAATCATTCCAACGGCATCAACGGCTGCGGCTGCAGAAGCAATTTCACGTGGTGAATTCGATGCAGCCATTGCAGCCGAAGTTGCCGCATCACATTACGGTCTTGAAGTGATCGCAAAAAATATTGGTGATAACAATGGAGCCGTTACGCGATTTGTGCTCATCTCAAAACCTGGCGAATTGTCCACACCAACAGGTCGCGACCGCACATCTCTAGCGTTATATATCGATATCGATCACGCAGGTGCGCTTCTAGAAATTCTGACCGAATTCGCTAAGCGTGATGTAAACCTAACTTTCATTCAAAGTCGTCCAACTGGACGTGTATTAGGTGATTACCACTTTATTATTGATGCCGAAGGTCACGTCAATGATCCGTCAGTGTCGCAAGCACTAGAAGGATTACGTGAAATTTGTGACGAGATTAGATTCCTAGGTTCTTATCCACGAGAGAGCAGTGCACAATGATTGACATAAAGTTTATTCGCGAAAACCCAGATGCAGTTCGTGCATCGCAAAAAGGT
>JBIKPX010000027.1:0-10533 GCA_044357195.1 Candidatus Planktophila sp. | reverse complement strand
TTGATTTAGAGTGGGAACAGCTCGAGAATTCTCAGGTTAAAACCGGAGCGTAGATATTTTCTTATGTGATCTTAAGTGAGGGGTCGCTCTCACTGAATATGATAAAAAACAGTTGTTACATTTTTGCGCCCGATAGAATTACGCCATGGAAATGATTTCGATTACCCAAGCACCAGAAAATGAAAATTCTCATTCCTGCCGTTGTGGTGATGCAAGTTCTGATAAGTATCCCGAACTCGATGCGACACTGATCCCGCATCAGATTCGTCACCCTGCGATCTTTGGAGCACTGGAATCTCTTAAATCTGGGGATGGGATGGTACTTATAGCGCCACACAAGCCAATTCCACTTTTAGCTCAAATTGAAAAGAAACACCCTGGCGCTTACTCCGTAACTTTTCTCGATGAAGGTCCAGAAAAATGGCACATCAAGTTCATTAAAAGTTAATTAGGGGATCGCGTGGACACAAGAGTTTTTGTTGTTGATGATCATGAATTAGTCCGAAAGGGATTAATTGATCTCATTGATGCTGAGGAAGATCTAATAGTTGTAGGAAGTGCTGCAAATTTCAACGAAGCTGTGTTCAATTTCCCCTCATCCGATGCTGATGTTGCGGTTCTAGATGTGCGCCTGCCAGATGGCAATGGCATTGAGCTTTGCCGAGAGTTAATGAGTATTAAGCCCGCATTAAAGGTTTTAATGTTAACTTCTTTTCAAAACGATGAAGCACTGCTCGGCGCCGTCCTTGGAGGTGCTGTGGGATACCTGATTAAAGATATAAAAAATCTTGAACTTCTTGCCTCTATACGCAAGGTGGCATTAGGCGTAAATTTTCTTGATACACAATTAGTTTCATCGGTTACTAATCGCTTGCGCGAAAATAGGAACCCTGCCAGTGAAATATACGAGTTAACCGATCAAGAGCAACGGGTTCTAGAGTTTATTGGCATGGGAATGACTAACCGAGAAATAGCAAAAAATATGTTTTTAGCAGAAAAGACTGTAAAAAATTATGTCTCCTCACTACTTAGAAAGTTAGGTTTGGAACGGCGGACACAAGCTGCAGCAATGGCAGTTCGCCTAAGTGTAGGAAATAGTTAAAGACTAACTCTCCACATTGTTCGAGTCCCGGAATTTGCATCACCAAGAATTTCAAATTCGCCACCTCTTGCCAAAGCGCGTCGCTCTAAATTGAGCAATCCGCTTTTTCTTTCTCCGGGAATAAATCCTTTTCCATCATCCACAACTCGGATCTCACAGTATGTTTGGTTTGCTAAAACTACAAGATCAATAGTATTTGCTTCAGCATGACGGATGGAATTTGTGATTAACTCGCGAATTACAGGAATCATTTGATTAGATAAATCTTCTCCGATGACGGTATCGACTGGACCTTGAAAAGAGTATGAGATTTGAAATCCCGCAGTTGCACTAAGTGATGCTATTTCACTCATAATCAAGGTCCGAAGATCGGCTATGGGATGTTCATCTAGAAGAGCAAATATTGTTCTACGAATCTGCTGGACTGTGGAATCTAGATTATCTAGAACGCTTTGAATTTTTCCTTGCGCTTCGATTGAGAGCGAAGAGTCTGACTCAATCGAATGTAGTGAGATTCCTGATGCAAACAACCGTTGAATAACTAAGTCATGGAGATCTCTGGCAATTCGTTCACGTTCTGCAAGTACAACAACTTGGTTTTGCGCGATATGACCACGATAACTATCGATGGCAACACCAGCAGCCGATGCCAAGACCACTACAAGCTTCTCGTCCTCTTCAGTAAAACTCTTACCGTTTCGTTTTTGAGTTAGATAAATACTTCCGTACAGCTCGTCGCGAATACGAATGGGCACTCCTAAGAAACCCACCATCAGGGGATGTCCCTTTGGAAAACCAACAGATGATGGATGTTGACCAATAACTGCAACACGTAATGGTTCTGGAACTGCAAGTAAATGCCCCAGAAGTCCCTTACCTTCAGGGAAGGTATCTATTTCATCAGCTGTTTCATCACTCATGCCTACAAATGTGAAGTCTTCAAGTGTTCCATCGGTAGTTATAGAGCCAAGTGCGCCGTAGGTGCAATCTGTTATTAGAACAGCATTTTGAATAAGTCGATTCAGCGAAGTCTTTAAATCTTCCCCTTTGGCAACATTCATTATTGCATCAGATAGTGCGCTAAGCCGAGTGACATCCATGACGAGAGTCTGCCTGCTATCACCAGGAATAACGAGTCCTCCTTTAACTTTTTGCTGTCGCACCTTTACGTGCGTAGAACCACCATGCAATGGCCGTTCCTGCTACAGCAAAGAGGGCAACACCTTGAAAGAAACCGGCAGGTGCCATAAGTGATAGCAAAACACCAAAAATGAATGGTCCAAAAGCGGCAATCGCACCAGTCCATCCCAATACACCGCCAGCTTGGCGCGGTTCAAAGATCATCGGCATTTGTTTAAATGTACTTGCATTGCCAACACCTGCGAAGAAAAAGATGGCCATCATTCCCCAGAAAAAACTCATAAAATCATTACTGTTTGTCGGGGAGAGCTGTGTGGATGTGAAGAAAGATGACAGTGCAATTCCTAAGCCCGATACGAAAGTAAGAATTCCACCACCTAATCGATCTGCAATAGGCCCGCTAATCACACGCGCTGCAGAACCAACAAGTGGACCAAAGAAGGCATACTTAACTGGATCTGGTGCGTTAGCGAATTCACCAAAAAGATTCTTAATGAGTAAACCAAACTGGGCAGAGAAGCCGGCAAAAGTTCCAAAAGTCATAAAGTAAAGCACTGTCATCAACCACGTATGTCTATTGTTGAAGATGTCCAATTGATCTTTAATTCCGCGTGAAGTGACAGGTACAGATTTCAAAAACTTCCATGAGATAAACACTGAAAGAATTACGAATGGAACCCACACTAGTCCGGCATTTTGGTACCAGACTGATTTATCAATTCCTTTTATCTCATCTACATATCGCTGTGGTGCTCCCAGAGTTGCGCCAAACATTGCTGATCCGACAATGATTGGAGTAAAGAACTGGATGATGCTTACGCCGAAGTTTCCAACACCTGCCTGAATGCCAAGTGCCAATCCCTGTTTTGATTTAGGGAAAAAATATGAAGTACTAGGCATGAATCCGGAAAAAACTCCGCCACCGATTCCAGAAAGAAAAGCGAGAATAAGTAGTGCGACATAAGGTGTCGAAGGTGAGCGCACTGCAAATGACCAACCCAGGAGTGGAAAGATTAGAAGAGCTGTTGAATACGTAACTAATTTACGAGTTCCTAGAATTGGCGGAAGGAACATCCAGATTAAACGGAGCCCACCTCCTGCAAGTCCTGGCATTGCTGCTAACCAGTAGAGCTCCTTTTTAGAGAGATCAAAGCCCAAGTTGTTTAGTTTTGGGGCTAGGGCCGATACTAAAAACCAACTCATAAAACCAAGCGTTAGTGCATAAGTAGTTACCCAAAGTGTCTTCCATGCAATTTTGGATTCCCACTTACCATCAATATTTGGATCCCAGGACTCGAGCCACGCTGAAGATTTTTCGGTTTTTGTATTCATCTTAAACTCCATTCAATTGTGGATCACGGTGATCGATATGTTTTTTTAATTGAGGGCTTGCATGGTTGAGCATCTTTAAAATTGCAATATGCATCCATAAAGTTGCGGCAAAGGTAAGAATAAAAAGAACAATGAAGGTCGATTGAGGAAGGCCAGTCCACTCACGTACATAGACAAAGAGAGGTGGCAATAGAAAGCCGCCCAAAGCGCCAAGAGTGCCAACTAGTCCACCGACCGCGCCAACATCGTTAGGGAAATATTCAGGGATGTGTTTGAAGACTGCGGCTTTGCCAATTCCCATCGAGCAACCGACGATAAATAGAAGTGCAGTGAAAGGCATTACACCCAAGTGGTAGGGCAGGACATTTTTAGGACCTTCCGGAGTATTTAAAACAATGTAGCCGAAAGGTGCTGCCAAAAAGAGAAGGGCAATCAACATCGTAAAGAAAGTTCCATACATTAAATATCTTGCACCGATCTTGTCGGAAATATATCCGCCAAGTGGACGAAGGAGTGAAGCTGGAAAAATAAACAAGGCGGTCAAGAGCGCAGCATTATTTAGGTCTAAACCATAAACCGAGACATAGTATTTTGGCATCCATGATGCCAAAGCTACGTATGCTCCAAAGACAACAACGTAGTAAAAGCTAAATCTCCATACCTGCAAATACTTCAATGGTGCAAACATCTGAGGAAGAGAACGAGATGCTTGGAGATTTTCTGTATCGGCAGGTGTAAAAAACTGAATACAAATTGCAGTTAGAACTAGCAGCACTGCATACAGAGCAGGAACGAAACGCCATCCCCCAGGGATGATGCCACCAAGATAAGAACCGCCAATTGTGCTTGCTATTACCGCTGGGCCAATAAATTTTGTCGCCGAAGCTCCGACATTTCCTGCACCGAAAACACCCAAAGCAAAGCCCTGTCGGCTTCGATCAAACCAGTGGGAATTCCATGCAATTCCTACACTAAAAAGATTTCCAGCAAAGCCAACAAAGAATGCTAAAACGAGTAACCAAATATAAGTAAGCTCTAAATGCGCAAGTAAATATGCTGGAACGGAAGTTACAAGCAACATTGCAACAGTTACTTTTTTACCGCCAATTCGATCTGAAAGTACGCCCAGGAATAATCGCCAGATTGAACCGTTAAGAATTGCTACAGATGATAACCAGGCTAGTTGTGAGTCTGAGATACCAAACTCTTGCTGAATAGGAATTCCAAGAACTCCGAACATTAACCAAACAGCAAACATTAGAGTGAATCCAAATGTTGAAAGTGCTAGCACTCTGTTGGAACCATTACGCTGCAACATGAAATCTCCTAACTTTCTTTACAAATCTTAAGGACATGCTCCTCTCTGGAGGCTAGTGAAAATAGGGTCTTTGTACCTATATAGATGCAAGGGTCAGCAGTACAGACTAAGTACATGAAAAGCGACAGATCCTCTGGAATAGATATTGAAGAATCACTTGTCAAACTTGGAAGATATTTTACTAAAGGTGTTGTGTCAGATGATCTTCGTTCAATCACAAAAAGCGGAGGACGCGAAGGTGATGATTTTTATCGTGATCGCTGGAGTCACGACAAAGTAGTTCGCTCAACACATGGTGTTAACTGCACAGGATCGTGTTCATGGAAAGTTTATGTAAAAGATGGAATCATAACTTGGGAAACTCAACAGACTGATTATCCCTCTGTTGGTCCTGATTCTCCAGAATATGAACCACGCGGTTGTCCACGAGGTGCGGCGTTTTCTTGGTACACATATTCTCCAACGCGCATTAGATATCCATATGTCCGCGGGCTTTTACTCGAGATGTACCGTGAAGCAAAATCTCGACTAGGTGATCCAGTTTTAGCATGGGCAGACATCATGGATGATCCAATTCGTCGCACTAAGTATCAAAAAGCTCGCGGCAAAGGTGGATTAGTTCGTGCACAGTGGGCAGAGATTTCTGAAATTATTGCTGCGGCACATGTGCACACCATTAAGAAGTACGGCCCTGATCGTGTCTTTGGTTTTTCTCCAATTCCAGCAATGTCAATGGCATCGCATGCCGCAGGTGCCCGCTTTATCTCATTAATGGGTGGGTCAATGCTTTCTTTTTATGATTGGTATGCAGATCTTCCTGTCGCATCACCGCAAGTATTTGGCGACCAGACAGATGTTCCAGAATCTGCCGATTGGTTTAATGCTTCTTATTTAATTATGTGGGGATCAAATGTTCCAGTAACGCGAACTCCAGATGCTCACTTTATGACTGAAGCAAGATACCGAGGTCAAAAAGTAATTGCTATTAGTCCTGACTACGCAGACAACACCAAATTTGCCGATGAATGGGTTGCGCCTCATCCAGGCACTGATGGGGCACTGGGTATGGCTATGGGTCATGTTATTTTGAAGGAGTTTTTCGTTGATAAACAAACTCCGCGCTTTACTGAGTATGTAAAAAAGTTTACTGATCTTCCCTATTTAGTATCCCTGCGGGAAAAAGATGGTGCATGGGTGCCTGATAAATTCTTAGTTGCATCGGACTTGGGTGACACTTCTGAGGGTTCAAAGTTTAAAACTGTAATTCTTGACTCTGAAAATGGTCAAACCTTTATTCCCAATGGATCTTTGGGTCACCGATATAACGACGATTCAATGGGTAAATGGAATTTAGATCTTGAAGGCGTAGACCCATTACTTACGGTCTATGGTCGTGCTGATTCATCAGCTGCACCTATTTTACTTCCACGCTTTGATGTGGGACAAAAGGAATCAGAAAGTGGCGGCGTGCTACACCGTGGAGTTCCAACAATTCAAATTGGTGACAAAAAAGTAACAACTGTTTATGACTTAATGCTTGCGCAATACGGTGTTGGTCGCGAAGGACTTGAAGGTGATTGGCCAACTGATTACACCGATACAACTCCTTACACTCCGGCTTGGCAAGAAGAGATAACAAATGTTCCTGCAGCGCAGGCAATTCGAATTGCACGAGAGTTCGCACAAAATGCCGATGAATCAGAGGGTCGTTCAATGATTTTGCTTGGCGCTGGAACAAATCATTGGTTTCACTCCGACACTATGTACCGAACATTTTTAGCACTAGTAACACTTACCGGTTGCCAAGGTGTTAATGGTGGCGGTTGGGCACATTATGTGGGTCAAGAAAAATGCCGTCCAGTAACGGGATGGGCACAGCTAGCTTTTGGTGCGGATTGGTCCCGCCCAGCGCGACAAATGATTGGTACTGCTTTTTGGTATGTATCAACTGACCAATGGCGCTACGACGGTTTGAAGTCTGAATTACTCGCATCCCCACTTGGCGAGAAACGCTTTGAGAACATGACGGCAATTGATGTGATGGCTAAATCAGCGCGAATGGGATGGATGCCCTCGTATCCATCATTAAACCGCAACTCTTTAGATCTAGTCGATGAAGCACGTGTATTAGGAGTAGATCCTGCTGCTCACGTAGTTAGTGAACTTAAAAATGGGAATTTAAAGTTTGCTATTGAAGATCCAGATGCTCCAGAAAACTGGCCTCGCGTATTAACTGTTTGGCGGGCAAATATTTTGGGATCATCTAGTAAAGGAAATGAGTATTTCCTTAAACATTTACTCGGAACTGATAATTCTGTACGTGCTGAAGAAAATTCGGTTGATGCCAGACCACGTGATGTGAAGTGGCAAGAACAAGCACCTGAAGGCAAATTAGACCTTCTCGTTTCCATTGACTTTAGAATGACAAGTACTGGTTTATTCGGCGACATTTTATTGCCTGCTGCTACGTGGTATGAAAAGCACGATCTCTCAAGCACGGACATGCATCCATTTGTGCACGCATTTACACCTGCAATAAATCCACCGTGGGAAACTAAAACGGACTATGACATTTTCCAAATGTTAGGCCGCCAAGTTGCTGAGCAATCCAAGGGGCATTTAGGTGAACGCGAAGACATTGTTCTTGTTCCGCTTCTGCATGACACCCCAGATGCAATGGCAAACCCAAGCGGAATTGTCCAAGATTGGAAAGATGGCACAATAGAACCAATTCCAGGTGTGACAATGCCAAAATTGGTTGTAGTAAAACGAAACTATTCACAGCTCGGTGAAAAAATGGGTGCACTTGGCCCACTCCTTGATCAACTAGGAACTAATACAAAAGGCGTACCAGTCAGTGTGCTACCTGAGATCGAACTTCTGCGCCATAAGAATGGAGTTATTTCACATGGCGTCGCTGAAGGTAGGCCATCACTTGCTCGAGATGTCGATGCGTGCGAAACGATCTTGGCGTTATCAGGAACAACTAATGGACGAATAGCAGTTGCTGGCTTTAGAGCCTTGGAAAAACGAACGGGCCAACAGCTCACAGATTTAGCTTTAGATAATGAAGGTAAGCGAATTACTTTTGCAGATACACAAGCAAGACCTGTTCCAGTAATCACAAGTCCTGAGTGGTCAGGCTCTGAACATGGAGGGCGTCGATATACCGCTTTTGCAATAAACGTTGAGCGATTAAAACCGTGGCATACGTTAACTGGTCGTCAGCATTTCTTTATTGATCACGACTGGATGAGCGAACTTGGCGAACAGATGCCAACCTTTAGGCCGCCATTAAACATGCACCGCATCTTTGGAAGTCAAGGTGCTGGAATTGAAAAAGAAGTCACTGTGCGATATTTAACACCGCATTCAAAATGGTCCATTCACTCTGAGTACCAGGACAACTTATTTATGCTCTCGTTATCACGAGGAGGTCAAGAGATTTGGATGAGCGTAGAAGACGCAGAAACAATTGGTGTTAAAGATAATGAATGGATTGAGGCCTATAACAGGAACGGCGTTGTAGTTGCTCGTGCTTGTGTGTCACACCGTATGCCAGCTGGCACGGTGTTTATGTATCACGCTAAAGATCGTGTCGTAGATGTACCGCTAGCGGAAACATCGGGTAAGCGTGGAGGAATTCACAACTCCTTAACTCGTCTCATGATTAAACCTTCACACCTGATTGGGGGATATGCCCAATTGACATTCGCATTTAATTACCTCGGACCTACTGGCAATCAACGCGATGAGATAACTGTTATCCGACGACGTTCTCAAGATGTGGAGTACTAATGAAAGTTATGGCCCAGATGGGCATGGTGATGAATCTTGATAAATGCATCGGGTGTCACACATGTTCAGTAACGTGCAAACAAGCTTGGACTAATCGCACTGGACTTGAATACGCTTGGTTTAACAACGTTGAAACTCGCCCAGGTCAGGGGTATCCACGTGGCTATGAAGATCAAGAAAAAGCAAAAGGTGGTTGGGTAAGAACTCCACGAGGTCGCCTTCGGCTCAAAGCTGGAAGTCGAGCACGTCGACTCCTCTCAATTTTTTCTAATCCACGGATGTTAAATATTAAGGACTATTACGAACCTTGGACCTATGAGTATGACAACCTAATTACTGCGCCCCTTGGACAACAAACTCCAGTAGCGCGCCCTAAATCTCTAATTACGGGCAAGCCGATGAAAATTGAGTGGTCGGCAAACTGGGATGATGATTTAGGTGGCGGTCCAGAAAATATTGAGAAAGATCCAATTCTGCAAAAGCTCGCACAGGATGTGACAACTAAAGTTAAATTAGCTTTTGAGCAGACATTTATGTTCTACCTGCCCCGCATTTGTGAGCACTGCTTGAACCCAGCATGTGTTGCAGCATGTCCATCTGGAGCAATGTATAAGCGTGCAGAAGATGGAATAGTTTTAGTTGATCAACAGCAGTGCCGTGGCTGGCGAATGTGTGTATCAGCATGCCCTTATAAGAAGGTTTATTTCAATCACAAGACTGGTAAAGCAGAAAAATGCACACTCTGTTATCCACGACTTGAAATAGGGCTTCCTACCGTCTGCTCAGAAACATGTGTTGGTCGCCTTCGTTATTTAGGGCTATTTCTTTATGACGCAGACCGGGTTGCAGAAGCCGCTGCTACCGAAAATGAAAAAGATCTTTATCAAGCGCAACTAGATCTCATGTTGGACCCACATGATCCGGTAGTACTTGCGGCTGCTCGAGCTGAAGGAATTCCAGAAGATTGGTTAGTCGCGGCTCAAAATTCTCCAGTTTATAAACTAACAAAGGTTTACAAGATTGCACTTCCTCTTCACCCTGAATATCGCACAATGCCAATGGTTTGGTATGTGCCGCCACTTTCACCCATTGTTGATGTCCTAACTGAAACTGGACATGACGGCGAAGACGCAGGAAATCTATTTGGCGCTATTAATGCACTTCGTATTCCACTTGCCTATCTGGCTGAGCTTTTTACTGCCGGAGATACTGAGTTAGTAGAGTCAACGCTTCGCAAATTATCTGCCATGCGTTCTTATATGCGTGATATCAACTTAGGGCGAGAGCCTAAGCCTGAGATTCCTGCAGCAGTAGGAATGGATCAAGAATCTATCTATGAAATGTATCGAATGCTTGCGATCGCCAAATATGAAGATCGCTATGTAATTCCAGCAGCACATACTGAACAAGCTAAAGATCTTGAAAACATGGGCAAGGCTTCAGGTTGTTCACTTGATGGCGTCGATCTTGGTCCAAACTCTGGACCATTTGGTCAATCATCAGGAAATCCTGTCCCGGTCACAATTGAAAACTTTCACATTATGAAAGACAGGCAGACAAAGTGAGCAAAGAGTTAGCGCGAGCAATCGCTTCTCAATGTTTGGTGTATCCCGAACAGAGTTTCCTGGACCGCAATGCAGAACTTCTCAGCATGACTCATGCTCTTGCACCCGAACTTAGGGAGCCTCTAGCAAAATTTCTTAGTAGTGCAGGGCAAATGCCTCTCAACCAACTGCAGCAGCATTATGTAGAAATCTTCGATATGCGTAGAAAGTGTTCATTGTTTTTAACTTCGTGGACACATGGAGATACGCGCAACCGTGGAATGGCTTTGGTTTACTTT
>JBIKPX010000105.1:0-3461 GCA_044357195.1 Candidatus Planktophila sp. | reverse complement strand
GTTGGTGGCGATGAAGATGCCACCAGCGAAGATGGAGATATAGATCCAAGCAACGTTGCGATGTTAGATGTTGGTTCGCCATTTGATTTTGCTAATCAAGGAGTTTTGTATTTACCAAAGCACTTGCCAGAACCTGGCCGCGAAGGCGTGCACCCAGATGTACTAGATGAGTTAGGAGAACTCATTGATGCAGCAGGTGGTCGCACCCTTGCACTCTTTAGTTCATGGCGTGGTGTGGAGGCAGCAGATTTGCATTTGCGAAAAGTATTAGCAGAGCTACCAATAAAGATCATTACACAAAAACGAGGCGACGCTGTTGGGCCACTGGTCGAACGCTTTGCAAAGGATGAAACATCTGTTCTGCTCGGCACGATGTCGCTGTGGCAAGGAGTCGATGTTCCGGGAAATTCTTGCGTGCTTGTGACAATCGATCGCATTCCATTTCCACGCCCCGATGAACCAGTGATGTCGGCTCGAGCAGCGCAAGCCGATGCCGGTGGCGGCTCTGGATTTATGCAGATTTCACTGCCACGTGCTGCACTTCTTTTGGCACAAGGCACGGGGCGCTTGATTAGATCTGTTGAAGATCGCGGAGTTGTTGCAATTTTGGATTCCAGAATTGTTAATAAGAGATATGGCAGCGTGCTATTAAATTCAATGCCGCCACTATGGCGTACTTCAGATAAGGCAGTTGTTCGCGAATCTCTACAGCGATTGTCCAACCAACTTAAGGACTAGTTCTTTTACCTTTGGCCACGATGCTGCAAAGCTTGGATGTAAGTTTAATTCGCTTAGTTTTTCAATCTCAACCCAGCGCACTTCATGGGATTCATCATTTAATTCACGTGCAACTAAATTTGCTGCAGCCGAGGCAATAACAGTGTCGTATTTCCAATTGCCGTGGTTATCTTCATGAACAACAACTGGTGTCACAAGGGCAGGATCTAAACCAGTTTCTTCAATTGCCTCTCGTAGTGCACCTTGGATGACATCTTCGTGAGAGTCACGGGCACCGCCTGGAATTCCCCATGTGTCACCGTTATGAACCCAAGGCGCGCGGTGTTGGAGCAAAACCATTGAATCTCGCACGAGCAGTAAACCTGCAGCACCATGTAGTCCCCAGTGCTTGTTTCCACAATCGCACTGGACCCATCCGTCACCATCTCGCGCTGCCACGGTTCTAGAGTGGCATAAGTATCCACATGCGCGCGATTTCAAATCTTTTTGGTGCGCTGACCTACTTACCCTGCGCCAACTATGAAAATATCTAAGGCACTCATCGCAGGAATTACCGCACCATTGCTGATCGCATTTCTTATTCCAGCGCCCAAAACGTGGGCAGCTGATTGCACCAAAGCGTGTTTGGCTGTCGCTGTTGAAAATGGGCAGATTGTTGTCTCAGGACAAAAGGGCAATGGCCCAAAGAGTAAAAAAGTTGCCACAGTAGTAAAAAAAGTCACCGCTGTTCAAAAGTCTGTGCCAATAAAACCAGTGGCAAAACGTGTGGTGCTCAAACAACCCAGTGCAGTGGTTGCAACAAAAAAGCCTGTGGTTAAAAGAAAGCCAGCGGTAAAAAAGACAAAGGTGGTGGCTAAAAAAGCAACGGCTGCCACATCCATTGCCGATCGCTTAACAAAGTTGCTGCCAACCGGGGGAGTTGCATATCAACCTGCTTATGAACCATTGGTGCATGTGCCGGTGGTTTTTTGGTGTGACTTGCCAAAGATATTTAGCACCAGATTTAACATCGTTGGTGAAGTTGTCGATGTCACTTTGCGACCATCTTTTTCTTGGTCCTTTGGCGATGGCAGCGTTATGCAGAGCACGGATCCCGGAGCGCCATATCCGGCCGGATCCATACAACATGCCTACTTAAAAGAAGGAACGTATTTGGTGACATTACTTGCCACATGGGGTGGCACATGGTCTAACCAGGGCACAATCCGCGCTGTCACAGGTGAGATAAAAACAATTCGCGTTGCAACCGTCAAAGTTGTTAGCGCCCCAACAATGTTTGTTCAGTAGATGAGTACGGCAACTGCGGTGGATTACCGCGATGAAGACTTTGCTAGAAGCGTTCGCTCTTTTTCAGTAGATGCAGATAGCCCAACACTTAATGCACTACAACAAGATGGCGCCACAGCGATTGTGGATTTAGCAGGTGAATACGAAGCAATGGGATGCAGTGTCAATACTTTGCTTAAAGCGCGAGTACTTGGTCGTTTATCTGATATTCAAGTGCGCGATTTTGCACTGGGTTCACATAACCACAAGAGCATGGCCACTTATCTTCTGATGTGGTCAGAGCTCTTATCAATGGCGCCGCCAGGATTTATCGCACCCGTTGCATCACTGTGTGCCGCTATTTCGTATGAAAGTGCGGATAAAGAAAGTGCGGGGCAGTACTTACGACGAGCGATTGCAGATGATGCCAGGTACTCACTTGCCACCTTGCTACAGCGCGTCTTTGCATCAGGCTGGCCCATTAACGCCTTTGCCGCAATGCGCGCTGATTTACACCCCAAGGTGTGCGCCATGATTTTTGGTTGATTTTCATTTGATTCAAGGCGCTGTGCTTTGTTACCCTTGCCAATAGGTCACGAGTTCTAGTTATAGCCCCAGCTTGCTAGACGGCAACCCTCCACCGCGGCGGGGTGCTCTGGGTGAAGACCTGGCAGGGCGAACTTTTCCAGTTTGGTCTGCAAGTGCGTGAAGGAATTAATTACTGTGTCTATTTCTAAGAACTCACCTAGCGATCGTTACATCGTCACGGGTGCATGGCTAGATGGTGATGATGTCGGTGATCGTCAATTCATTAAAATCGGAGATCTCGAATTAGAAAGCGGCGAAGTTTTACCTGATGTCACCATCGCCTATCAATCGTGGGGCACATTAAACGCTGCTCGCGATAATGCAATTTTAGTAAATCATGCGATGACCGGTTGGTCTGATGTGCCGGGATGGTGGCCATCCATGGTGGGACCAGGATTACCACTAAACACAGATAAGTATTTTGTTGTGTGTCCCAATGTCATTGGTGGATGTCAGGGAAGCACGGGGCCATCTTCCGTTGCACCAGATGGCGCGCGTTGGGGATCTCGTTTTCCATCGGTGACTATTCGAGACATGGTTGCTGGCGAAATCGCTTTTTCAGATGCGATTGGAATAAAAAAATACAAACTTGCGCTAGGGCCATCACTTGGTGGAATGCGAGCACTTGAGTGGGCTGTCATGCATCCAGAACGTGTGGGAGCAATTTGCACCATTGGATCATCAGCAGTTGCAACAGGTGATCAAATCGGAACTGCAGCCATTCAAATAAGAGCAATCAAATCTGATCCTTTTTATAATGGCGGAGATTATTACGATAAAGATCGCGGACCTATTGAAGGCATGGGAATCGCTCGTCGTATTGCACACCTGACTTATCGCACAGAAGCTGAAATGGATGTGCAATACGA
>JBIKPX010000104.1:0-3478 GCA_044357195.1 Candidatus Planktophila sp. | reverse complement strand
TGTGCAGAACTTGCCGAGGTCTCTGGAAGCACCGAGATAGCTCAGATTTTCTTAAAACTGATTGCAGATCAATCTGCCATCAAGCCTGGTTCACTTACCTACAGACGATTAATGCTTCAAGACCATATCAATCGAGGAATGCGACATATCGCATACATTGGTCTTCGCCGTATTGCACTTATCTATCGCAAATTTAGACCTCATCCAGATGCTGCAAAGATGGCAACAGTTGCACCTATTTTTAGTCAGGTAACAGCCACAGCTGAATTACGAGATTTGATTAAGGGCGATGTCAGATTTGAACACATGATCGCTGGCGCATCAGATGCGTATAAGAAGCGCCGCCAAGAAATCGCACACACTGCCTATAACCCACCGCTGATTGCAATTAGAAAACGTAAGAACTAAAAGCGAGAGCGAATCTCCCATAAGTCTGCAAAGACTGGATTAAATAAAGTGGAGCGCAAGTATTCGGCGCCACTAGAACCGCCGGTGCCCATCTTTTGACCAATAGTGCGTTCAACCATCTTTACGTGGCGATAGCGCCACTCTTGAATACCTTCATCAATATCAACTAAACGCTCACAAATCATTGCGCGCTCAGGATCGCTTTGATGAACAGTAAGCAATACATCCTGCACATCCTTATTAGGCACATATTGCTCTGACTTATTGCGACTGATAATTGCTGCAGGCATTGTGTGGCCAGCGTTGTGTAGATAGACAAGCGCTGAATCCCAGATGGAATTACCAGATGTAATTTCGGCAATATCTTTTTGGATATCTGGCGGTAAGTGCCCAGCCATCTTATTATCGCGGCGACCCAGTAAGGCCTCTACTTTTCTAAATTGCGCTGATTGAAATCCGCTCGATGATGATAAATATCCCCGGAAAGAGTTAAATTGCAGTGGCGTCATTGTTTCTAAAATATCGATCTGTGCGACGCAGACTTTCATAATCGTGCGGATTCGACCCAAGATGGCAAGTGCGTAATGTGTATTGCCATCTTCTAGTGCGCGCTGTGCTTGTTGAAACTCATGAATTAGTTGTTTAAACCACAGCTCATATGTCTGGTGAATGATGATGAAGAGCATCTCATCGTGTTCTGGTCCATCAGAGAGCGGACGCTGAAGTTTTAATAACTCATCGACTGCAAGGTATGAGGTGTATGTAAGTGCTGAATCGAAGTTTTCAGATTCGCTCATGTGACTCGTGATCCGCCTTCTTTGACCTTCTCGTATTGGCGTGTGGAGACCAAATCTCTGATTCGCTCAAATCCATCCCATACTTCAACGTATGAAGTTGGAAGTGGTGAGATAGCCAAACGAATTGAATTAGGTGTGCGGTAATCAGGAATTACATTGGCAAATTCTCGAAGTGCCACGCAGATACGCGCTGCATCTGGATGGACCAAAGAGATATGTCCACCGCGCTGTTTTGCATCGCGTGGAGTATTTAGCTCCATTCCAAGGGGTGCAAGCCATGCGTCATATAAATCAATCATCATCTGTGTGCCAACTGCGGCCTTGTGTGCGATGGCATCGATGCCCGCTTCTTTAATAATTTCAAAAGATGCTTTGATGCAGCGCAGACCAATCAACGATGGACTAGCAATTTGAAAACCGCGAATGCCATCAGCTTTTTCAAAAACTGGTCCCATTCCAAATTGATCGCCTTGGGAGAACCAGCCTTGAATAGGAACCTGTAACTCTTTCTGTATTTTTTTGCTCACATATAACCACGCTGGCGCACCTGGTCCAGAGTTTCCATATTTATATGTGCAGCCCACTGCTAAATCAACACCGTTGGCATCGAAGTTCATTTCGATTGCTCCCACTGCGTGACTGGCATCCCAGACAACTAATCCACCGTGTGAGCGAACCAGATCGGTAATGGATTTAATGTCTGTGCGCGCACCAGCGCGGTATTGAATTACTTCAAGAGTAACAAGTGCAACATCATCGTTTAGATAAGGCGCAAGGATCTCTGCAGTAATGCGCTCGTGCTTAATTGCTCCTTGAGATTCATTATCAATTAAAACTAGATTCATTCCGAAATCTTTTGCGATTCCATCCAGGATGTATCGATCAGTTGGAAAATTTGCCGTGTCAGTAATTATTGTTTTGCGCCCCGGACGTGCCTTAATGGCTGCCATACAGAGCTGATAGAAATTAACTGATGTTGTGTCGCAAGCAAGTACTTGTCCTTTTGCAGCGCCAAGGGTTGCTTCGCCAATTAAATCTCCTACAGGTTGTGCTTCATCAACCCAGTGGCTCCAGCCTGTAACAACTTCTGGTCCCCACTCCTTTGTTAATAAATCATTGACAGCAACAACTGTTGCATGGGGAAGTCGGCCGAGTGAATTTCCATCCAGATAACACATTGCTGGGTCAGTGACCACGAACTTTGATTTAAAGTGTGCCAGTGGATCGTTCTTATCTAGATCCAGGGCGTATTGGCGGTCAGTGACGTTCATGGTTGAAAGGTACGCTCTGTCACCATGGCGCGCAATCTTCTTAATTTAGAGGAAGTCTCAAAGGCTTTCGATATTCGCGCGCTCTTAGATGGCGTATCACTGGGTATCTCAGAAGGTGATCGCATCGGAATTGTTGGAAGAAATGGCAGTGGCAAGAGCACGCTCATGAAAATTATGTCTGGCGCTGAATCACCAGATGCTGGACGAGTAACTAAATCAAATGAGACCAACATCGGTTTATTATCACAAGTAGATAACGCACCAGCGGATGCAACTGTCAGAGATGTTGTTCTAGGTAACAAACCAACACATGAGTGGGCAAGTGATGCTGGAATACGCGAAGTCTTTACAGGCCTCTTTGGCGGCTTTGATGATCACCTCTTTGAAAGAAAATTTGGAACTCTTTCAGGCGGAGAACGCAGACGTGTGGGGCTTGCACGGTTACTAATCGATGATCTTGATTTAATTTTGTTAGATGAGCCAACAAATCATCTAGATGTTGAAGGCGTTGCATGGCTTGCAAATCATTTGTTATCACGTAAATCTTTAGCACTAGCTGTCATCACTCACGATCGTTGGTTTCTAGATGCGGTCACTGAGCGCACATGGGAAGTAGTTGGCGGCAGAGTTGAAGAGTATGACGGTGGGTATTCCGCCTTCGTTTTAGCTAAAGCAGAGCGCGCTCGCCAAGCAAATGCAATGGATGCACGTCGCAATAACTTAATTCGCAAAGAATTAGCGTGGCTGCGCCGTGGGGCACCTGCTCGCACAACTAAACCAAAGTTTCGAGTAGATGCTGCCAATGAATTAATTTCTGCCGAGCCCGCACCCCGTGATCAAGGCGAACTACTTAAATTCGCACGCAATCGCTTAGGCAATACTGTGTATGAATCACACCACGTGCAGTTGCGTGCAGGGGAAAAATTATTACTCGATGATCTTTATTGGAACATTGGTCCAGGAGATCGCATCGGAATTGTTGGTATCAATGGTGCGGGTAAG
>JBIKPX010000026.1:0-10878 GCA_044357195.1 Candidatus Planktophila sp. | reverse complement strand
ATAGGGAGACTACGAGTGCAACAACGACCAGTATTGGGAGCTCCCGTAGGAGGCTTCCCTTACGAAACATGTGTGAAAACTTATGCTTGTTCGGTTGGTGTTTCTTCGGCAGCAACTTCTTCGCTAGCTGCTTCAACAGCAACTTCTGCAACAGGAGTTTCCACAACAGCTGCTTCTACAACTGGAGTTTCTACAACTTGCTCAACAACGGTCTCTGCAACAACGGCTGCCGCAACTGCTACAGGAACAATTGGTTCTGGTGTTGAAAGGATTCCGTCGCCGTAACCTTCAATGCCATCGCGCTTTTCGCGAATCTTTGCAGCCTTACCGCGTAGGTCGCGGAGGTAGTACAACTTGGCGCGACGTACATCGCCTTTCTTAACAAGTTCAATCTTTTCGATAACTGGAGTGTGCACTGGGAACGTACGTTCTACCCCAACACCGTAAGAAACTTTACGGATTGTAAAAGTTTCACGAACGCCATCGCCTTGGCGACGCATAACGATTCCTTGGAAGACCTGGATACGGCTCTTGCTGCCTTCGATAACGCGTACGTCAATCTTGAGCTCATCTCCAGCACGAAATTGCGGGATGTCTTTGCGCAGCGATGCTGCATCTACGGCGTCAAGTACGTTCATGATTTCCTCAGCTAATTCGTATATCGGTACAGAGTGCTGTACAGGAGTCGTATCTTGCCACATGAGCGTGGCCAAGTGAAAATCGGCTAGAGACCGAGCGTATTTTTCAGGATCTGGTGCAGATGTGGACCAGCGGTTAGAACGAAATTCTGCCCACCGATCTGGTGCTGGCTCATGATGGCACCAGCCTCTTGGGCAATTAATCCACCTGCTGCAATATCCCACTCATGTAATCCGGATTCAAAGTAGGCATCAACATTTCCAGAACCAACAAAACATAGGTCAACTGCTGCGGCGCCATTTCGACGTATGTCCCTAATGTGCGGCAATAACTTATTTATAAAATCTAATTGCAGCGATCGCTTTTCAGGTTCATAGGCAAAGCCAGTTGCAAGCATTGTTCTATTTAATTCAACAGGATCATTACACATTAATTTCTTGCCATTATGAAATGCTCCCCCGCCACGAGTTGCCCACCACGTTGAATTAATAGTTGGGCTAACCACGACTCCAGCCACAACACCATCTTTATCTTTGGCCGCAATAGAAACATTCCAACCTGGCATACCGTAAAAGTAATTAACTGTTCCATCTAGTGGATCAATGACCCACGTAATTCCTGATGTCGACTCTCGTTCTGCGCCTTCTTCACCGATCATTCCATCGTTTGGACGTTCGGCCAGAATGGATGAAACGATCAGCGCTTCACTGGCTTTATCCATCTGGGTGACAATGTCTACATCACTAGATTTTGTAGAAACTTCTAATACATCGGGACGAGCGCTTAATAACTCTGCAGCCTTTTTACCTACGCGCAGTGCAAGGTCTAATAACTCGGCCTTATCGCTCATAGGTAGAAGTCTAATAGACTGTGCCCATGCTTAAAGCCTATGGAACTCTTCTGCGCATACCTGGCGGGTTTAAGTTCTCCAGTGCAGGCTTTATCGGACGTATGCCAATTGCAATGGACTCATTGGCAATTATTTTCATCGTTGTTGCCGCCACAGATTCTTATGCACTGGCAGGAGTACTAACGGCCGTAGGTTCGATAGTTGTTGGAGCCGCAGAGCTTTACTGGTCACGCCAAGCAGATCAACGTGGTCAAGCAAAGATTTTGCGCCTTGCAGTTCCTATTCGCATTATCGCCTTCTTAATCTTTGTCTTTCTTGTTTCAAAAGATGCACCGATTTGGACCTGGTTTGTCTCTTTGATTATTGCTGAATCAACTGCCATCAACGCAGGTGGCTTGGTGCGAAGAAGGTGGCTACACACATTAAAAAACAATCCAGATAACAAAGATGGACATCTGGTTAATACCGCATATTCATGGGAAGCAATGGTCGATGAATTCGTATTCATTGTCGGTCCCGTAGTTGCAACAACGTGTGCGATAAAAATTGCACCATCGGCTGGAATCCTGGCTGGACTAATTTTCTTAGCGATCGGTTTACCTTCACTTGCGGCTATGAAATCCACAGAACCACCTGCTGAACCAAGAAATGAACAAGAGCCACATCCACCAATTCTGAAAAATCGAATAGTGCAATCCATTGTCTTTCCATGCGCATTCTTAGGTGGATTCTTTGGAGCAGTTGGAATTACTGTTGTTGGATTTGCAGAGGAGCTCAACCACCCAGAATCCACGGGTTGGTTACTTGCGATTTGGGCAGTTGGTAGCGCGGTGGCAGCACTTGTAAATGGAGCGATTAAATTTAAATCTTCGCAAGCAACTAGGTTTTTGATTTATTTGGTTGGGCTGACCATTGGAACAATCCCACTTCTTTTCACACAAACCATCACCGCTCTGGCAATTGCGCTCTTCATCAACGGTTTGTTTATTGCACCCCTGATTGTTAATGCATACGGCACTGTTGAAAACGCTGTGCCGGCTGGACAAATTACTGAAGCACTCACATGGGTCATTGCAGGTATGCCACTTGGCGGTGCGATCTCTAGCGCACTAGCTGGTGTGGTAATCGATAACTCCGGGGCACAGATGGCATTTTGGGTTCCACTTGGCTTTATGTTTGCAGCAATTGTGACAACACTGCCTTACTTAACAACTTATCGGGCTGCCATCGGTTACGCTCGCACTCGTGACTGACCTTCGATTCACGGGTAAAACGCCAGATGGCGTTCACTTAACCCTTGCTGATAACGATGGCAACGAATTTACTCTGCGCGTCAGTGACTCACTACGTGCCTCAGTTAATCAACAACGACTCTCTTCGGTTCCAGATGAATCTGATCAACTTCTTAGCGTTAAAGATATTCAACGTCGCTTGCGCCTTGGCGAGAGCGCACAAGATATTGCGCGCGACTCTGGAACAAGTATTGAAAAGATCGAACGCTTTGCAGGTCCCATTTTGCAAGAGCGCTCATTTATTATCGATAAAGCCCACGCCGTGATCGTTCGTCGCAATCCTGGTGAAGAACCAGAGTCCCTCTTTGAAGTTGTTTTATCTCGTTTAGAGCCCCGTGATATCTCAGAAGAAGATTTAGCGTGGAATGCATGGCGCCATCACGATGGCACATGGTCACTCTCGCTGAGTTATCCCAACAGTGAT
Organism: Candidatus Planktophila sp.; assembly: GCA_044357195.1. Lineage (GTDB taxonomy): Bacteria > Actinomycetota > Actinomycetes > Nanopelagicales > Nanopelagicaceae > Planktophila. Next base: position 7,673 of record JBIKPX010000026.1, on the reverse strand, counting down.
GGTCACGGAGATGCGATTTGGGAGTATGACCCAACTCGTCGCGCGATCACAGCCCAAGATGAGAATGCTCGCTGGATGATGGGTGATGCACCAGGTGTTACAAAGATTGCAGAGCACGTGCGAGCAGAATCTGGATTGATTTACACAGATGAACCAGCACCTGCGCCAATTCGGATTACATCATCTCCTGAACCCATTAGAACCGAACCACCTCGCCTTGTTGCACTACGTGAAGAAGCAGATGAGTCTGCCACTCGAGATGGCATTGTTGGCCGCGCAAAGGTTCCTTCATGGGATGAAATTATGTTTGGCGCTGGCGCTTCGAAAAAAGATGATCTCAAAGATGAGGATGAATTTAGCTAACCACTCTTGAAAGCAGTGGCACCGAGCTTTCAATCTGACTTGATCCACCATGATGTCCCACCATTGCACCTTCTAATGATGTGCGCTCTGGGTCAATTAAAATAAGTCCACCATTTGCTATTGCAATCACATCGCCCATGCGATCGAGTGCATTTTCAAGAAGTGATGGACCAAAGAGTTTATTTGTGGCAACTTCTTCTCTCGTAAAAACATCGGCTCGCTTGCCTAAATATTGCCGCCACTTATCTGCAAAATCTGCACGCGCTGCAGGTGAATCCGCGCTTTGCGATAGATAGAGATGGCGCGCTCGGGGTTCACCAGCAATAGTTTCTATTCCGGCCAACAAATCATTGTCTTGGCCTAGAACTATTTTTTCTTCCACATTAACCATGCCGTGATCAGCGGTTAAGAAAACACGAGTACCGCGAGGCAATTGTGTGACCAAGGCCTTTGCAACTTGATCAACGTAGGCCAACGCCGCACACCATTTATCAGATCCAACACCATCGCTATGTCCGGCCACATCTAGATCATTGATATAAACATATGCAAAAGATGGCTCGCTGCTCAGCGCCTCTTTAGTTTCAGCAATCATGTCGGGCAACACATTTGCTCCGCGATATGTGGCACCACGAAATACTGCTTGCGTAAATCCTGTGTTTTCATATCGTTTGGCAGCAATATGTGAAACAGAGATATTTTGCTCTGCTGCGCGTTCAAAAAGAGTGGGAACGCTCTGCCACACATGCGGATCGACTCGCTCATCCCACTTAAGTGAGTTCAGCACTCGCCCACCACTTCGAGGAACGCGAACGGTATAACCAAGCATTGCGTGAGTACCTGGTAATTCACCAGTCATTAAAGTGGCCAGAGAAGTTGCAGTAGTTGAAGGAAATGATGTTGCAACAACGCCATGGTGAGTAAAAGAATGCAGGGTTGGAATCAGATCTTTGTATTTTTCAATGACATCTGCGCCAAGTCCATCGACTAGGAATAAAACTTCTCGTCCATGTGGTGATTGACCCAGAGATAAAGAATCTGTTGCGCTAGTTAGCCCAAGGCCCGCAAAAATAGAGGGTGTGATGTCGGCCAAATGCATGCTCGTATCTTGCCACGAAGCACGAGTACTTAGGCAGTATCCTTTCGCTCATGAATTCAGATCTAAGCGATGTATTGAAATATTCAGATGAAGTAGCAGCAGCTCTTGCATCTGGCTCTGCCATTGTCGCTCTTGAATCAACAATTATTAGCCATGGTTTGCCGCGTCCAACAAATCTCGATGTCGCTCGCGAAGTAGAAGCCATTGTCCGAGATCACGGTGCTACCCCGGCAACAATTGCTGTCATCGATGGAAGTGTTCACATTGGTCTAAGCGATGCCGACCTTGTAACGATTGCAACGCGCGATAACATTTTAAAAGCATCTAGTCGAGACCTTGCAATTGCCGTGGCCTTTGGAAAAAGTGCGGCAACCACTGTTGCAGCAACTGCTCACCTTGCAGTGATGGCTGGGATAAAAGTATTTGCAACAGGTGGACTAGGTGGCGTGCATCGCGGAGCACAAGAATCATTTGATGAATCAGCTGATCTGACTGCACTATCTGCACTGGACATCACAGTGGTCTGTGCTGGAGTCAAATCTATTCTCGACGTTGGTGCCACACTTGAACGTCTTGAAACTCTAGCCATCGGTGTCATCGGTTATAAAACCAAGAACTTTCCTGGCTTCTATCTGACTGACTCAGGTTTTCAAATCGAATATCAAGCAGATTCAGCAGAACAAATTGCATCTGCCATCTTGGCTCGCACATCGATGAAGACCAACACATCAGCCTTAATCGTTGCTAACCCAGTTAAAAATCAGATGGATAAAAAACTACATGATTCGATTTTGGCTAGCGGCTTGGCAAGTGCCGAAAAAGAGGGCATCACAGGAAAAGCTGTTACGCCATTTTTACTTGAGCACTTTCACACCGAAAGCAAGGGCGATTCACTTCGCGTAAACATTGAAATCATTAAATCAAATTGCGCACTAGCTGCTGATATCGCTGTTGCTCTAAATAAATAACATGCCTAAAGTCCTTTGTATCGGCGATGTCATGCTCGATGTCGTTGTTAAGTTACAAGGCGCAATCAACTACGGCGAAGACACCTCATCTAAAATCACCACACACGGCGGCGGCGCTGCGGGAAATGTTGCATCCTGGATTGCTCACACTGGCGCACATGCCAGCATTGTTGCTCGCGTAGGAAATGACTCTGCGGGTGCTGCGCTTATCTCTGAATTTGAAGATCTTAAAGTGGATCACTCATCCCTTATCAAAACCATTGATTCCACAGGCGTTGTTGTTATTTTGGTGGATCAAAAAGGTGAGCGCACGATGTTTCCTGAAACAGGTGCCAACTCTGGACTGACTCTTTCTGACATGCCGGCGTTAACTGGCTTTGATGGCGCATATGTTTCTGGATACGCGCTTTTAAATCCACGCTCTCGCGCAGGTGTATTAGAAATGATTGCCGCAATTAAATCTGCTGGAATTCCACTTTTTTATGACACTGTCACAGTCGGTGCAATGAAAGAAGTAGACCGTGCGCTGATTCTTTCGTGGTTGCCACTGATGGATTATGTCTTGCCTAATGAAGAAGAAGCGCTGTATGTAGCAGAGGCTGAAGATATTGATTCTGCGCTGACAAAATTATTAGAACTCTGTCCTGCAGTAATTATTAAACGTGGACCAGATGGCGCAGTAGCACAGCAACGTGGAGGCGATCGCATAGATATTGGCGCAATAAAAACTGTGGTTGCAGACACAACTGGTGCAGGAGATAGCTTTGCTGCTGGATTTATCGCAACAAAAATATCTGGTGGGGATTTAAGAGCCTGCGCAGTGGCTGGAGTAACTCTTTCGGCAACATGTGTTGCAAATATCGGGGCACGCCCGCACGTTGGTCACGCACTTTAGGCGTTGTACTTGGCACAATCGCCCCCATGGCTACGAAGACTCCGCCCAAGGGCAAAAAACCTGCTGGTCCTAAACCAGGTGAATTCCCAGGCAAGATTGTTGATATCGATGTTTCATCTGAAATGTCAGAATCATTTCTGGAGTATGCCTACTCTGTAATTTATTCTCGCGCACTACCTGATGCACGCGATGGTTTAAAACCTGTGCACCGTCGCATCTTGCACCAGATGGCAGAAATGGGATTGCGCCCCGATAAAGGTCACGTAAAGAGTGCACGTGTAGTCGGTGAAGTAATGGGTAAGTTACACCCACACGGTGATGGCGCAATTTATGACGCACTCGTTCGTATGGCTCAATCTTTTTCAATGCGCCTGCCACTAATCGATGGTCACGGAAACTTTGGTTCATTAGATGCTGGCCCAGCAGCGATGCGTTATACCGAAGCGCGCCTTGCACAAGCAGCGCTGACAATGGTTGCCGAAACCGATGAAGACACAGTTGATTTTGGCGCAAACTATGACGGACAGATCTTTGAGCCACAAGTATTGCCAGCTGCTTATCCAAACTTATTAGTAAATGGCGGTTCTGGAATTGCAGTGGGAATGGCTACAAATATGGCGCCCCATAACTTGGGCGAAGTAATTGCAGCGACCAAGCACCTGATTGAAAATCCAACTGCAACAGTTAAAGCGCTGATGAAATTTATTCCTGGTCCAGATTTTCCAACAGGTGGTGAATTAGTTGGACTAGAAGGCGTGCGCGAGGCGTATTCGACGGGCAAGGGTTCCTTTAAGGTCCGTGCATCTGTTGAGATTTCTAAGGTGACAACTCGAAAGATGGGCATCACCATTAAAGAGTTGCCATTTACTATCGGGCCAGAAAAGGTTGTTGAGCGCATCGCAGACCTTGCCAAGGCAAAAAAGATTCAAGGCATCTCAGACATTATTGATTTAACTGATGGACAGACAGGCACCAACGTTGTCATCGAACTTAAAAACGGATTTGAACCAGAGGCAGTACTGGAGCAGCTCTATAAGTTAACTCCAATGGAAGATGCCTTTGCTATTAACGCAGTTGCACTGGTTAAGGGTCGCCCGCAGACATTGGGCCTTAAAGAACTACTTCAGGTCTTTATCGATCACCGCATCGAAGTTGTTCGCCGTCGCTCAGAGTTTAGAAAAGCCAAGGCAAGCGCTCGTTTAACTCTGGTTGATGGATTATTAAAAGCAATTATTGATATCGATAAGGTCATCAAGATTATTCGTGCATCAGATGATGCGAGCATCGCAAAGGATGCTTTGATCAAGGGCTTTAAACTCAATGACGAACAGGTCACATACATTCTTGATATGCCACTTCGTCGTCTGACCAAGATGAGCAAGATCGAACTTGAAACCGAACAAAAAGAACTCAAATCCACAATTGCAGCCCTTAATACACTTTTGAAATCAGAGGATGCAATTAAGAAGCAGGTATCCACAGAATTAGATGCTGTGGCCAAAGCATTTGCTACCCCGCGTCGCACACGCATCGGCGCTGCCTGAGGTTTCTTACTTTCGCACCTCGTGTGGGAGGATTCCTTAAATGATCTCCACGCAAAGTCTCGAGTTACGCGCTGGGGCCAGACTCTTAGTAAATAACGTCACTGTTCGCATCAATCATGGCGATCGCATCGGCTTCGTTGGCAGAAATGGCGCCGGCAAATCAACTCTTGCAAAAGTATTAGCGGGTGAAACTATGCCTGCAGGCGGCGCCGTCAATCGCACAGGAAAAATTGGTTATCTCCCCCAAGATCCACGCACCGGTGAAGATCAAGGAAGTGTTATCGATCGCATTCTCTCTGTCCGCGAATTAGATGCGATTGCAAAACGTATGAGATCTGTTGAAGAAGAGATGTCAACAACTCAAGGCGATGAACTCGAAAAAGCAATGGAGCGCTATGGCCGAGTTGAAGCAGAATTCAGCGCAGCAGGAGGTTATGCCGCAACTGCAGAGGCAGAAGCAATCGCATCATCCTTGGGTGTTCCAGAGAATTTATTTAATCAAGAGTTATCAGCTCTTTCTGGCGGTCAACGCCGCCGTATTGAATTAGCGCGCATTCTTTTTAGCGGCGCCGAAACTCTTTTACTAGATGAGCCAACAAACCACTTAGATGCTGATTCGATTATTTGGTTACGTGATTACTTAACTAAGTATTCAGGCGGGCTAGTTATTATCTCCCACGATGTGAATTTGATTGAGACTGTGGTTAACAAGGTTTTCTATATCGATGCCAATCGCAACGTTATTGACGTCTATAACCTGGGCTGGAAGCAATACTTGTTGCAGCGCGAGCAAGATGAGCATCGCCGTAAGAAAGAACGCGCAAATGCTGAAAAGCGCGCCGAGATCTTGCAAAAGCAGGGCGAGAAGATGCGCGCTAAGGCAAGCAAAGCAACTGCGGCCCAGGGCATGTTACGTCGCGCAGAAAAACTTAGATCATCTCTTGAAGATGTTCGCGTGAAAGATAAAGTCGCAAAACTTCGTTTTCCAACACCATCTCCTTGTGGCAAGACTCCAATTTCTGCCCACGATCTATCTAAGTCTTATGGCTCACTTGAAATCTTCACAGACGTCGGAGTTGTTATTGATAAAGGCTCTCGCGTTGTAATCCTTGGTCTAAACGGTGCGGGCAAAACAACGTTGCTCCGTATTTTGGCGGGCGAACTCGAATCAGATACTGGTGAAGTAATTGCCGGTCATGGTCTAAAAATTGGTTACTACGCCCAGGAACACGAGTCCCTCGACTTTGAACGCTCTGTATTAGAAAACATGATGTCTGCTACTCCTGATATCCGCGAACCAGAAGCACGTAACGTCCTTGGTTCATTCTTATTTATCGGAGATGATGTTCATAAGCCCGTTAAGGTTTTATCTGGTGGCGAGCGAACTCGTTTGGCACTAGCTGTTCTAGTTGTTGGCGCTGCAAATGTTTTGTTACTGGATGAACCAACGAACAACCTTGATCCCGCATCACGCGATGAAATCCTTGCAGCCCTATCTGAGTATCAAGGTTCAGTAATCCTTGTTTCCCACGATGAAGGCGCCGTGCAGGCACTTAAGCCTGAGCGAGTGATATTGCTGCCTGATGGCGATGAAGATTTATGGAAAGATGATTACTTCGATCTTGTAAGTATTGATTAAGCGTCGATCCTGTCGCGATCGATCTCTGCTGTGGAAATAAACTCTTTGCGTGGTGCAACATCGTTGCCCATCAATAATTCAAACATCGCTTCTGCCGCTGTTGCATCTTTAATTGTGATGCGGCGAAGTGTGCGAGCATCTGGATCCATTGTGGTCTCGCGCAATTGGTCGGCGTCCATCTCGCCAAGGCCTTTATAACGCTGGATTGGTTCTTTCCACTTCTTGCCAGCCTTCTTTAAATCCCCAGTTACTTTGCGCATCTCATCATCTGAATATGTATAGATGTACTCACCCTTTTTGCCACCAGCACCCATAGTTTCAATGCGGTGCAGTGGTGGGATCGCTGCAAAGACGCGACCATCATCGATCATCGGTTTCATATATCGATATAAGAGTGTGAGCAAGAGACAACGAATGTGCGCGCCGTCAACGTCCGCATCTGACATTAAAATGATTCGCCCATAGCGAGCCTCATCTAATTCAAAGGATTTTCCGGAGCCCGCACCGATTACTTGAATGATGGATGCGCACTCGGAGTTATCTAACATCTGAGATAGGGATGCTTTTTGCACATTTAAGATTTTGCCGCGAATAGGCAAGATGGCTTGGAACTCAGAGTTGCGTGCAGCCTTTGTAGTGCCAAGTGCTGATTCACCTTCGACGATAAATAACTCTGTGCGATTAACATCTTCTGATCGACAATCAGAGAGCTTTGTTGGAAGCGAAGATGACTCGAGAGCATTCTTTCGACGCTGCAAATCTTTGTGGGCACGGGCCGAAATACGGGTGCGAGATGCTCCGGCAACCTTTTCAAGAATTAAACGCCCATTGGCTTTATCAATGCGACGAGTTGTATTGAAAAACTCTTTCATTTTATCTGCCACAACAGCTGAGACAATTCGTGTGGCAGCAGCCGTTCCAAGAACTTCCTTGGTCTGACCTTCAAATTGTGGCTCGGACATGCGAACTGTGATGACGGCGGTTAATCCTTCAAGGATGTCATCTTTGATTACATCTGCTTCATTATTCTTTAACGTCTTAGTTGATCGAAGCGCTTCGTTAAATGCTTTTGTGATCGCTCGCTCAAAGCCCAGAACGTGTGTTCCGCCCTTAGGCGTTGCAATGATGTTTACAAATGATCGCTGAGTGTTATCAAAACCATCTC
>JBIKPX010000001.1:0-33100 GCA_044357195.1 Candidatus Planktophila sp. | reverse complement strand
TAAAAAGAGGCGCAATTGTTCTCTCGTTATCGGATTCACTAATCGAAGGAAATCGCGTCTTTGTTGGCTGTAATGGTTCGGGTATTGAATGTGAAGCACTCGGCATTAAATCAATTATCGCAGCATTTGATGGCAAGCAGAGCGCACAGGAAATAGCAGAGGCGCTCGCGATTAATGTAGAAATCATCAGTCAAGTTATTGAGCAACTACTTAGTGCCGGCCTTATTGATTATTTGGTTACGCCAATTGTTGCACCCGGTCGTTTCAAAGAACAAGATCAAAGCGCCGATGCTGGTTATATTCAATTGCAATCAAAAATTACTCCAGAGTTATCTGCAACAACATGGATTGCCGGTGTTAACGACGGTGGAGTTGAAGTATTAACAAATCGTCGATTGGCCTTAATTGAAATATCAGGTGAAAACAGAGTTGCAACACAACTATATGGAGTCTTGCTTGCAAGTGGTGTGACCCAAACAAAAATGGCATCTGCATCTAGGCGAGATCGTGCGCGTATTGGCAACCAAGATATGTGTGCAGGTTTGCTCACAAGTAGTGACGTTGGCTCTAATTTTCAACACACACTCGAAGATAAGGCTCGAGAATTGGCGTTATTTCCAAGTAAAGATAAATCTGTTGCAGAAGATATCCCCGAAGTATTCCTAAAAATATTTATTGGAAATGGTCATGAAGCACTTATTGCACAAAGCATGAGCGAAGATGAAATACATTTAATTGTTTCAGCCCCTGATGGTCCATCTATTGACGTTGGACCACTTGTTATTCCAGGTAAAAGTGCATGTTCTCGTTGTGTAACCCTTGCACGCAGTGATCAACATGTACTTTCTCGAGAAATAGATATTTTCCGAAGTACACATACAGAGCTAGAAATACCCGTGGCTATTGCCCACTTTGTAGCAGCGCAAATAGCCTCTGAAATTCTTCGATTTATCGATACGAAAAAATCGGTTCTGATCTCAACTCGTGTTCGAACCAACTATCTCGATATATGTAATCCTCAACACATTCGCTTTGCGCGCCATCCTTTGTGTGGATGTTCCTGGCGTTAAATCACCCATTACTTCTAGGCACTTAAAGTGCCCACACGTTCTCAAGATGCCAACCAAGCGTTTTTCTTCCAGAATAAGCCAGTGCCCAAAGACAAAGTTGAAGAAACAGAGATCCCTCGCTCTGGCGCAGTGCGCTCGGCGAAGATGGTTTCTATTCCACTCGGCCTTGCAGGACGTGGTGCGTTAGGTCTTGGCCGTCAACTAGTTGGTCAATCTGGTTCTGTTGTACTAGCTGAGATTCAAGAAAAAACTGCAGAACAATTATTTAAAGTTCTTGGCGAACTCAAAGGTGGCGCCATGAAATTTGGTCAAGCGCTCTCTGTCTTTGAAGCAGCGCTTCCGGAAAACATTGCAAAGCCATATCGCGAAACTCTTACAAAGTTACAAGAGTCCGCACCACCGCTTCCTACTCGCGTTGTTCATAAAGTACTAGCGAAAGAACTCGGCGAAAATTGGCGAGATAACTTTGCAAGCTTTGAAGACAAAGCAACAGCGTCAGCTTCCATTGGCCAAGTGCACAAAGCTGTGTGGAAAGATGGTCGCCTTGTTGCAGTAAAGATTCAATATCCAGGCGCGGCCGAGGCACTCATCGCTGATCTCAATCAGATTCAACGTTTCTCAAAGATTTTCCAATTAGTTTTGCCCGGCCTTGATATGAAGCCGCTTCTTGAAGAATTACGTGCTCGCATCATCGAAGAAGTTGATTACATGTATGAAGCAGAAGCACAGAGCACTTATGCGGCGGCATATGACGGGGATCCAGATATTGCGATTCCAAAAGTTGTTATGGCATCTGACAAAGTTTTGGTCAGCGAATGGCTAGAAGGTAAGCCACTTGCCCATGTCATTAAGAGCGGCACGCAAGAAGAACGCAATAACGCCGGTATTAAGTTAGCTCGCTTCCACTTCACTTCCCCAATCCGCGCAGGTTTGTTGCACGCAGATCCACATCCAGGAAACTTTCGTGTTTTAGCTGATGGCCGCTTAGGTGTTTTAGATTTCGGTGCCTGCAACCGTCTTCCAAATGGCTTCCCAGAACCATTTAAGAATCTATTGAAAAACGCACTAGATGACGATGCACAAGCACTTTACGAAGGATTTAAGAAAGATGGATTCATACTTCCAGAAGTAGATGTGGACCCAGACTTAGTTCTGGAATTCCTTGTTCCACTCGTCGAACCACTTCGCACAGAAACCTTTAAATACTCACGTGAATGGTTGCGTGATCAGAGTGCACGAGTTGGAGATCCTCGCAATCCAACTGCAAAGATTGGTTTTCAATTAAATTTACCGGCCGAATATGTATTAATTCACCGTGTAACAATGGGAACTACCGGAATCTTCTGCCAACTAGAAGCTGAAGGTCGTTGGCTTGATGAAGCAATTATCTGGCTTCCAGAAATTACACCGGCGTCGCTTACTCGCTAGAAAGCAATGAGCGAGCGCTGAGGCTTTCTCAGCACCCGCTCATTACTCTATGCAGCGATACGTGGCCGTCCCGCTTTACGTTTACGTTCGATCACAACACCATCTTCAAATAATTCTCCGCCCCACACACCACATGGTTCTTGGCGTGAGAGTGCACCGCTTAAACACTTTGCACGAACAGGACATTCACCGCAGAGTGCCTTGGCAGCCTTGATATCGGCTTCGGCGTCAGAGAAATAAGTTTCCGGGTTGGCGCTGTGACATGGAAGCGCATAACCAATCGCGCTTTCATACGTTCCGGTGACATCGTTTAATCCGATCTTCTCCCCGGTTTCTGCCCATCCTGGTACTAGTAGTTCGCTGTAGAGAACGCTCATGGTTCTCACCTCTTCCCTCTCGTTGTTCTTCCTGTTTGTCGGTTAGTAGTGGTTAGTAGTTGGTTTGCTGGTGGAAATGAAAAAGGGCCCGAATCCTTTGTGGATTCGAGGCCCTTGGTTGGCTGCTATCGGTTAGGCGATAGTGCCCCAAGTGGCCTCATCCACTGCGTAAAAAGCTGCGTAAAACGCTGGCTTTGTGGCAGTAGGCCAAGATGTATAGCGCTTATTAGTCGCTGTACTTGGGTGTGAATGGGCATGAGAAGTAGCGCTAACGCGTAAAGCGTTAACGTTATGAGTGCTTACGATTGTTGACATCGCGTGCTCCCTTTTCTCGTATCCATCCACATTTTGGATGAAGTGCAAGGGTAAAGCATGGACCCGCGATGATGCAAATTAATTAATTACGAACTGGCGAGTAACCCAGATTCACGCAGGAATCGGCTCGGTTCTCCGCGATAACTCATGCGTAAATCCTTCTTCGCACGCGTGATTCCCACATAGAACAAGCGGCGCTCTTCATCGATAGCGCTCTGATTTTCTGGGCCAGTATTTCCTGATTCAAATGGCAATATCGATTCACTGACGCCAATTAAAAACACGCGTTCCCACTCGAGGCCCTTTGCAGCATGCAGCGTTGCCAAAGTCAGTACCGGCATTGTTGGTGGGTTATTTTGTTGCACTCGATCTTCAACTTCGCGCAAATACGTACGAAGCGTCTTTGGTGCAAATGAATCATCGGCATCTAGCTCACGCGCCAGGTGCAGTAAACCTGCAATGCCATCGATAGTGGCACCAGTTAAAAATGGCTGTGCCAAAGTGCGTAATTCATCGAGCCAATAGACACCTTCAGTTGGAATAACCGATGCGGTACGAACGCCCTTAAGAAATTCGCGCACATCCATGCGATCAAAAAATCGCTCGTTATTGCGCACTTGATACGGCAAGCCTGCTGCTGCAATCGCCTTTTCTATTGAGTTCAGCTGCCCATTGGTGCGAGCCAATATTGCAATCTCTTGAGCCGCAGCGCCTTCTGATAACAATGCGCCGATATCTTTAACAACGCCTACAATTTCTGCTGACTCATCTTTATAGGCTGCAATAGATGGCTTTGAACCGTGATCATTTTGGGCAACTAGTTCTTGTCCCATTGATGCACTTCGCAAAACAGTATTAGCCATCAAGGTAATTTCTGGAGTCGAGCGATATCCACTAGTTAATCTGATTACTTCGGCATCAGGAAAGCGTTGTGTGAATGTATTTAAGAAAACAGGCGTCGCGCCAGCAAATGAATAAATAGTTTGAGCAGGGTCGCCAACAACGCATAGTTCTTGGCGACTGCCAAGCCAAGCATTAATGACTCGTTGTTGCAGTGGTGAAATATCTTGATACTCATCGATTGTGAAGTGGCGATACTGATCTTGTACTCGCTCACGCACTTCACGCTCTTCTTCTAGCATCGCAGCAGTTAGCAATAAAACATCCTCAAAATCCATCGTGCGCTCTTGCTTCATCAATGACATATATGCGGTGTAGACCTGAGAGATCTGCTCTGGATTAATTCGTGGCTTTTGTGTGCGCTTTGATGCTTCGTTTACATAATCTTCTGGCACAACTTGTGAAGATTTTGCCCATTCAATTTCAGATGCAATATCGCGCATTAAGTCACGGGATGTAACCGATAGCGATCCTTGTAAATCTGCGCGTGTGATTGCCTGCGTAATAAAACCAGTCTTAGTTGTGAGTAAATCCGGAGCGCGACCACCAAATACTTGTGGCCAAAAATAAAGTAATTGCTTAAGGGCTGCTGAGTGAATTGTTCGTGCAGCAACTGTTGGAACACCTAATGAGCGAAGGCGCACGCGCATTTCACCAGCTGCGCGCGCGGTAAATGTAAGGGCTAATACCTTTTGTGGATCCATCACTCCGATTGATGCAGCGTAAGCAATGCGGTGTGTGATCGCACGAGTTTTACCTGTTCCAGCACCTGCAATTACGCAGACTGGGCCACGGCTTGCAAGTGCAACAGCGCGTTGTTCATCATCGAGGGAAGCGAGTATTTCTTCAGAATTTAGCGCCACGTTTCGCCACCAGTGAGTTTTTCTGCACCTGGTCCAAACCACAATGAAATCATCTTTCGTGCAACGCTAATCGTTGGTGGCAAAAGTAGTGAGCCATCTGCAACTGATGATTTAAGTTCATCACGACTAAACCATCGCACTTCTGTGATTTCCACTCCATCAGCTTTTGCAGTGCTTGGATCATCTACAACTGCAGAAAATGCAATCATGATCGATGCTGGAAATGGCCATGGTTGCGAACCTAGATATTTAATCTCTTTTACTTTCACGCCAGATTCTTCAAAGACTTCGCGTTCCACGCACTGCTCAAAAGTTTCACCCGGTTCTAGAAAGCCCGCAAAAGTTGAAAATCTTCCATCTGGCCATATTGGTTGATGTCCCAACAGAATTCGATCATCTTTATCTTTTACTAAAACAATGACTGCGCTATCAGTGCGTGGGTGATGCTGGCTCTGATCTTTAACGCAGACTCGCACTGATCCGCCAAGAGTTGATTGCGTTTCAGCTCCACACCGTGAACAGTGCGGATGCGAGCGATGCCAATTTGAAAGGGCAGTTGCCTGCATCGAAATACCTAACTCGAATTCATCGAGGGTTCCACCTAATTCGCGCAGCGATGCCAAACCTTCAACCGATGTTTCACCAGCTGCCAGACCTACTTCATCGCAATCCCAAGCAAAGTAAGTCGCCTTGCTTGCAGAATCAATGCCAAGAAAATACTTATCGCCACTAGTAAAAATCTTTGTAGTTACTAACTTTTCAACTTCGGCGGCGCTAAGAAATAGAAGCGACTTTCCATCAGTTGCTAATTGAGAGCCAGAGACGCGAACTATTTTTGCGCTATTCCACAATCGATCAAGTGCTGCTTCATCACTTCGAAGTTCACTTGCCCGATCTAGTGGGGCGCTAATTGGTTTGAGCGTGTTCATAGGGGGGCAACGCTACTAGCCTGTGCGCATGAGGCTGACATCGTGGAATCTGCTGCACGCAATGGCCATCCCGCCTGGTAATGCAGCCTCATTGCCGGGGGCAATTAAGAAAATCGCACCAGAAGTTTTAGCTATTCAAGAAGTTGATTACCTTCTGCCCCGCAGCAACTCTGCCAACCAAGTCCAAGATATTGCCAAAGCAATGAAAGCAGTTGATTGGGCTTTTGCTCCTTCTGTCATTGGAACACCTGGCGAAAAATGGCGTGGGCTTAACGATCATGATGAATCAATTATTACGGCGAAAAACAAAGGCGAAGGTGGATACGGAATTGGTTTTGCTTCAACAATTCCTGTGACCGCATTTGAACGCATTGAACTTGGTCGCTCGCTAGTTGGCATGCCACTGCTTGTGCCAGGTGGAGAAGATGGCAAAGGCAAACCACGTTTTATTTATGTGCAAGACGAACCACGAGTTGCACTGGTTGCCCACCTAGAAAATGGGTGGAGCATCATAAATACGCATCTCTCATTTGTTCCAGGAGTTAACATCGCACAATTAAAGAAACTCAAAAGATGGGCCGATGAATCTGCCTCCCAAACTGGTAACAAAATTGCAATCATGGGAGATTTGAATTTACCTAAAGGCTTGCCAGTTCTTGGTTCACAATGGAAATCTCTTCTGACCCAAAACACGTATCCAAGTTGGGGTGCAAAAATTCAATTTGATTACATATTGACCAAAGATGGTATTTCAAAGTTCAAGACGATTAAAACCACTGCCACAGGAATTAGTGATCACTTGCCAATTACTGTAGAGATTGAATAAGACTTACTAACGCTGCTTCATCGAGTAAATCTGCACGCTTATCTGTCACCGATGTAGGCACGTAATGAAATGCTGCACTTACTTTAGATACATCAATTGATTTTAATCGCGCCCAGGCCAAGCGATACATAGCCAACTGAATTGCAGCTGATTGCCCGAGTTGTTTTGACCCAGTCTTCCAATCCACAACTTCAAAGCCTTCTGGTGTTTCATAGACAGCATCGATTCGTCCACGCACAAGCACGCCACCAATAACAGATTCAAAGGGAACTTCAATTGCTGCTGGTTTGCGCTGGGCATATTCACTAGCAAGCCAAGCCTTTTTTAGATCTTCAAGTTTTCCATCTTCTTCAATTGGATCGAAATAATCTAAATACGAATCATCAAATAAAGTCATCGCTCCAAATTGTTTTTCAACCCATGCGTGAAATTGTGTTCCGCGACGAGAATAAGGATCTTGTGAACGCGGGATTGGTCTGCGAATAGCCAGTGCCAGTGCGTCTGGATCTTCGTGCAGTGCAACAAGAGTCGATGTTGATATGCGAGAGGGCAGCGCCACTTCGATAGTTGATGACGCACGGTTTTTTACTTCTGCAATAAGTGCTTGCGCGTCATGTATCCAGGAATCCAACGTTTCATCGCCACTTAAAGCAAGTGAGTGTGGTTGTGATTTCATAACTAGTGCCACACCAGCATCGAATACTTCACGACGTTCACCCAATGGATCCCTTGGCCAATACGCGCTATCAGGATCTACTTCTATAGGATTGCGAACTCCATCTTCTGGTGCACTGACTTGGCTAAGTAATACTCCGCCACGTTTGTCAGCAACTTCTGCAACGTGGGCAAATAATTCGCTGGGATCAACACTTCTAGAACCTTCACGCCACCATGATGTTGTGCAGAGCAAATGCGTGCGAGCACGAGTCACGGCAACATAACCGAGTCGAATCTCTTCTTGTTTTTTAATTGCTGCGCAAGATTTTCCATAAGCAGTGATTACTTTGCCTGCTTCGCTATCTTTTGTGCACTGTGCCAATGAAAATACAGGAAGCTCATCGCCATCTCCGCGAAGAACAAATGGAATTTGTCGCTCATTTGTAATCCAGTTATCTGGATCATTCGTATACGTACTTGGAAAGGTTCCTTCTGCTAATCCCGGGATTGCAACGAAATCCCATTCGGCGCCCTTTGCGGTGTGAATAGTTAAGAGTTGAACAACATCGCTGCGCACTTCAGGAGCGCCAGATTTGAGTCCGCCTTCTTTCTTTGATGTCACATCTAGCCACTCAATAAAGGCTGCGATGCTGCCACCGCTGCGCGAAAACTTTGAGGCTTCATCTAAGAATCGCTCAAGGTGGCGGCGACCATTGCGTGTGCCATCGCGCAAGGAAACTTCCAGATCAAGGTTTAAATAATTTTCAATCTCAGTAATTAAATCAATAATCGAACCACCTGCACGCGAACGTAATCTGCGTAGGTCAGATGCAAGGCGGGACAAACGCGTAAACCCAACTTCACTAAATTGAGCGCGAGATTCTTTATCGCACTGTTCTATTTCATCTAGCGCGTCAATCAGAGAACCAATGAAGAGATCATCAGCTTCGGCAGAATCAGGATTTCCAGCAGCAATCTTTGCAATGAAGGAGTGAGAATCTTCATGCCCGCTCTTTGCACGCTTCCTAGAATACGCACCAAGTGCTGCAATATCTTTTGCGCCCAGTGCCAGCCTTGGGCCCGTTAGATGACGCATCAACGCCGTGCCAGCTTCTGGATCTGTCACAACTTTCATCAGCGATAAAACATCTGCGACTTCTGCAACATAAATTAAGCCACCAACGCCAATTACTTCAACCGGAATACTTCGTGCACGCAGGGCACTTTCAATGATTGAAATTTGTGAACGCTTGCGCACCAAGACAGCAAAGGATGTTCGCTTCTCTTCTTCAATGGCTATGCGCTCAGGTGCAAACCAATGTTTATAGAAGTACTCGGCAATACCTTGTGCTTCACCGTCGAGAGTTTCAAATACGCCATATGCAATTTCACCATCTCCTGCAGTATCGCGCGGACGAAGTGGGTCTACTCGAACGGATGAAGTAGAACGAATCTGATCTGAAATTGAGTTCGCAATTTCGAGTATCTTCTTATCGTTTCTAAAAGTAATTGAGAGATTAAATAATTCAGCCCCAGTATGGCCGGCATTCTTTGGGAAATACTTCGCAAAGGTTCCAATTGTTCCAGCCGAAGCACCGCGCCATGTATAGATAGCTTGGCAAGGATCTCCAACAGCCATTACAGGATGGCCTTTTCCAAAGAGGGCTGAAAGCATGCGCACCTGTGATTGAGATGTGTCTTGATACTCATCGAGTAATACAACTTTGTACTTTGCGCGTTCTAATTCGCACGCTTCAGGGAATTTTTCTGCGATGTCAGCTGCAATCGACATCTGATCATCAAATGAAAGCTGTCCATCTTGCCTGCGACGCTTAAGAAACTCTTCAACCATCGGCAAGATCGCAATTCGTTGCTGTGCAATACGAACTACTTTTCGAACTTCTTCATTGCTTGTTCCACCGATTCGTTGAAACTCTGCCAACGTTTTTTCATCTTCTGCCTTAATTGAATCAAATGAAACTTGGTGTTCTAAAACTAATTTTGCTAGCCCTATAACATCATCAATGACTGTGCTAACAGCGCTCTCATTTGTGAAGTTTTCATCAGGCCAATTACGGACAACATCGGATGCAATTTGCCACAGCGCAGCATCACCCAGTGGATCACTCGTTGCATCGATACCTAAGCGAATAGCGTGCTCGCTAAGAATGCGCCCTGCATATGAGTGATAGGTGGTAATTGCTGTATCCAAAGCCAAGTCTTTATCTAATAATCCAGCTTCTTTTAATTGACGCAGACGTTTGCGCACTCGAATAGATAATTCACCAGCTGCTTTGCGTGTGAAAGTTAAACCTAAAATTTCATCGGGGCGCACAATTTTGTTGGCAACGAGCCACAACACTCGCGCACTCATCGTTTCAGTTTTACCAGAACCCGCACCTGCAATGACAACTGCCGGTTCCAGTGGTGCGCTAATGATTGCAACTTGCTCAGGCGTTGGATCAGAAACTTTTGAGTCAACGCTTCGAAGAGCTGCAGCTATTTCTAATGGAGAAATCATTCGATCACCGTGCGCCCTTCTGCCTTAATTGGGCACGAGCTCTTTACGGGACACTCTTTGCAACGTTTGTTAGTTGCGGCTACAAATTGCGCCGCTCCCATTGATTGTGCGATGCCTTCAATCTGAGTCCGAGCTGCTTGAATATCTATCGGCTCTTGCTCGCGTGTAGATATTTTCTGCACATCATGTCCCAAATAAACCAACGCTGCTCCGCTAGAAGTTGTACTCGCATGGTGCGCTGTGAAACCACCTTCGGTTACTGCAATTTGATAACTCTTAAGTTGCAAATTCTCTTTGGCCTTTTCATAAGAAATTGGATCTTTGCTCGTCTTAAAATCAATAACAAATAAGTTGCCTGCAGAGTCAACTTCTAATCTATCCACAGTTCCAACAATTCTTGCTTTGCCAACTGTGACATCGAATCCAATTTCTACCCCAACAACATCTCGATCGTGCTTCATGTGATATTTCATAAATCGAGAAATCATTGCAATCGCTTTTTCTTGCGAGCCTTTGCTGACCCATCCTTCTTGCGGATCAATCAGATTCCACGAACTCTTAAGTTTTTCAACCAGGATTGATTCGGTAATGCCTTCTTCTTGGACCATCAGCGCTGCAAATGCGTGAATCGCAGAGCCTAATACTTGAGCGATGCTGTCGCCATCTGTTCCACCGCTTTTTTCAAGAAACCATTTCATCCCACACTCTGTAAAGTTTTCCGCACTACTTGGCGAAATTGGTACAGCCTTTGTTGGATCAATAATGGGTTCGGTGGTACTTAACTGCGCAACACCTGTCCAGCTCTGCGGATCTGCGCTATAGATTCCAGCATCACCAAGTGATTTAATAATTGATGCCGCTTGAATTGCTCGTTCACCATCCAGCGCCGAACGCAAATCAGCTACTAACGCCGGTGTTGTGATGGGACGCGGCAGAGAGTATTGCGCTAACTCTTCGCTACTTTTATTAAGTATTGCTCCAGCGATTTCTTCAAAGAATTGTGATGGCTGATCATCTTCATATGAAACACAGGTAACAAAGAGTGAGTGATGAGCACGTGTTGTAGCAACGTGTAATAAACGACGCTCATCTTCTAATAGGGCACCTGCTGCAATGACATCTAATTCAGTACGGGCAAGATTTCCGTGACGTTCGCGTTCAACAAGTCTTTCAGCGCCCAGTAATGAACTGCGTTGGCGCAAGTTTGGCCACGAACCTTCTTGCAGGCCAGCAACTGCAACAAGATCCCACTGGCGTCCCTTTGCCGCATGCACCGTAAGTATCTCAACGCAATCAGGACGTTGACCTTGGGCGGTAATAACATCGCCAGCAATAACTTCTGCACTTACTTCACGGATAAATGCATGCGCACCAGAAAGTGGAAATCTCTCTGAGAAACGTTGTGCGCTTTGAAAGAGTTGCATCATTGCATCGAGATCTCGATCTGCCGCCGCTCCGCGATTGCCACCGCGTAGTGCGATCTCTTGCCACTGTGTACTAAGTTTTGCGCCATCACTTGTTTGTGCGTTATCCCAAATTGCCCAGAGTAAATCTTCACCACGTGCATCCGCTTTTCTAGCAGCCACACGCGCTTTAGTTAAAAGCAGATTGATTCGAAGAATTGGTTCGGCGCCTTCAATAGAGATGTCGCCAGTATCAACTGCCTCAATCAGTAATTGATTGCCACTTCGTTTGTCATCTTCTGCTCGAGTTGCTAGTAAAGATCTGCGAATTCGGCGAAGTGAAATCGCATCGGCGCCCCCGCATTCGCTGAGCAATAGCCGTTCTACATTTTCTGTATTAAGCGACTTTGTTTTAACTGCGATTTCGGCAAGTAATAAAAATGGCGCAATGCTTGCATTAGTTGCAAGCGCTTCGAGTTCGCCCGCAACTGGGATAGAAATTTGTGCAAATGCTCTGCGTACCGCACTTGTCAGCGAGCCAGGTGATCGCACAAGCACAGCCATCTGTGAGTATGGAACGCCATCGACTAGGTGTGCTCGACGAAATTGATAGGCAATGTATTGAGCTTCTTCAGATACAGATCGCAATCGCTCAATTGCAACAACACCCTTAGTTTTTTCATTCACACATGAGCGTTGATGTGTCTGTCCTGTGAGTCTAAAATTCGATGAAACACTCAAACCAACTGCGTGCGTTGATTGTGTACTTCGAAAATCTTGATTCAAAATTACTTGTGTGCCATTTTGATTGAGGTAGTAATCAATTTCGCCACTCACGCCATCAGGATCGGCGCCTCTAAAGCGACCGATTGCACTGTGCGCATCGCCAACTAAAACAAGATCAGCCGGTGCAAGCAATCGCAATAATCGTCGTTGAGCAGGATCAGTTTCTTGAAACTCATCGACCATGATTGTTTTAAATCGATTGCGAAGTTCTGAGAGCAGATCAGGATTGATTTCTAGATGCCTAATTGCTCTAGATAATAATTCGGATGGATCAATTCGCAGTTTTGAATCTCCAGCGGAAACTTCGCGCAAGAACATCGCCCCGTTATATCTCTTCCAAAAATCTGCAGCGCCTTGCCAATATTTCTCACCATAACTCTGTGCGTACTTTTCTAATTTTTCTGGTGTAACACCACGCTCTGATGCTCGCAAGATAAGGTCACGTAATTCGCGAGCAAAACCATGAGTTGATAGGGCAAGGTGTAAATCTTGTGGCCACTGTCGATAGCCATCTGCAATGTCACCTTCTAAGAGGTCTCGAATAAAGCTTTCTTGTTCGGGACCAGATAACAAAATTGGATCTGGATCATCTATGTGAGACTTCATTTTAAGAATAGAAAATGCGAGTGAGTGAAACGTGCGGGCAAGTGGTTCATGCATTGTGGCGCTAGTTTGTAGCGCAATTGCATCGCGCAGATCAGATGCGCTTTCGCGGCCAAAGGTAATAAGCAGAATTGAATCTGGATTTTGTCCTTGATTAATTCGAGAAAGTGCTGAGTGAATAAGCATTGTTGTTTTTCCAGTGCCAGGGGCGCCGAGTGCAATCAGTGGTGAATTGCGATGTGTGGTTATTGCTAATTGTTCTGGCGAAAGTGTGATTGCAGGGGCAGCAGAAATATTGCCGACAAGGGTTACTTTCGCTTTACTCACAGTGGTTATCTTGCCCGACCCGTGTGACAAAACCAGCCAAGAACTCGGCTGGCAGAACTAAGCGTTGAGGTTTGCCTTCTTTTGGCGTGATGTAGTGCGTGCACGTTCAGATCCATCGAGAACGACCTTACGAATTCGCACAACAGCTGGAGTTACTTCTACGCATTCATCTTCGCGACAGAATTCGAGAGCACCTTCCATGTTGAGTTTCTTAGGCGGAATCAAACGCTCTGATTCATCCGTTCCTGATGCACGCATGTTTGTTAATTTCTTTTCGCGAACACAGTTAACGTCCATGTCATCGCTACGTGAATTCTCGCCAATAACCATACCTTCATAGACTTCATCGCCAGGTTCTACGAAAATAGTTCCGCGATCTTGTGTTCCATAGAGTGCGTATGAAGTAACTGTTCCGAGACGATCTGAAACAAGGGAGCCAGTACCGCGTGTACGAATATCTCCGTGCCATGCTTCATAACCATCGAATACGTGGTGTAGCAAACCTGTACCGCGAGTTTCAGTTAAGAACTCAGTACGGAAACCAATAAGTCCACGTGAAGGAACTTTGTAATCCAGGCGAATCCAACCAGTGCCGTGGTTAACCATTTGTTCCATGCGGCCTTTACGTAGGGCCATTAACTGAGTTAAGACACCCAAATATTCTTCTGGTGCATCAATTGTTAAACGCTCCATAGGTTCGTGAACCTTGCCATCAATTTTCTTGATAACTACCTGTGGTTTACCAACAGTTAATTCAAAACCTTCACGCTTCATAATTTCAACTAGAACTGCAAGCTGAAGTTCCCCGCGACCTTGTACTTCCCATGTATCTGGACGCTCTGTATTTAGAACGCGCAATGAAACGTTACCTACTAGTTCAGCATCCAAACGACCTTTAACTTGGCGCGCGGTAAGTAGTTTTCCACTCTTTCCTGCAAGTGGGGATGTGTTAATACCAATTGTCATAGAGATAGATGGCTCATCAACAATGATTGGTGGAAGTGCATGCGGATTATCTAGATCAGCAAGAGTTTCACCCAATGTAATTGTTTCAATTCCTGCAACAGCGATGATGTCACCAGGGTGTGCTTCAAGTGCTGGAACACGTTCTAACGCTTCTGTAATGAGTAGTTCTGAAACTTTAACTCGCTCAGATGTTCCATCTGTTTTCATCCACATAACTGATTGACCTTTTTTGATTACACCTTCTCGTACGCGACAGAGTGCAAGGCGACCAAGAAATGGTGAAGAGTCAAGGTTTGTTACGTGTGCTTGTAGTGGTGCACCTTCGTGATACACAGGTGCTGGAATTGCAGTAAAGATTGTGTCGAATAAAACATCGAGGTTTTCTTCTTCTGGCATTCCACCATCTGCTGGACGTGTAAGGGATGCGCGACCTGCTTTTGCAGATGCATAAATAACCGGGAATTCAATTTGTTCTTCATTTGCATCAAGATCTAAGAATAATTCGTAAGCCTCATCGACAACTTCTGCGATACGTGAATCGGGGCGATCTACTTTATTAATAAGCAAGATAACTGGAAGGTTCTTTTCAAGTGCTTTACGTAGTACGAAACGTGTTTGTGGAAGTGGTCCTTCTGATGCATCGACTAGCAAAATAACGCCGTCAACCATTTCTAGTCCACGTTCTACTTCTCCACCGAAATCTGCGTGGCCTGGAGTATCAATAATGTTAACAATTGTGTCACCGCGCTTAACAGCAGTGTTCTTGGCAAGAATCGTAATTCCCTTTTCGCGTTCTAGATCCATTGAATCCATCATGCGATCTTGACCTTCGTCTTGCTTCTTATAAGCCGCGAAAGCACCTGATTGCCACAACATGGCATCAACAAGAGTTGTCTTGCCGTGGTCAACGTGAGCGATGATTGCAACGTTGCGAAGATTCTCGCGCTTCTTTTGTGGCAGACCAGCTAAGTGCGCACTAGATGCTTTAGACATTGAAATTTCACTCCAGACGTATGTGCTCTGGAAGAACTTCACAGAACGTGCGAAGAATAGCAGTTGGGGTTGCAATCACTTAAATCGTAGGCAATTACGCCTTAAATAAGAGATTTAAATTACGTATTTTGTGGGAAACCTAAATTAATTCCACCATGACTTGGATCAAGCCATCTGCTTGTCACAACTTTGCCACGAGTGAAGAAGTGCACGCCTTCTGTGCCGTGTGCATGGCTATCGCCGAATAATGAATTCTTCCAACCACCAAATGAGTAATACGCCATCGGCACAGGAATTGGAACGTTAATTCCAACCATTCCAACTTCAACTTCATTTTGATAACGACGAGCTGCGCCACCATCATTTGTGAAAATTGCTGTTCCATTTCCGAATTGGTGTGAATTAACGAGTGCAAGTGCTTCGTCATATGACTTAACGCGAATAACACTAAGAACTGGACCAAAAATTTCATCGGTATAGATAGACATCTTTGGTGTTACGTGATCAAAAAGTGTTGGCCCAAGCCAGAAACCATTTCCGCCAGGGTTAACGCTGCGGCCATCAACGACAAGTGTTGCGCCCTCTTTTTCGCCCGCATCAACGTATGAAGCGACTTTGTCACGGTGCACCTGTGTAACAAGTGGGCCCATGTCAGATCCCTTTGTGCCATCACCAGTTTTTAACTTAACTGCGCGCTCTTTAATCTTTGCAACCAATAGATCTGCAACTGGTTCGACAACAACTAGTGCTGAAATTGCCATGCATCGTTCGCCGGCAGAACCAAAGCCTGCGTTAATTGCAGCATCTGCGGCTAAATCTAAATCAGCATCTGGCAAGACAACCATGTGATTTTTTGCGCCACCGAGTGCCTGAACGCGCTTGCCAGATTTTGTTCCGGTTTCATAAACATATTTAGCAATTGGAGTTGAACCAACAAATGAAAGTGATTTGATTCCTGGATGCGTCAAGATTGCATCGACAACTTCCTTGTCGCCATGAACAACGTTAAATACGCCATCTGGTAATCCAGCTTCTTTCCATAATTGCGCCATGAACATCGCAGCACTTGGATCTTTTTCAGATGGCTTAACGATGACAGTGTTACCGCAGGCAATAGCAACTGGGAAGAACCACATCGGAACCATTGCAGGAAAGTTAAATGGCGAGATGATTGCAACTGGTCCAAGTGCTTGGCGGATTGAATACACATCCACGCCAGTTGAAACTTCTTCTGAGAATCCACCTTTGAGTAGGTGTGGAATTCCGCAAGCAAATTCAACAACTTCGAGTCCACGCGTTACTTCTCCTGCGGCATCGCTAAGAACTTTTCCGTGCTCAGAAGTAATCAGGGCTGCGATTTTTTCTTTATTTGTATTTACTAATTCACGAAAAGCAAATAAAACATTGACGCGCTTTGTCAGCGAACTGTGGCGCCATTCTGCAAACGCATCGGTTGCTGCCTTTACTGCGACATCAACAGTTGCTGCGGTGCCGAATGCAACTTTCTTGGAAACTTCGCCAGTGGCAGGATTAAAAATGTCCCCATGACGTTTTGCCGAGTCATCGAAAGTTTTTCCGTTTATCCAATGGGTAATTTCGCTCATAGACGCACACTATCTGAGAGCATTATGCTTGCGCTATTCAGTGTTGAAGGGAAGTCTTTTTCGTGTCCAATCCACAGGCAGATCCAAAAAAGGGTGCCGCAGTAACTGCTGCTGACCATGAATATGTTTTTCACTCCTGGTCAGCCCAAGCACAAATCAAACCTCTGCCTGTTGCCGGTAGTTCTGGTTCACGTTTCTGGGATTACGAAGGCAAAACATATTTAGATTTTTCTTCACAACTTGTCTTTACAAATATCGGACACCAACACCCTAAAGTTGTGAAAGCCATTCAAGATCAAGCAGCAACTTTGACAGCCCTTGCTCCACAACACTCAAATGATGCGCGCAATGAAGCAGCGCAGAGAATTGTTGAACTAGCCGGCGGACACTTTAAGAAAGTTTTTTTCACAAATGGTGGAGCCGATGCAGTCGAAAACGCCATCCGTATGGCGCGCTTGCATACAAATAAGCATAAGATTTTTTCAACATATCGTTCCTATCACGGCAACACCGGCTCTTCGATTAACGCAACTGGTGACCCACGTCGTTTCCCAAATGAATATAGCTATGGTCACGTTCACTTCTGGGGTCCATATCTTTATCGTTCTGCATTTCAAGCAACTACTGAGGCAGAAGAGTGCGAACGCGCACTTGCTCACTTAGAACAGATGATTATTTTTGAAGGTCCCAACACAATTGGCGCAATTTTACTTGAATCAGTTGGCGGAACTGCAGGAGTACTTGTTCCACCTAAGGGTTATCTCGAAGGCCTTCGTGCGCTATGCGATAAGTACAAGATCATGTGGATTGCAGATGAAGTCATGTCAGGCTTTGGTCGCACAGGTAAATGGTTTGCGTATCAAAACTCTTCAGTAATTCCTGATTTGATCACATTCGCTAAAGGTGTGACTTCTGGTTATGTCCCACTCGGTGGCGTAGTTATCTCAGAGGCGATTTCAAATACATTTAATGAGCGCGCATTTCCTGGCGGGCTTACCTATTCAGGACATCCCCTTGCATGCGCGGCAGCGGTTGCAACGATTGATGTTATGAAAGAAGAGAAGATGCTTGAAAACGCCACCATGATTGGTGAGAAAGTTTTCGGCCCTGGGCTTGTTGAATTAGCAAAGAAACACAAAGTTATAGGCGATGTTCGCGGTGGCGGTGTTTTCTGGGGAATCGATATCGTTACAAGTCGAACAACCCGTAATCCAATGGCTGCATACGGTGGAACAAGTCCTGAAATGAACGAACTTGTTGCTGCATGCAAAGCTGCAGGATTAATGCCATTTAATAACTTCAACCGCATTCACTTGTGCCCACCGTGCAACATCTCAGTAGAAGATGCGAAGTTGGGTCTTGAGATGTTTGATAAAGCACTCGAATCAGTTGCTAAGTATTACAAAGAGTAAAAACTAAACGTTAAAGCGGAACTCGACTACGTCCCCATCTGCCATTACGTAATCTTTGCCTTCCATTCGAACTTTGCCCTTTGACTTTGCATCTGCCACAGAACCTGCTTCAAGCAGATCATCGAATGAAACGATTTCCGCTTTAATAAATCCTTTTTGGAAATCTGTATGAATAACTCCTGCTGCCATTGGCGCAGTGTCACCGTTATGAATTGTCCATGCACGAGTTTCTTTTGGCCCTGCAGTTAAATACGTTTGCAAGCCAAGTGTTTTAAATCCAACTCGTGCAAGTGTTGCAAGACCAGGTTCCTTTAAGCCAATTGATTGCAGCAATTCGAGTGCATCTTCATCGCTGAGTTCTGCAAGTTCAGACTCTGTCTTTGCATCAAGGAAAATTGCTTCAGCTGGTGCAACGAGTGCTGCCAACTTTTTCTTAAGCTCTTCATCGCCAAGTTCGGCAGCATCTACGTTAAATACATATAAGAATGGTTTTGCCGTTAGTAGGTGCAACTCTTTAAGTTCTGGTAAATCTATTTTGCTAGAAGATAAAGGCTTTCCGCTTTGAAGATGTGCTTCGGCTGCCTTCATTGCATCCAACACGCTCTGGCGTTCTTTATTGACTCGCGCTTCTTTTTCAATACGTGGCAACGCTTTTTCAAGAGTCTGTAAATCTGCGAGCGCTAATTCAGTATTAATCGTTTCCATATCACTTGCTGGATCAATCTTTCCGTCCACGTGAACAACATCGCCATCGTTAAAGACTCGAATTACTTGGCAGATGGCATCTGTTTCGCGGATGTTTGCTAAGAACTTATTTCCAAGGCCTGCACCTTCAGATGCTCCCTTAACAATTCCTGCGATATCTACGAATGAGAGCGCAGCTGGAAGAATCTTTTCTGAGCCATAAATCTTTGCAAGCTTTGGCAAGCGATCATCTGGAACACCAACAACGCCGACGTTTGGCTCGATTGTTGCAAAGGGATAGTTAGCGGCAAGAACATTGTTCTTAGTCAACGCATTAAAAAGGGTGGACTTGCCCACATTTGGCAGACCGACGATTCCGATTGAGAGGCTCACGAGGAGTAGAGCCTACGCGCCTTCGTCAGTGGTTACTGCCACGATATGCCCATGCAAGCATCAACAGTGACCCTTCTCATTGGCCTGGCCATAGGCATTGCCCTCGGCTTTGTAATTGCCACCCTTAAATCTCGGGCTGCCAATGCCAACGCACTTGGTGCACAAGCACAAGTAAAGATGCTCACCGAACAATTAGCCACAGCGCAAACTCAACAAAATAACACTGTGAGACTAGATGAAGTTCTCAGCGACGTTAAAGCGCGTATGAATACATTATCCACGCAAGCACAAGAGGCTGAAAACAAAAGATTTGCTGCCGAATCTGCAATTAAAACTCAGATCGAATCTATGCGAGTAGGTAATCAATCTTTACTTGAGCAAGCAACAAAGCTGGCAGGCGCTCTATCTAATTCACAAACCCGCGGAAAATTCGGTGAAACACAATTAGAAATCCTCTTAGAAAGTGCGGGCCTGATTGAAGGTGTTCACTTCGAGCGACAAGAGTCTTCACGTTCTG
The DNA here is from genome assembly GCA_044357195.1 of Candidatus Planktophila sp. Lineage (GTDB taxonomy): Bacteria > Actinomycetota > Actinomycetes > Nanopelagicales > Nanopelagicaceae > Planktophila. The sequence goes on along the minus strand of JBIKPX010000001.1, from coordinate 13,526 downwards.
ATTCAGCAGATGTTTCGCGTCCTGATATCACCATCGCAATTCCTGGTGGCAGTCAGATATTTATCGATTCAAAGTTTCCATTTCACCGCTTCTTAGAGGCAGTAGACATGGAAGATCCCGATGCGCGCTCTGAAGCGATGGCGCTACACGCAAAAGATTTACTTAAGCACGTTGATGCACTGGCAAAGCGTGATTACCAAGGAGTCTCTAACTCCCCTGATTTTGTCGTGCTCTTTGCACCCTTTGAATCTATTCTCTCTGAATCTCTCAAAGCTGATCCGCAACTGCTAGAAAAAGCATTTTCAAAGCACGTAACAATTGCAACACCAACAACTATGTTGGCGCTGCTGCGAACAGTTGGATATGCATTTAGCCGTAATGATTTAGCGCGTAATGCAACAGAGATTCAAAATCTAGCTGGTGAACTACTCAAGCGAATCGGTTCACTACATAGCAAGCTCTCCACATTGGGAGATCGCATCAAGAGTGCGGAGCGTGCCTTTAACGATGTGATTGCAACTGCTGAAACAACTGTGATGCGCCCAGCGCGAAAGATGATGCAACTGGGAGTTTCTAGTGGAAGCAATAAGATTGCAGCGCTGGCAGATGTTGATGATGAAGTTCGAGCAATTAAATCTTCAGCACTAGAAATTGATTACATTGACGCAGAAGAGGATGAAGAGCAGGTATGAGCACAGAAACACCTAACAGAGTCGCAATTACTGGCCCTGGCTTAAAGAAGCAAGGCGTAGTTGTATTACAAACCTTATTTATCGCTCTCTTCACACTCCTTGAACTCTGGATCCGAAGCGGTGTTGGAATCGTTACAGGTGTAGTTCTATGTGTTGCTGTATTCGGTGGTGTTCGCCTAGGTCGTACTGGCACACGTTATGTCAGTGTTGTCACTCCACCACTAGCTTTTGCTGGCACAATTTTGGTAAGTGTGATTCTTTCTAGTGGAATCAAAATTAGTCAAATAGGTATCGACTTCGTTGCAGCCCTTGCAAGCGTTGCGCCGTATTTGATCATCAGTGCGCTCTATGGATGGTTTATGTATTTCAATGAGAAGGCAAAGACGCGTCCATCTCGTAAATCAGCTGCATAAGTACTACATTAAAAACATGCCTAAATTTCTAGCTGGCCTTGCACTCGCACTTGCTCTTAGTTTTGCGCCTATGGCTCAGGCGCATTCATATCAGCACTCAATAACAATACTTTCTGAGGATGAAGGCCCCGAAAATCCAGAAGAACTTGATCACGACAGTGATGACATCCAATTCGTAATCTTGGGCATTGTTATTGGTTTAGGTATTGCAGGCTTAATAACTTATCGTCGCTTCAAGCGTTAAGGCAGTGGCAACCACGCCACCATTTCTCCTTCTTCCATAGATTTTTCTGCCACAGCAAAACCAGTTGAGTGCGCAAGCCCGCGCAACATTGCAGATCCTAAATATTCTCCCATTTCAAACCAACCATCAACAATATTTCCTAAAACTAAACGTGTGAAACCTTGTGAAACATCAATAACATCGCCTGTAACAATTTGATGGAGTTCTGCTTCTTTTCGTCCCATGAGTGCATCAATTACTGGTTGGCCAAGTGTTAAAAGCGCAACGATTGCTGATTGCGGATTACCAGGTAATCCAACAAAAGGTATTTTGTTTATGTGTGCCAAAACCATTGGATGACCTGGGCGAACTTTCACACGATCAATAATTAACTCACCTTTTAGCCCAGCGATTGCAGCGCGCACGTGATCGCGTGGCCCATCTGCTGTGCCAGCAGTTGTAAAGACAATGTCACTATTTTTTGCAGCCACTGCAAAGGCTTTGGTCACGAGCTCTATCTCATCTGAAACATAATGCGTTGCGATTACCTCAACGCCTAGTTTGTGTAACCACCCTGGGAGTTGTGGTCCTAGTGCGTCTCGAACTAATCCATCATGGGGCAGGCCATCTAAAACAATTTCATCACCGAGTAAAATAATTGTGGCACGCGGTTTACGAACTACTTCTAGTCCATCGTGGCCGGCAGCGGCTAATAAACCAATGAGTCCTGGATTAAGAATTGTTCCAGCCGTTGCAAGTACTTCACCCTTTTTACTTTCTAAGCCAGCCGGGCGAATCTCTTGTCCTTCTTTTACTTCGCCACTTAACTTGTCGCCATCTACAGTTGCAACTTCCCATCGAATAATTCCAAATGTTTTATCAGGAATAACGGCGCCCGTTGCAATCTTTACTGCAGTTCCTGCTTTAAGGGCGCCTTTCATAGGTGTACCTGCTTTTACTTCACCAACTATGTTCCAAGGTCCAGCACCACACACCGCATATCCATCCATGGCAGATGTTGGAAATGTTGGAAGTTCTACGAGTGCAATCGCATCTTTTGCAAGTGTGCGATCAACACATAAATCTAAAGTTATCTTTTCTGAAGGTAATTGCTTCCAAAAACTGTATGCCTCACTTCTGGCTTGTTCCCAGTGAGCTTCCTGAATCATGTGGCTCTTGGCCAGCCCTTAGCTAACTTCTCAATCTTTGCTGCAACCTCTTGTGGGTTTGCACCTTGCGCTGCTGCAACGCCCATTAAATATGTTGTAACCGGTGCAGCCTTACGCTCTGTTGCGTGCGCAGCTTCACGAGCTACATCCAAAATTGCATCAGTATCAAATGAAACATCTAAACCAAGTTCCTTTTGTACTGCTGCGATCCAATCGTTCATGGACCTACTTTACTTCTTACGAGCGAATAATCTGCTCATCAACCCTGGCTCTTTAGGATCATTTGTATGTCCTTGGCAACGATCTTTCTTTGCCACACCTTTAAGAGCGATTTCAATGTGGTTGCCACAGCCTGACCATGATGGTTTTCCACATTTACGACATGTTGTTCTACTGCACATATTTCTATCCTTTACTTAGTTACGAGTGATTTAGCTGCTGGTGAATTACTCCAAAGAAGATATCCACCATCAAGATTTACTGCATTAAAACCTAGCTCCTTTAAAAGAAGTGAGGCGGTGTGTCCACGTTGTCCTACCTGGCATGTAACCAACAAGTTCTTGTTAGCTATTTCTGATTGTCTCTCGCGAATTTCGTCAACAGGGATATTGATCGCACCCGGGATAGAACCACGTTCGAATTCACCTTCTGTGCGCACATCGATAAGTTCAAAACCTTTGTCACGAAACTCATCAATTTGATTCCACTGAGCAGTTTCAATTAATCCAGAAATTACGTTCTCTGCCATATATCCCAACATGTTTACAGGATCTTTTGCAGAACCAAATGGTGGTGCGTAAGCCAGTTCCAGATCGGCTAATTCTGGTGCTGTGATGTCTCCGCGGATTGCAGTGGCAATGACATCAATTCGCTTGTCTACACCTTCGATCCCAACTCCTTGTGCTCCAAGAATTTCACCGCTCTGTGGATCAAAGATTAGTTTAAGAGTCATTTGTTTTGCATCTGGATAATAGCCCGCATGAGAATTTGGATGAGAGTGAATTGATGTATATGAACGCCCAGAAACTTTTAGACGTTTTTCATTCCAGCCGGTAGTCGCAATCATCAAATCAAAAACCTTAACGATTGCCGTTCCGATAGTTTTTACAGGCCGGACCGTGCGACCGTTGATGTGATCGGCCACAACTCTTCCGTGGCGGTTAGCAAGATTTGCAAGAGGAACCAGGGTTGCGCCACCATCTAGCGCATCAGTCTTTTCTGCGACGTCACCAATTGCATAAATATCTAGGTTGCTTGTGCGATTAAATTCATCAACTTTGATTCCATTTCTGGAACCAATAAGAAGTCCAGCATTCTTTGCAAGGGAAGTATCTGGCTTCACGCCAATTGCAAGTATCACTAACTCGGCTGGTATCTCAACACCATCAGAAAGTGTGACGCTCTTTGGATTAATGGCAGAAACACTTACGCCAAGATGGAGATCAACTTTTTGTAAACGCATCTCTCTAGCAACAAGTGTTGCCATTTCAGGATCTAGTGGAGCTAAAACTTGATCGGATGCTTCAATGACTGATGTCTGAATTCCTTTGTGAATGAGATTTTCTGCTATCTCAACACCAATAAAACCACCGCCGATAACAACTGCGCTCTGTGGCTTAGCCATCACTTGCGCAACGATGCGTTCCACATCTTCGACAGTTCGAAGCGTGAGAGCTCTTTCAACTCCTGGCAGTGGCGGAACAATTGGTGATGCTCCAGGGCTCAGTACGAGCTTGTCATATGTCAACGTATAGCGATTTCCACTTTGTAAATCTTGAACCGCTACTTCTTTCTTTGCGGGATCAATAATTAAAGCTTCTGTGAGCACCCGAACATCTAAGCGAAAGCGTGCGTGCAGGCTTGTTGGGGTTTGAAGCAACAAATCGTTTTCTTCTTCAATAACTCCACCAACATAATAAGGAAGTCCGCAGTTAGCATAAGAAACGTAGCCACTCTTTTCCAGAACAATAATTTCTGCTTCAGCATCGAGTCTGCGTAGTCTGGTTGCCGCAGACATGCCCCCGGCAACGCCACCGATTACAACAATTTTTTTCATTAGGCGACTACCGGATATCCCTGGCTTTGCCAGTCTGTGATTCCTGCATTTAAATTGAATAGCGAAGTAAAACCTGCATCGCTCATTTTTGCGACAGCGACGCCAGATCGTCGACCGCTTCGACAGTAGACAGCATAAGTTTTAGTTTTATCTAATTCAGCAATTCCAGAATCAAACTGTCCACCTTCAACATCAATATTTATTGCATTTTCAATATGGCCTTCAGCAAATTCTCCCGCTGTGCGAACATCCAAGATCACTACACCTGGTTCGGCAATTTTATTGGAAAAATCCGAAGCGCCAAGATCTGTCGCTGAACCACCACTGGAGCAGCTGGTGAGTAAGAGGGTGGATGCAAAGAGTGCTACTAAAAGTTTCTTCATTTTGTTTCCTTTACGCAAGACTTAAAAATAGTTTTTGAAGTTGAGCTGTGACAGCCTTTGAATTCGACTTATCTTCAACCAAGCACTCTTTAAGACTTGTTGAAATCAAAGTAAATGCAGCTGTATTTACTGCCTTAGAAACTGCCGACATCTGAGTGACAATTTCATCGCACGCGCGACCTTCCTCGAGCATTCTCGCAACAGCTCCCAGTTGCCCTTGTGCTCGTTTAATTCGATTAATAATCAAATCAATCTGCTCTTGATCATTTAGCACGTGTGAAATCTTCTTAGCCATTACAAACTCCTCTGGAATTTTCTAATTAACACTTGCAACGGTCTTGCTCTGGAACATTTATGAGTGCTTCTTCAATATGTTCTCCACAACCGGACCACGTTGGTTTCTTGCATATCTGACACATAACTTGTGAACACATGAGTGCTGCCTCCATCTTTTTGGTATCTATTGGCTTGAGCCTATATACCCCTAGGGGTATAGTCAAGTTACTGGATATTCCAGCGGAGTACAAATGAATGGAGTCCTTATGAGAACCACAGTCAAAACCCTCGCATCACTTATCGGGATCGCGGTGATCGCTACGGTTCTTCCTGCCCAAGCGGCGACCCCTACAGTAAGTGCCACTACTAAAGCACAGCTCCTCTACCTAGTAGAAGAAGAAAAATTGGCACGCGACGTTTATGCAGCCCTTGATGCTGTTTCAGTCAGTCCAAAATTTAAGAATATTTCTGGTTCAGAACAAACACACATGGATGCCGTTGCAGTTTTACTGAAAACTTACGGCATTAAGAATCCAACCATAGGCAAGGCGGCTGGAGAATTTACCGATAAATCCTTAACTGCTTTGTATAAAACACTTGTAGCAAAAGGAAAGTTATCAGAACTTGATGCTATTTCCGTAGGCATCTTGATTGAAAAGAAGGATTTAGCTGATTTAGCAACACTAGCTAAGACAGTTAAAAAAGCAGATATTAAATTGACACTTGCAAACCTTAAAAAGGGTTCTGAGAATCACTTAGCTGCATTTCAAAGATAGATCGCTGAGGGGCGAAACGTCCATCATTTCTCTTGACTAGAAATGGTGGACGTTATCTTTTTATAATCTTCCAGCTTGATGAACTCGCTTTAGAAACTCTTGGGTCTTTGGATTCGTTGGATTACGCAGCACGGCTTCAGCACTACCTCTTTCGAGAATGTTTCCAGATTCTAGGAAACAGACTTCATCGGCTACTTGTGTAGCAAAACCCATTTCGTGGGTGGCAAGAACCATTGTCATTCCATCGTGCTTAAGGTCTCGAACAATGCTGAGCACTTCATTAACAAGTACTGGATCTAACGCTGAAGTGATTTCATCGAGTAATAAGAGACGCGGATTAACTGCTAATGAGCGAATGATCGCCACACGCTGTTGTTGTCCACCAGATAAACGATCTGGGTATTGATCTGCCTTATCCGCTAAATCAAAGCGAGTAAGCAGAGCCATTGCTGCAATACGCGCTTCTTCGACTGATTTGCCTTGAACTTTTACCGGTGCAAGTGTGATGTTTTCTAAAACAGTTTTGTGTGGGAATAGGTTAAAGGACTGAAAAACCATTCCTAGCTTGCGTCGTACGTCGTCGACATTTATCAGCGGATCAGATATTTCTTTTCCATCGAGCAGAATCTGTCCATCATCAATAGTTTCAAGCAAATTGATGCAACGCAGCAAGGTTGATTTACCAGAGCCTGATGCACCGATAAGAACTGTTGCGGTGTGTTCGGGAACAACAAGTGAGAGGTTGTTAAGAACTACTTCAGCACCAAAAGATTTACGAACGCTTTTTAGCTCTAGGACATTGCTCATTAGATAGCACCTTCTGAGCTCTGCGCATTTGTACGCTGTCTAATGGCTCTGTCTGTATAACGAGTCATTGGGATAGTAATCAGCAAGAACAAGATTGCAGCAACAACATATGGTGTGTAATTAAATGTGCGGCTTGCATTAATTTGCGCCGCACGCACCGCATCGGTCACACCAAGGATTGAAACAAGGCCGGTGTCTTTAAGTAGAGATACAAAGTCATTTAAAAGTGGTGGAACAACTCGCCTGATTGCCTGAGGTAAAACCACATAACGCATCGTTTGACCTGATGACAGACCGAGTGATCTTGCGGCTGCGCGTTGGCTTGGGTGAATAGAAAGAATTCCACTTCGAATAACTTCAGCAACGTATGCAGAGTATGTAAGGACAACTGCCACTGTTCCAAGGAAGATTACATTGCTAGAAATTCCTTTTAAGCCAAGTGCTGGAACGCCGAAGCCAACAAGTAAAATAATCAAAATAAGTGGGGCACCACGAAAGATATCGACGTAGGCGGTTGCTAAAAATCTAAATGGAGTAAGCGTTGGTGACTTTGTTGTGCGCAATAGGGCTAGGCCCAATGCAATTACACCGATGGCAGCGCCACCAATAAAAGTAAGTTGAAGGTTGATCCATAAGCCTTGTAATACTTTTGGAAGTACTTCTTTGCCGTATTCAATATCAAAAAAAGTACTCTTAACCGTTTGCCAACCAGGGGAAGTAACCAGAACTACGGCGAGAGTCCCTAGAACAAACAAAGAAGAAGCCGCAGCAATAAGAACTTGCTTGCGGTTAATTGCTCGACGCGATCCTTGGCGCTCTAATTCACGTGAGCTTGGCGACCACGCAGAGTTATTTCTCTCTGTCATGGCCGCCAAACTACCGTGTTTACTTCTTGTTTTTAACTTATGGCTTTAATACTGGCGCGCCAGCATCAGTTGCAAGCCACTTATCAGTGATTGCAGCCAGTGTTCCATCAGATGTGATTGCATCGACCGCACCTGATACACATGAAGTTAATGCACTGCCCTTTGTTAGCAAGAGACCAAATTGGTCTCCGCTTCCAGTAGAAGGAAGTTGACCAACGATTAGACCATTAGGAACTTCAACACCAGATAGGTAGAACGCTGTTGGAAGATCAACAACTAATCCATCAATCTGCTTATTCTTTAGTGCTGATACACCTGCTGCATTGTCATTAAATACCTGTGGCTTTGCACCAATCTGGTTTTCAATTGCATCAAGTGATGTTGTTCCAACTGCAGCTCCGAGCTTTGCGCCCTTGAGGTCTGCAAGTGAAGTCTTTCCATCAATCTTGCTTCCCTTGAAGGAAACGATTGCTTGTGGCGCTGTGTAATAAGGGGATGAGAAATCAACTGCAGTCTTGCGCTCATCTGTAATTGAGAATTGCTGCAAGTTAAAGTCGAAGTTCTTTTCTCCTGGTGTTACAGCAGAATCAAATGTTGTGCGAACCCATACAACTTCTTCATTTGTAAATCCGAGTTGTGTTGCTACTGCATATGCGACTGCGCCTTCGAAGCCTTCGCCAGATTCTGGCTTGTCATCCATAACCCATGGATAGTAAGCAGGTTCGCCAGTGGCGATAGTTAATTTACCTGCAGTAACTGTTGCAAGATCAGCCTTTGCACATGATGCGGCTGTTTCTGTTGTTGCAGAGTCAGATGATGAACATCCTGTAAGTGTTAGTGCTGCAGCAATTACGACAGCTGAAAAAATTCCAAAACGCTTTTTCACAAGTTCTCCTCTTAGGTGGATTGTTATGAGCAAAGAATATAAAGAGGAGTTATCAATGTCTACACGCGAGTTATATGCAAAAAGCCACGCTTCACTCAAGGATTTGAACCATCTGGGGCAGAGCCAGGGAACAATTGCAGGGCATTTAGCCCTAGATATTGCGAGAGTGCAAGGCTGCATTTACCCTTGAGCATATCTAGTGAGGGCGGTCGATATGAAGTACAAATCAGTTAAGGGTTTACTGACAAAAGATGAGTCACTCATCCCTGTAACTTTCATCGATAAACTTGAAGATATTTTGCATGGTTTTCTAGGAATACTTTTGTTTGTTATTTCTATCTTGGCTGCTGGTTACACCCTTCAACGCCTCATAGAAACTCGTCCATTCTTTCCGCTAGGAATGATCCAAGGAATTAATGACATTCTCTTTGTAATCATCATTCTAGAAATTATGAGAACGGTCATCGTTAGATTTACTGATGGTATTTTCCAACTGGATAACTTCTTAATCATTGGAGTTATCGCAGCGGTTCGACACATCCTGACAGTCGGAGCATCGCTAACGATGGAAAAAGAAAAAACCGAAGAATATTTCAACCGGGCGCTAACAGAAATGGGTGTTAACACTGGAATCGTGTTAGCCCTTGTCTTTGCATTATTTTTATCTCGCGCAGCTCGTAAGTCTGGCACTTCTAAATAAAGTTCTTCTTGCTGGTGGCGGGTGAAGGATTTGAACCTTCGAAGGCAGAGCCGGGGGATTTACAGTCCCCTCCCATTGGCCGCTCGGGCAACCCGCCAAGGTCGAACGTTTTACGGCGAGCGAAGATTACCTTAAATTAATCGGTAGAGGTAATTCGTCGTTTTCTTGAGCGCCGGGCCAACTCGATTAAGAGAAGCGCGCCAAAGCCAATGATTCCTATAACGGAATTTACAAGAAGATTTGATCCAGATTCGGCATCTACTGCACTTTCATTCTGAGTTATTGGAACTACAGCTTCGCTTAAATTAAATGTGAAACTTCCATTAAGCACGTGACCGTCAGCCGATGCGACTCGATACGTAACTTGGAATTGCCCAGTCTCAGAAGTTGTATTGAGCAAACGATTTATTTTTGCACCTTCTGTACTCGCATCCCCCATGCCGATGTCTTCACCACTTGGGGTCATAATCGAAATTGAGTTGCCAGAACCTAAATTCAATAATTCTTCATTAAATTCAAGTTCTATTTGTTCTGGTAATTGCTCAATATTTGCTGAAGCACTTGGGTTAGATGAGACCAGCTCCGAGTGAGCCAGAGCAGCTGGCATCAGAAAACTTAAGAGGGTCACAACAGATAAAACAAGTATTTTTTTCATTCACTCTTCTTTGGTCGACTAAGTAGGAAATTAACAACGCTTTCTGCAAAGGTAGCAGAGAGCTCAGGAGAGTGTTTGCCTTTATTTATCGTCCACATTTCAGAGGTAGCACCTGTTTTGCATCCTTTATATCTAAGGACTGTAGTTTCTGCTCCAGCTAATTTGCGATCTAAATCAAGTCGTGGCAGAACTCGATAGGCTTTTTTGCCACACTCATTTAGTTTGCCCCAAAGATCAATTGTTTTTCGTGCAGAGGGATATGCGCTGCCAAATAAATATCCGCCTGTATATGTAATGACAGCATCATTGCTGCCGTGGATTTGCAAGACGCTCACAGGTGAAGTTGGTCTACAACTCTTTGGATTTGAATACGTCATACCCGCCAAACTAACAATTGCGGCAATTCTATCCGATTGATTGCACGCCATTCGATGAGCCATGAAGCCACCATTTGAATGCCCAATAATGTAAACACGGGCAGGGTCTACGGCATGATCTTTGGAAACTAAATCAATAATGCTTAATAAATACGCTTCGTCATCGACAGTGCTTGAATCAAAGTTGCAACAAGCAGGCGTTGCATTCCAGAAAAGAAAGCCATTGGAATCTTTGCTTCCACTGGGATAAACAGTCAAAATTCCTTTTTGATCTGCCGCTTTGCTTAGTTGGAAATAACTATCGGCATACGGAGTATTTGCCGTGTATCCATGTAGAGCGATGATTAATGGAGCAGGAGTGCCGGGTTGATAATTATTTGGCAAAACCAATGTGAATGGTCGATCTCCTGGATAAACAACATCGGCTGCCTGTGATTGTGAAATTGGGAGAACACTGAGCACTAAGAGTAAGAGGCACAGACGTACTCGAAACATGGTGAAAATCTAGTCTACGGATGCAAGAATTTCATAACTTTTCGGGTGAGAAGATAAGATGACTGAATGGCTGACAGCAGTTTTGACATCACATCCAAGATAGATCGCATGGAATTAGATAATGCGATTAATCAAGCAATCCGCGAAATCGATACGCGCTTTGATTTTAAGAACACAGGTTCTTCAATCGAACTCAAAGGCGAAGTAATTAGCATCGAAGCAGATACCGAAGAACGCGCTAAAGCCGCTTTGGATGTCGTTAAAGACAAGATGATTAAACGCGGTGTTTCTCTTAAGCATTTAGATGCTGGAGCGCCACAGCTCAGTGGAAAGATCTACAAAATTGCTGCACCCCTTAAAGAAGGTATCTCAACTGAGAATGCTAAAAAGGTTGCAAAGTTTTTACGTGATGACGGTCCTAAGTCACTTAAGACTCAGATCCAAGGAGATGAACTTCGCGTCACAAGCAAGAGTCGCGATGATTTACAGACAGCCATGGCGCTTGTAAAAGATGGTGCATGGGATTTTGCAGTTCAATTTACGAATTTTCGTTAATTGTCTAGATATAAAACCGGATTAGTCTTCGGTGTATCTGCGTATACCTTGTGGGGCGCATTCCCCTTGTACTGGCCACTTTTACAACCAGCAAGTCCAATGGAAATTGTTTCTCACCGTGCTGTCTGGTCGCTCTTTTTCTGTTTAGTTGCACTTGGAGTTGCTAAGCAACTTAAGAGCACATACGCACTCCTTAAAAATCCAAAAGTCTTTTTTCGGTTATTACTTGCTGCCGGGCTCATCTCAGTTAATTGGCTCGTTTATATCTGGGGAGTAAACAATGAGCACGTTGTTGAAACTGCACTTGGGTATTACATCAACCCGCTCATCATCATTGCTTTTGGTGTAATTACGTTGCGCGAAAAAATGCGCAAACTTCAATGGGTTGCAGTTAGTTTTGGCGCAATCGGTGTAATCGTCTTAACTATTGATTATGGACGTCTTCCATGGATTGCTTTGGCACTAGCGTTTTCTTGGGGTTCTTACGGTCTTGTAAAGAAGCAACTAAATCTTGGGGCACTTGAAGGTTTGGCTATCGAAACATTGCTTTCACTACCTTTTTACGGTGGATATCTGATCTTTATCGGACTAAATGGCACCGGACAACTTGGTTCATCCCTTGGTCTATCCCTCTTACTCATCGGCGCTGGCATTGTTACTTCTATTCCGCTCTTGTTGTTTAACGGTTCAACAACTCGTTTGCCATTTACGATTATTGGATTACTTCAATACATAACTCCAACACTTCAGTTTTCAATTGGTGTGTGGGTTCGTCACGAGGAAATGCCAACAGCCAGATGGATCGGATTCTTAATTATTTGGGCCGCACTTGTGACGCTGGCAATAGATTTAATTAAATCAAGCCGTACGGTCAATAACAGCGTCACACAGGGATAACAGCGCACCAGTTGGCGCGCCAACTGGCAGCGGACCGAGTGCGGCGCGTGCTTCTTTAGCAATTGAAACTAACTGAGAACGTGACTCATCTAGTGCTTTGTGAGAACGAAGCTCTCGCAAAACTTGAGCAACTGTTGCTTCATCTTCAATAGGACCACTGAGTAAGTGACGAAGTTCAGCATCTGCTAAATCATGTGATTTCATAACATTGAGAGTTACAAGCGTTGGAATTCCTTCACGCAAATCTGTGCCTGGAGTCTTGCCTGATTCAAAGGATTCACTTGAAATATCAATGACGTCATCAGCTAATTGAAATGCAACGCCCATCTTTTCGCCAAAGGTTGTAAGTGTTTCCATGATGTCGCGCGGTGCTCCTGAAAGAAGCGCGCCAAAGCGTGCACTGGTGGCAATCAGAGAACCAGTTTTATCAGCAACAACATTGAGATAGTGCTCGAGTGCATCAACACCGGCGCTTGGTCCTTGAGTTTCCATGATTTGACCAATAACAAGGCGTTCAAATGTTCGTGCTTGTAAGCGCACAGCTTCTGGGCCCATGTCAGCAAGCAAATCTGAAACTTTTGCAAAGAGATAATCACCGGTCAAGATGGCAACAGAGTTAGTCCAACGTGTATTGGCACTCATAACTCCACGACGAAGTGGCGCTTCATCCATAACATCATCGTGATACAAAGTACCGAGGTGGGTTAATTCGCAGACAACTGCAGCATCAATTATTTGTGAACGACTTGGGTCACCGTAATGAGATGCAATCAATGTCAGTAAGGGGCGAAGTCGTTTCCCACCTGCGTCAACAAGGTGGCGTGAAGTTTCAATAACGAGTGGGTATTTACCAACAATTTGTTCGCGCAAGCGATCTTCTACTTGTGAAAGTCCGTCAGAGAGTTGCGCCTCAAACTCTGGCGAGATCTCAGGAATTCCTAGCGATGCCATTATCGGATGAAGATCGCGATATTACTAATGAAATCAAGAAGTGGAGATGGAAAGACTCCTAGGAAGATTGTGACGATGACAGCGAACAACACCGTGATGCGAGTAAGTGCTGAAGGAATAACAACACTGGTTGCATCTTCTAGTGGGTCTGAAAAAAACATCAAAACAATTACACGAATATAGAAAAAGGCTGCAATCGCACTGGACAGAACACCAGCAATAACAACTGATTTTGATCCGCTTTCATAAGCAGCTGAGAAAATTGAAAACTTTCCAATGAAACCGCTTGTAAGTGGAATACCAGCAAAGGCAAGCAGGAACGTTGCAAATGATGTTGCAACCCATGGGG